>CALFML010000758.1 GCA_937879845.1 uncultured Myxococcales bacterium
AGCTCGTCGGGCTCATAACCCGAAGGTCGGAGGTTCAAATCCTCCCCCCGCTACTCGATGGGAACGCCGCCTGGAATTATGTCCAGGCGGCGTTTTCTTTTTTCAGCCGCGCCCTGGCGATGCCAGGCGTTCGCGGTTCAAGGAGCCGCGCTCCCCTCGGGCCGGACGGCGGTTTCGCGCAGAGCCGGAATGCCCAGGCGCCGCAGCTTGTCATGCAGCGTCGATTTCGGCACCGCGAGCAGCTCCGCCGCGGCGCGACAGTTGCCGCCGGTTTGGGCGAGGGCCGAGACGTAGATCTCGCGCTCGATGTCGGCAAAGCGGCGGCCGCGCAGCTGCAAAAGGCCTTCGGGCAGAGCGAGGCTGTCGGGCTCCGCCAAGACATCGCGCGCCGCAAGCCGCGGTCCGCTGGCCAGGTACGCCGCCCGCAGCACCGCATGGCGCAGCTGCCGGACATTGCCCGGCCACGACCTCTGCGCGACGAGCCCTAGCTCCTCATCGCTGATCTCGCGCGGCGGCAGCGGCCCGGCCAGCTCGCGCAGGAAGTGCCGCACCAGGACGGGAATGTCCGACGGACGCTTACGCAGCGGCGGCGTGACGACGGTGAGGCCGCACAGGCGATAATAAAGATCGGCGCGGAAGCTGCCGCGTCCGACTGCCGCCTGGAGATCGCGGTGCGTCGCTGCAACAATGCGTACGTCGATCGGCAGCTCGCGGCTGCTGCCGATCGGACGGATGGCGCGGCTCTCCAGCGCCCGCAGCAGGCGCGGCTGCAGCTCCAACGGCAGCTCGGCAATCTCATCAAGGAACAGCGTCCCGCCGTCCGCTTCGCCGAAGCAGCCCAGGTGCCGCCGCTGGGCGCCGGTGAAGGCGCCGCGCTCATGGCCGAACAGCTCGCTCTCGATAAGCTCACGCGGCAGGGCGCCGCAGTTTACTGCGATCAGCTCCCCGCGCCGACCGCTCTGCTCGTGCAGCGAGCGCGCTACAAGCTCCTTGCCGGTGCCGCTCTCGCCATAGATCAGCACCGGCAGCGCGGTCGGCGCAAAGCGCTGGATGTTCTGCCGCACCTTGACCATCGCGGCGCTGTCGCCAAGCAGCGGCGGCGACTTCTCGCTCGCGCCAAGACGCAGCTGCAGCCCGCCGAGCTGCAGCCAGCCGCCGCGCTGCAGCTCCCCTTGCTTGACCCGCGCCCCGTTTAGAAAGATGCCATTGCGCGAGCCGCGATCGATCACCCGCAGACCCTCCCCCTCCGGGCTGAGCAGGGCGTGGTACTGCGAGACATACGGATCGCTCAAGACCCAGTCGTTGTCCGGGGCACTGCCGACGCGCGTCGGACCCGTGATGCAGCGGGTCGCGCCGCTGCTGGCGCGCAGGACCAGGGCCTCGGCGCGCGGACGGGCCCGGCCGGCCGGCGGCAGCTGGCCAAAAATCGGCGTCCGGCCATCGGCGATCCGCGGCGCGGTCTTGGCCGCAAGCGGCCCGGCATCGGCTGCCTGCGACGGTGTCGGCGACGGCATGGAGTGATAAAAATCGGCGCAATCAGCAGATCGGGAGCGCAGCATGCAGAGAACCTCCAGCAAAAGGGGCCGCCGGCCCCAAGTCCGATTGCGCTCTTTCAAAAACAAGTACCGAGCGCGAGGTAGGTGCGATGTAGGGAGGTATCGTGCGCGGGCCGATAAAAGTTGCTAACTTGGCGTAAGAACTAGGTTTTTTTAAGGCGTTCCCATGTCTGACCTCTTAATCCGTGCCGTACATCGTCCTTTGAACTTGCGCATCGTCGCGCTGATGGCGACAAAGCTCTGCCAGACCGCGGCGCAGCGCCACCAGGCGAGCGCCGCCGCGGCGTGCGCGCTGGGCCGCGGGCTGTGCGGCGGGCTGCTGTTGGCCTCGGTCGTGCCAGGCGGCGAGCGGGTCACCATCCAGCTTGTCGCTAGCGGTCCGCTCAAGGGCGTCACCGTGGATGCCTACGACGACGGAGCGGTGCGCGGCTACCCGCTGGCCCCGACCGCCTGCGCGGAGCGGCCGATGAACAAACGCCAGATCCTCGCCAACCTCATCGGCCGCGACGGCGTCGTCAACGTCGTGCGCGATGTCGGCCTCAAAGAGCGCTTCGCCGGCCAGGTGCCGCTTGTGACCAGCGAGATCGACGAAGACATCGAAGCCTACCTCCGCCAGTCCGAGCAGATCCCCTCCGCGCTGGGCTGCGAGCTGACGATGAGTGCCGACGGTCAGGTGCTGTCCGCCGGCGCCGTGCTGCTGCAGAGCCTCCCCGAGTCCCCGCCCGAAACGGCGGTCGCCCTGCGCGAGGCCCAGCACTCCCTGCGCGGCGGCGACTTGTTCGACCGGCTCAACGCCGGGCCGGCGACCCCGCTGGAGCTAGCGCAGCTGCTGCTTGGCCCCCACGCCGCCGGCATCGAGGTAAAGGACGAGCGCCCGCTTTTGTTCCGCTGCCGCTGCGACCGCGGCCGCATCGAGGCCATGATCGCCGGCCAGTCGCTGGAAGCCATCGACGAGATGATCGGCGACGGCCAGGCCGAGGTGACCTGCAACTACTGCGGCGAGATCTACCGCCTCTCCCGCGATGAGCTTGTGGCGCTGCGGCAGCAGAAGCAAGCCCGAGCCCAAAACTGATGCCCGCCGCAGCTTCGATGTTTCTCCGCATCGCGGAAGAAGTGGCGGCGGCGCTGGCGGCCGACCAGGGGGTGGTGGCGCTGGAGTCGACGCTGCTCGCCCACGGGCTGCCGTGGCCGCAGAACCTGGAGGTCGGAATCCAGGCGGAAGCGGCGGTGCGCCAGGCTGGAGCGATTCCCGCGACGGTGGCCGTGCTCGGCGGACGCCTGTGCGTCGGGCTTTCGCGCAGTGAGCTGGAGCGGGTGGCGCGCGGTCCGCTCAGCAAGGCGGCGGCGGCCGATCTGGGACCGCTTTTGGCCAGCGGCGGCGATGGCGCGACCACGGTTTCCGCCACCGTGGTGGCGGCCGCGCGGGCCGGCGTGCGGCTGTTCGCCACCGGCGGCATCGGCGGCGTGCACCGCGGCGATGCGCTGGACGTATCGAGCGACCTGACCGCCCTGGCCCACCATCCGGTCGCCGTGGTCTCGGCCGGGGCCAAGGCGATCCTCGATCTGCCGAAAACGCTGGAGTATCTGGAGACGCTCGGGGTGCCGGTGGTCGGCTACCGCACCGACGATTTCCCCGGGTTCTACACACCCTCTACCGGCCTGCGGCTCACCCACCGGGTGGACTCGCCGCAGGCGGCAGCGGCGCTGTTCGCGGCGCATCTGCAGGTTCATCCGAGCCGCGGCTTGCTGCTGGTAAACCCCATCCCCAGCGCCGATGCCCTGGACGCCGAGCTCGTCGAGCGGGCAATCGATGCGGCCCTGCGCGCGGCGGCGAGCTCGGGGGTGAGCGGCAAGCAGCTGACGCCGTTTCTGCTGGCGCGGATCGCGGAGAGCACGGCGCAGGAGAGCCTGCGCAGCAACCGCTCCCTGGTCCTGCACAACGTAAGCGTCGCCGCGGCCGTAGCGCTGGCGCTGAGCGGCGCCGCCGCAGCGCGGCCGCCGGGCGACGAAAAAGCGGACCACCGCGCCGCAGCCGGCGATGGCCGCTGAGCGCAAAAAACACCTACTGACCGTCGCTGCTGCCGACCCGCTGGAGCTCACCCGCTTCTTGCAAGCTCGGCTTGCCCGGACGGCGGCGGAGGTGGCGCAGCTCATCGCCGAGGGGGCGGTGCGGATCGGCCAGCACCGCGCCGAGCGACCGCTGCAGCCGCTGACCCCCGGCGGCCGCGTCACCGTGTTCATCGCGGCCGCCCCGCCGCGGCCGGCCGGTACGCCCGCGCTGCGCATCGCGATGCAGGACGCCGAAGTGATGGTCATCGAGAAACCGCCCGGCTTGAGCACGCAGCCGGGCCGCCGCGGCGGTCCGTCGGTAACAGCGCTCCTGCCGCCGCAGGTCAGCCTGCTCCACCGCCTGGATACCGAGGCGTCGGGACTCCTTCTGGCGGCGCGCACACCGCAGGCCACAGCGGCGCTGCAGCAGGCTTTCGACGACGGCGCAGTCAGCCGTTCTTATGTCGCAGTAGTCGCGGGGTCGCCGCCCGACTCCGGGTGCATCGAGCTCCGCATCGGCCCGCGCGCCCAGAGCGGCCCGATGTCGGCCCTGCGCCAGTGCTACCCGCGCGGCTCCGCCCAGGGTCAGCCGGCGACCACGCTGTTCCAGGTCATCGCCCGCAGCCAGCCGCCCGCAGCGCCCCAGGCCCTGCTCCTTGTCCGCATCCGCAGCGGGCGCACGCACCAGATCCGCGTCCATCTGGCGGCTCTGGGCAGCCCGCTCTGCGGCGACCCAAACTATGGCGGACCCGCGGCAGCGCGGCTTTTGCTGCACGCGGCGCAGCTGCGCTTTCCCCATCCCCGTACCGGCAAGCCCTGCCAGGTTCTCTCGCTCCCTGATTTCCCGGACGCCGGGCTTGCCTTCGCCAGGCAGTCGCTGGCCAGCGTGCAAGCGCTTGCCGCCGCATTGGCAAAAGCGGCGGCGTTAGATGCGCCGTATGCCGGCCTGGCGACGACAAATAAGGTGGATGCGGATCACCTGGATTCGCCCTAGGGCGCGGGAGCTTCACGGCGCGGCCAAGCGGTGGCCATGCGGCCGCGCGGATCATCGTCGGCCCCGGGCCGGCTTCGGCCCCCCATAGAACCTGAGCCGGCGGGCATGGTATGTTGAAGTGAGGCCTTGCCATGACCCTGCGACTGCTTCGCGGCCCCATGTCTTCTGCCGGCCACCGGATCGTTGCCCTGGGCTTTGCCCTGCTTCTTGGGACGACGACCGGCTGCCGCCGCGACGATACGCAAAAGCTCGCGGCGGTGCAGGCGCTGGCGCGCGACCTCGGCTCGGCCAAGCTGCTCAAGCAGCGCGCGGCCTGCCGCAACCTCACGACGGCGCAGCAGCAGATCCTTCTGTGCGACGGCTTTGTCCAGACGCTGTTGCACTTCGCGCCGGGTTTCCCGGGCAGCACGGTCTCGGTGCTCGACAGCAGCACCGGCGGACTGCTCAGCCGGCGGACCACCTTCAACGTGCACTACGAGAGCCGCGAGGGCCGCGGCAACCTCGAGGCGCTGTTGCAGCGCGAAGGCAAGGCGTGGCGGATCGCCGCGCTCATCCCGCGCCCCTAGCCGCCGTCCCGCCCGCGGCGGCTTACAGCTTCTGCCAGCTCGTCCCGTTGAGCGTCGGCGGCGCCTCCAGCGCCAGGGTGTAGTCGGCGCGGCGGTTGCGCGCTTCGTCGGTGTTGTCGGCGGTGCGGGCGCGCAGCTGGCGCTCGCCGTAGCCGACGTAGAACACCGGCAGGCGGAAGCCCTTGCTGCGGAAGTAGCTGGCGATCGCCCGCGCCCGGTTGCGCGACAGGGTAAGGTTGTCGCCGTCCCCGCCGACGGTGTCGGTGTGGCCGATGACGAACAGCTTGGGCGACGGCGGATTATTGGCGGTGATGCCTTTTTCGGCGAACTGCATGAGCGTGTGCCCGACTCGGTCGAGGACGACGTTGATCTTGTGCAGGCTCTCATCGAGCTTGCCGCGCTCGCCTTCGGCAATATCGGCCGAGGCGGTGGTGAAGTTCACCTCTTCGTGGGGCACCGACACCGCCCACGGGTACAGGTCGATTTTCGCTTCGTTGCCGTCGCTGTCAAACAGGGTCAAGGCCAGCCGCAGCACCACCGAGTCGTGCGCCGCGGCGGTCTGCCCCTGCCAGGGCACGCGCAGCCAGGTGCCGGCCGCCTCGCCGGAAAAGTTGGTGGAGCCGCTGCCCATCTTGGTGCCGTCATCGGCGAACACCTCGATCACGCCGCGGCCGGCGGCGGCGGACAGCTTGACCTCGACGAACCGGCGGGTGAGATCGAGGTGCTCGGAGTGATAGTTGCGGTCAAAGCCGATCTCCAGACGGCGGGCGACCGAGGTGTCGAACGTCGCCTCGCGCTTCCACAGCTTGCCGCCGGAGTTGCACTGGATCATGCCCTGCCAGTGGGTCGCGCCCGGCTTGCCGCTGCCCAGGGGGAAGACCACCTTCTGCCCGGCCTTCATCTGCTTCTGGCTGAGCTTGAGCAGACCCGCCTCGCCGCTCGCCTTGCCGCCGTCTTCGGGGGCGGCGGGCTCCAGCGCGATCGTCAGGTTCTGCAGCGGCTCATCGGCGATGATCGTAATGGACGGCTTGGCCGGGGCCGACACCTTCGAGGTCAGCGACATCCGCACCGGATCCGCGGCGGCGGCGGCGCCAGAACCCAAAATCAGAGCGCCGCAGACAGCGCTGACGGCGGTGACAACAGACGCCCGGGCGGGAGCGGCGACCCGGTTCCGCAGGCCTTGCCCCGCGGACCAAGCGAGCAAAAAAGAGCAACGCGGCATGCTTGCAGCGTATCCGTGCGCGGCTGAGCCGTAAAGTATGGCAACGTCGCCGCTACCCGGACCCGGCCAAACCCCGCGTGCCGACTGGGATTGGCGCAGCCGCCCGACAGGCCCGGCCAAGACCGGATCCGGCCGCGCGGCTGCATCCGGCCGCTTGCGGCGATTGAGCGCGGCGCACGCTTCGTGGTAGGGTCGCCGCCGTCTAGCCGACACCCTCCGAGACTGCCAACTCGCGCCGGGCCTGACCGACAAACCCTTGGCGCAGCGCCCATACGGCGGAGAGCACGGACATGGAACTACGCACCTTCAGCTACATCGACATCCTGCAGCCGCAGCTCACCGGATTTTTTCAGACGGTAGCCTCCGGGTTCATGCCGCTTGAGCGGCAGGCGGCGCTGTTTGTCGAGATCGCGCCGGGCATCGCCATCAACCAGGTGACGGACGTGGCGCTCAAAGCCACCCGCGTCATCCCCGGCATGCAGATCGTCGAGCGCGCCTACGGACTTATCGAGCTCCACTCGTTCGATCAGGGCGAGGTGCGGCAGGCCGGGGCGGCGATTCTGTCGCATCTGGGGGTCGATGAGGGCGCCCGCCTCAAGCCCAAGATCGTCTCGGAAGAGATCATCACCGGCATCGAGGGGTATCACTCCCAGCTCATAAACCGCATGCGCCACGGCGACATGATCGGCGAGAAGCAGACCCTCTACACGCTGGAGGTGGTGCCCGCCGGCTACGCCGCGATCTGCGCCAACGAGGCGGAAAAAGCCGCGCCGATCCACCTCCTAGAGGTCATCACCTTCGGCGCCGTCGGCCGGCTCTGGCTCGGCGGCTACGAGTCGGAGATCGAGTCGGCGGCGCAAGCCATCCGCCAGGCCCTGCAGAGCATCTCCGGCCGCTAGCGGCGGCCCTCCGCACCGCGTTCCGCTCGGCTGCCGGGCGGGCCGGTCTGCGAGTGTTCGTGCCCGCCGTCTTACGGGTCGCCGTGCTGGTCATCGCGCTGGCCATCGTACTGACCGCCGTGGCGGTCGTCGTGGCGGTCGTCGTGCCGGTCGTCGCGCCGGTCGTCGTGCTGGTCGTCGCGCCGGTCGTCGTGCCGGTCGTCGCGCCGGTCGTCGCGCCGGCCGTCGTACCGGTCATCGTGCCGGTCATCGTATAGGCCATCGCGCCGGTCATCGTACCAGCCGTCGTGCCGGCTATGGGCCGGCCATCATGGTAGACTTCGCCCATGCACATTGGGGCTCGTCTAAGTACGCTTGCGATCTCGGATATCCGCGCGATGTCGCTGGCTTGTCAGGCCGTGGGCGGGATAAACCTTGGCCAGGGCGTGTGCGATCTGCCGACGCCGGTGCCCGTCGCCCGCGGCGCGGGTGAGGCCATCGCCGAGCACAAGGCCATCTACGCCCCCCCGGCCGGCGTGCCCGAGCTGCGTGCCGCCGTGGCCCGCAAGATCGAGCGCAGCTACGGCATAAGCTACGACCCGCAGAGCGAGGTGGCGATCACGAGCGGCGCCACCGGCGGCTTCGCGGCCGCAGTGCTCGCCCTGTGCGATCCCGGCGACGAGGTGATCCTGTTCGAGCCGTACTACGGCTACCACTTCAATACGCTCGTCGCGCTCGGACTAAAGCCGGTGCTGGTGCCGCTGACCCCGCCGGACTGGCACATCGATGCGGCGACCCTGGCCCGCCACGTCACCGCCCGCACCCGCGGCATCGTCGTCTGCACGCCGAGCAATCCCCTGGGCAAGGTGCTGACCCCGGCGGAGCTCAAGCTCCTGGCCGACTTCTGCTGCAGCCACAACCTGACCGCCTTTAC
Source organism: uncultured Myxococcales bacterium (assembly GCA_937879845.1). Lineage (GTDB taxonomy): Bacteria > Myxococcota_A > Polyangia > Palsa-1104 > JAEUJZ01 > CALFML01. Next base: position 8,200 of record CALFML010000758.1, read on the forward strand.
CGACGAGATCTACGAGCACATCGTCTTTGACGGCCGCCGCCACATCCCGCTCGCCAGCCAGCCGGGCATGCGCGAGCGGTGCGTAACCATCTCCGGTCTGTCCAAGACGTTTTCGATCACCGGCTGGCGCGTCGGCTACCTCACCGCGCCGGCGGAGGCGGTGGCGCGCATCGTCATCGCCCACGACCTTTTGTATGTCTGCGCCCCGACGCCGCTGCAGTACGGGTCGCTCGCCGGCCTGTTGGAGCTGCCGGCGGGCTACTTCGCCGACCTGTCGGCCGCGTACGAAAAAAAGCGCGACATCCTGTGCACGGCGCTGGGCGAAGTCGGGCTTACGCCGTACTGGCCGCAGGGCGCTTACTACGTCCTGTGCGATGCGCGCAAGCTCGGGGAGCCCACGGCCCGCGCCGCGGCGATGAAGCTCCTTGACCGGGTCGGCGTCGCCAGCGTCTCCGGCGCCAGCTTCTACCGCGATCCCATCGGCGAGACCATCCTGCGCTTCTGCTTCGCCAAGGAAGACCCGGTCTTGCACGAAGCGGCGGCCCGCCTGCGCAAAGGCCTGCTGTAAGCCGCGCCGGAGAGCGCCCCCGCTAGCGCCGCGAGCGCGAAGGCTCGGCGACCTTGGCTGCCGCCCGCCGCACATCGGACAGCTGGCGGCGCTTCAGCTCGCGCCGCCTTCCCCCGGAAAAACCCGCCGGAACGGTTGCGGCTTGCCGGTCCACAAACGCCGCCCGTTCGGTGAACGCCGGGCGCGGCTGCCGCGGCCGCCGCCTACAGAAAGGCGCCAAACTGCCACTGCGGCTCGCTGGCGACGCCGGCGCTGAGCGAGATGGCAGACTTGCGAAAGGGACGGGACCGTCGCGGGTGGCCCTCCAACAGGCGGTAGGCGGCAATCCCGGGATCGCGCGTCAGCGATGGATAACTACCGGAAATAAGGACAAACTCGCGCAGCCCGCGCAGCGCCGCCAGCAAAGCGCGGGCAGAGCCCTTCCCAAGCGCCCGCAAAACGCCCATCAGAACCGCAAACCGCCCCGAAAACAGAGTGTGCTTGGTAGTCATTTTCTTCATCCTTTCGATGTCGAATGTTCTTTTTATAACCCTTGGGTCTGACAGGATTCGGGGGCCGAAAAAGGCCTCTAACGGCGCGAAAAAAACAGCCGATTCCGCGAAAATCCCCCCCTACGGATTGAAGGATTGACGGTAGATCTCATGGAAGCTCCCCGGCGCAGCAGCGAGCCTCAACCCGACCCGGCGTTCGCGGCGTTTTTCGCCCGCATCCTCCCCCTGCTCCCGCGCGGCTGGGGAGCGAGCCTGCAGATTGAAGATCCGCTCACCCGGTCGCTGGAGGAAGTCGCCCGCGGCGGTCATGCCGTCGTCGAAAAGGCGCAGCTCCTATGTCTGCTCGCGCTGAGCTCCGAGCGCCTCAGCCATCCCGAGCGCTGGGCGATGCAGCAGGTCGGCATCAGCGAGCACCGCCTGGTGCCGCTGCCGGGGGAGCGGCCGCTCGGGCGGCTGGTGCTGGTGGCGAGCCTTGCGGCGCCGCGGCTCGATGAGACGAGCGCCCGCAACCTCACATCGGTGTGTACGGCGGCGGCGACGGAGCTGGAGCGGGCGCGGGCGCAGCGCGAGCACGAAAAGTTCGCCAAGCGCATGCGCTGGATCACCGAGCTGGAGCTGTCCGACAGCTTCACCCGCGAGTGCCTGGCGCTCCTGCCCGAGCTGCAGCTGGCGGCGGTGTTTTCGGTCAGCGAAGACGCGATGTCGGTCCTCATCGTCCAGAGCCGCGACGGCGAGTCGCTGTGTGAGCCGAACCGGCAGACCGTGCCGCTCACCGGCTCGCACCTGTCCGCCCTGTGCGCCGGTCAGGCTGAGGCGATCATCCCTCCCGATAGTTCCTATACGGAGCTCGGGCTGCTCATGCGGCGCCTCGTGCAGGTGGGTCAGCGCCGCGCCCCCGCCGCCCCGACCGGCGTCACGTACGTCGAGACCGTGCCGCTGGAGCCGGCCGGCCGCGTCGTCGGCTCGCTGGTCCTTTTTCACCGCAGCGAGCCCGCCGCGCCGGCGCGCGCCTTCGTGCGCCATCTGGCCGAAGCGTTCGCCGCGTCGCTCGACAAGATCCGGCCGGAGCGCCGCCACGCCGCGTCGTTTCTCTATTTGCAGGAGCTGTTCCGCAACTCCGGACGCTCGCTCGCTCCGCTTTTGCAGACGGTGACGGAGGAGATGATCCGGTTTCTCGGGGCCAACGCCGGGGTCATCGCGCTCCTTGATACGGACACCGGCCGGCTCCTCCTAAGTGAAGCGCTGGGCTACGGCGGCACCGCGGTCCTGCCGCCGTTCATTCCGCTCGAAGAGACGGCGGAGGCGCGCTCCTCGATCGTCGCCCACGTACTACGCTCGGGGGAGCCGTACGTGGCTTCCGACACCCGCACCGCGGCGTTTTATCTGCCGGCCGATCCGTCGATCTGCTCCGAGATCGGCGTTCCCCTGCGCCTGCGCGGCGAGACCTTCGGCGTGGCGCTGGCCTCAAGCCACAGCAGCGGCTACTTCAGCGAAGACGACATCAACCGCTTTCAGATCTTCGCCGATCAGGTCGCGCTGGCGGTGGACAACGCCCGGCTCATCGACTCGCTGCGGGCGCGGCATGAGCGCGACGTGGCGCGGCAGCAGCGCCGCGAGTTTGGCTTTGACCGCACCGGCCACGCGGAGAACCTGGAGTACTTTTTCGGCAACCTGATAGGCGATCCGCGCGGCCCGATGGGCGAGGTCTACCGCACCATCGAGCGCGTCGCCGCCCGCGAAGACGACACGGTCCTGGTCATCGGTGAGACCGGCACCGGCAAGGAGATGATCGCGCACGCCATCCACCACGCCTCGCCGCGCCGGCCGCGGCCGATGATCGCCACCAACTTCGCGGCGCTCGGCGGCGATCCGAACCTCATCCAAAGTGAGCTGTTCGGACATGAGCGCGGCGCCTTCACCGGCGCCACCGGGCGGCGCAAAGGATGCTTCGAGACCGCCCACAAATCGACCCTGTTCATCGACGAAGTCGGCGACATCGTGCCGCAGGTCCAGGTCAAGCTTTTGCGCGTGCTTGGCCGCACCAGCCAGCGCGACTTCAGCCGCCTGGGCGGTGAGGAGTCCATCCGCACCAACGTGCGCGTGCTGGCGGCGACCAACAAAGATCTGGTGGGTGAGATCCGCGCCAACCGCTTCCGCGAAGATCTGTACTACCGGCTCTCCGCGCTGGTCGTACGCATTCCGCCGCTGCGCGAGCGGACTTCCGACATTCCGCTGCTCCTGCGCCACATCATCGCCCGCATGGGCCGCGGCGAGGTTCCCATCGGCAAGGGCGTTCCCGAGGCCCTGTGTTCCTACCACTGGCCCGGCAACATCCGCCAGCTGGAGTCCGTGGTGCTGCGCGCTCTTGCTCTGTATGGGCGTCCGGACGAACTACTGGCCGATGATGTCCGCCGCGCCCTGGAGGCCGAGGACGGCTGGGGGCAAAGCTTTGTCGCGTCGCTGCCGCACTGTCCCGATCCGCCGCCGGAGGGATGGTTCTGGGACAACGTGTGGCCGCTGTGGAAGATTCACAAGCTGCCGCTGCACCAGCTGGAGGAGCTTGTCCGCCGCGCCCTGGCCGAGACCGGAGGCTTTTATTCCCGCGCCGCCAGCCGTCTAGGGGTGGCGGCGCAGGACTATCAGCGCTTCATCGATTTTCTCGCCCATGCCGGGGTGAAGATCGACTACCAGCAGTTCCGCAATACGCGCGGCTCGCGCAACCAAGCCGCAGGTAAGACCACAAGACCGCGCATCAGCCGGAGCAAGTCGCCCAGCAGTATGAAAAAAGACTGAGCGCCGTTTCGGCAGCCGCTCAGGCGTTCAGGTTCTTGTGCGTCGAGCTGCCGTTACTGCGCTCGCTGGTCAGATGGCTGCCGGCGATTTCGCTCTTGGGCGCGTTCTGAGACTTTTCTGCGGTCTTGTTAAGACCCTCAGCATTGGCACCCTCGGTCTTTTGCCCGCCGCCGGACTTGTTCATGGCCGAGCCGCTGACCTTGAGCTGATTCTGGATGTCCTTGATGCCGCGCACGCCCTCTAGGAGCTCCTCCGCCAGGCGCTTGGTCCGGCGATCGCAGACCGTGCCCATGAGGGTCACCTCGGCGTCCTTTACCGTGACATCGATGTCGCTGGCATCAAGATGTCCATCGGACAGAAGCTCACAGACCTCTTCATGGATGCGCTCATCGGAGCGGACGTAGCCCTTGGGTCCTTTACCCGGGAAGGGACGGTTCATTCCTCTTGCGTCAGCGCTCGGGCTCCACATGCCAGGCTCGCGGTTGGCGCCCCCCATGAAGCGTCCTTCGCTGCGAACCTCCGAGTGCGAGAAATCCTGATTCCCCTGCTCTCCCATCCGCTCCGCATTCCCATAGCGCGGATACCCCGGATACCACGACCGCTCCGGGGTGCCGTAGTCCTTTTGGCTCATCCGGAAAGAGTGCTCGTGCCGGCCGTTGCCGGGATTGTAGCGATCTTGATGGTATCGATCTTGATGGTATCGATCTTGATGGTACTGATCCGGACCGCGGTCGGAGAAGCGGCCCCGCTCCGCGTCGAAGTCTTCGTGCGCCGAGCCGTAGGCGAACCCGGAGCTTGGCGACCGGTCGTCGGCGAAGCTGCGCTCTGTGGAGTAGCCGCGATCTCTTACGTCGTCGCGGTTGCCGCGCCAGGAGCGCTCATCGTTGCGGTCATTGCGGTCGCTAAAAGCGCGGGAGTTCTGGTTGAAATGCGAACGATCTTCACGCTGTTTCGAGTTATGCGAGTGCATGAGCCTTCTCCTGCCAAAGGGTGTGGTTCCAAGAAGGAACAATGGACGCATCGCAGGCCGCAGTCGGACCGCGGGTCCGGGCGGTCGGTATCGCGCCCGGCGCTCGGGTCGCAAGGGCCCGGCTGTGATGTATCGCAACGGGTTCGAAGCGGGCCGCACCGGCAAAAGCCGCGCGCTATCCACCGGATGCGCGCGGCGCTGCTGATGCTGCCCGAGTGCTTTTCATATCTTGTGCCAACCCGACAAGGATCGGCACCGCTGGTGGCCCGTGTCCCCGCTCACGCCGCGCCAGCGGCCGCGCCGGCGCCTCGGCGAGTTCCCAGGGTGGCAGCGCCACACCGGGCCATGGAGCCCACCACAGGTGCCGGCACAGGTCATTGGCCCGTGCTAGACTCGGCCGAGGTTGCGCCGCAGACTGGCGACGAGCCGAGCGAGGATCGTATGGATCGCATTGATCAGACCGCGCCCCCGCCTACGCAGCTAGGCCGCTATGCCATGCTCCAGCTCCTGGGCCACGGCGGGATGGGAGCGGTGTACCGCGCCTACGACCCATCGCTGGACCGACCCGTCGCGATCAAGGTCATCCTACAGGCGAGCAAGGAGTACCTGGCGCGGTTCCAGCGCGAGGCGCGGGCGGTCGCCAAGCTGTCGCACCCGCACATCGTGCAGGTCTATGACTCGGGGGAAGACGAGCACGGCAACCCCTATTTCGTCATGGAGCTCATCGATGGGCAGTCGCTGTCGGCGCTGGTGCAGGAGCGCGGGCCGCTGCCGTCCGGGCAGGTCATCGAGCTCCTGGCGCAAGCGGCGCAGGGACTGGCGGCGGCGCATGCGGCCGGCATCATCCACCGCGATATCAAGCCAGCCAACTTGATCCTCGATGGCAAGCAAGGACTCAAGATCGTTGACTTCGGCATCGCCCGCCTCACCCAGACCACGGAAGAGCTGACGGCGGCGCAGGCGACCCTGGGCACCTTGAGCTACATGGCGCCGGAGGTACTAAACGGTCAGCCGGCCGATGCCCGCGCCGACATCTATGCCCTGGGATTGTCGGCGTTTCACATGCTCACCGGCCGGCCTCCGTTTACGGCGCCGAGCGCGGTGGGCGTGGCGATGAAGCAGATCAGCGAGCCGCTGCCCGACCTGACCAAGGAGACGCGCGGCATCCCGCCCGAGCTCAGCCAGCTCATCGAGCGCATGACGCGCAAAAACCGCGACGAGCGCATTCAGACTGCGGCCGAGGTGGCAACCGCCGCCGCCGCCCTTTCGGCGCAGCTTACCAGCCAGGCGACCGCGCCGATCGGGCCGCGCAAGGTGCAGCCCAACGTGCCGGTGCTGCTGCTGGCGGGCGGTCTGGGACTTCTGGGTTCGGTGGTGCTGGCGATCGTGCTGTCTGGGAAGGCGCATGATCGGGGGCTGCATCACGCCCTTGGCGCAAGCAGCCAAGCCGCGGTGCCGACCTCCGGCGGCGAGAGCCCGTCCGGCGATCCCGGCACCGCGAATCCCCCCGCGCCCAAACCGAGCCGCACTGCGGCAGCAGCCAGCGAGCCTGCCGCCCGTCCGACCGGTCCGGTGCGCATCGCCGTGCTGCGTTTTAAAAACCTCGGCGCCGACAAGGAGCTCGATTTTTTCACCGAGGGTCTGGCCGAGGAGGCGCTCAACTCCCTGCACGAGCTGCAAGGACCGTCGGGCCGCGAGAAAATCACCCTGCTTGAGCGCAACCAGTTCGATGAGCAGAACCTCCCCGAGCTCCAGCGCAGCAAGACCGACTACATCGATAAGGCGAGCGCCGCGCAGCTGGGCAAAGTCCTGGGCGCCGAGGTCGTCGTCCAAGGAACCTTCCAGCGCGTGGACAGCCAAGTCAAGGTCACCGCCCGCTTCACCAACCTCGCCACTGCGACGATCCTAGACACCGTGACGCTCATCGCTCCGATCGCGACCGCCAAGGACAAGTTCGCGGTGCAGGATCTGGTCGCCGCCAAGCTCAAAGACAAGCTGCAGGAGCTGCTGCCGCGGCTGCGCGGGTAGACGACTGCGCCTAACCGGCCGCTAAACCCGCGCTTCCGCCTGGACTCGGCCGCCGGGCAGCGCCGCCGCAAGGTCGGGGGCGATGAGGCTCAGATCGCCGAACTCATGGCAGAGATAGCCGGTCGCGGCGGCGTGTTCCCAGCTCTGCCGCAGGAGCGCGAGCGGACTGAAGGCGGCAAGCAGGCGGAAGTGACTCTCCTCCGGGCTGTGGATGCCGGTGAGGATGCCATCGACGATGCGCAGGCGGCTCTGGGGAGTGAGCACAAGGTCGGTGATGCCGCTTGCCGCCAGCAGCTGTCCCTGGCCGCTTCCGGCCGCCGCCTGCGCTGCGCCTTCCAGCGCCCGGACCACCGTGGTTCCTACCGCGATCACGCGGCCGCCGCGGCGCCGGGTGCGGGCGATGAGGCTCGCGGTGGTATCGGGAATCTCATAGCGCTCCGGCAGAGGCAGCGCCGCGTCGAGCGCCGGCTCGCCCGTGCTGCTCAGTCCCGCGGCATGGGTCAGCCAGGCGAGCTCCACTCCGGACTGCCGCAGGCGCAGCAGAATCTCCCAGCTCAGCGGCCGACCCGCCGACGGCAGCTCCACCGCCCACGGCCGCGCCGCATACGCTGTCTGCACCGACCACAGCGCCACTTCTTGGTGCAGATAGGAATACTGCACCGGCTTCCCATGGGCATAAAGCGCCGCCCACAGCGCCGCCCCGCGCAAGGAAAAGCCAACCCGCACGAGCCGCGGCGAGATCGGCGAGACCTCCAGCACCTGCGCCGCCAAGGCTCCGACCAGCGCGATGTGCGTCCCGACGGCGGCGGCGGGCGGCGGCGGGCGGTGCTCGGTCGGGGTGCGCCAGTCTCCGGCGCCAAAAAGGACGGCCCAGAAGGTTTCCTCCGCAGGCTCACCGGGCGTCGCGGCGGCGAAGCCGGCCAAGCGCAGCTCCACCGGCGCACCCCTTTGATCGCCTGACGCCGCAATCTGCCCCTGCAGCGAGGCCGGCACCGTGGCCGCATCATTTACGACCAGAAGATCCCCCGGCCGCAGCAGCGAGGGCAGATCCGCCACCTGCAGGTCGGCATGCTGTCCGGTTTTCGCGTCTACGGCGAGCAGTCGCGCATCACTTCGCCGATCGCGCGGCGCGCGGGCCGGGTTCATGGCGACACTTCCTTTCTTTGTTGCAGCTGCCAGTCGGGCGCCACAAGCCGCGCGCCGCTCGGGGCGGCGGCTGGGCGCTCGATCATATCGACGATGCGCTCGGCGATGGTCTCCGGCCGGGCGAGCGTCTGCGGGTCGGCTTCCGGGATCGCCGCGGCATGCATGAGCGTGTCCATCTCCCCCGGATCCACGGCCAGCACGCGCACTCCCGTACCTTCGAACTCGGCGGCAAGGATGCGGCTTAGGTGATCGAGCGCCGCCTTGGACACCCCGTAGCTGCCCCACCGCGGATACGCCGACACCGCGGCATCGGAGCTGATGTGCACCACCGTCCCGCTGCGGCGCATCGCCATCACGCCGGCGATGACCTTGCTCAAGCGGAACGGTCCGAGCAGGTTTGCCTGCAGCACTTTCTCAAAGTCCTCACACTCCGTATCCAAAAGGAGCTGTAACGGTGTGGGGCCTAGGATGCTGGCGTTATGAATGAGCAGATCGATGGGACCCACAAGCGCGGCGGCCTCCCCGGCGATGGCATAGATCTGCTGCTTGTCGCCGAGATCCGCGGCGATGCCGAAAGCGACTCCGCCGGCGGCGGTTACCTCTGCGACCGCCGCATCCAGGGCCGCTTTGTTGCGCGCCACCATGACGACGCGCACCCCGCGCCGGGCCAGAATCAGCGCCAGGGCGCGACCAAGACCGCGGCTCGCACCAGTTATCAAAGCGGTAGTGTTGTTGAGACTCATGATGGACCTCGACTCGCTGCGGCCGCGGGGGCTCCGGACCGCCGAAGGAATGTTTATGGAGGAGGCACAAGCGGCTCTTTTGTGTGCTGCTTGCTAGCGCGTCCTCACTCCTTTGGTTTAGTCCTGTCCGGCTACTGTGTCATCCTGCTTGCTAATCTATTAGCGTAGAGCCAGTGTAGTGGCATGGCCGAGTCAAACGACCCGCACGACCGCATCAGCGGCAACCTCGCCGATAACCTGCGTCAGCTGCGCGAGGCGCGCGGCCTCACCCAGCAGCAGATGGCCAAGCTCTCGGGGCTGCCGCGTCCGACCTGGGGCAACTTGGAGTCGGGCGGAGCCAACCCGACGATCGCGGTGCTGGTGAAGGCGGCGTCGGCGCTGCAGGTCTCGGTGGAGGAGCTTTTGGCGCCGCCGCGTCCTTCGGCGCGGCTTTATCCGGCGGGCAGCTTGCCGGTGCGCCAGCGCGGCTTGGTGCAGGTACGCAAGCTCCTGCCGGAGCCGCTGGCCGGGATGGAGCTCGACCGCTTCGAGCTGCCGCCGGGCAGCCACATGGCGGGAGTCCCGCACACCCCGGGCACGCGCGAATATCTGACCTGCGAGTCTGGCTCTATCGAGCTCACCGAGTCCGGCCACATCTGGCTCCTAAACCCGGGCGATGTCGTGGTCTTCCGGGGGGATCAGAAGCACGGGTACCGCAATCCGGGGCCGCGCCGCACCATCGCTTACAGCGTCGTCGCGTTGGCGCCGGTTATCACGTAGGGCGGGGCACGGCCTGGGAGCACCGTGGCGGCGAGGGGGATTACTTGGCGGCGCGCAGGGCGGCGATGATCTCGGCTTGGCCGTCGGCGTGGTAGCTGCTGCGGACCAGCGGTCCGGCTTCGACGTGGGCGATGCCCAGGGCCAGCGCTTCCTGCCGCAGGGCGGCGAACTCGTCGGGGTGGACGTAGCGGGCGACGGGTAGGTGGTGGGTGGTCGGCCGCAGGTACTGTCCAAGCGTGACGATGTCGCAGCCTAGGCCGCCAAGCTCGCGCAAGACCTCGCGGACCTCATCCAGCTCCTCGCCCAGGCCGAGCATGAGGCCGGTCTTGACCACCGCGCCGCGCCGCTTGGCGTGGGCCAGCACGGCATAGCTGCGCGGGTAGCTGGCCTGCACCCGCACCTGGCGCGACAGGCGCGGCACCGTCTCCAGGTTGTGGGCGTACACATCGGGGCCGGCGTCGATAACGGTGTCCACATCGCCGGTCTTGCCCTTGAAGTCGCCGGTGAGGACCTCCAGCGTCATGCCGGGACAGTGGGCGCGGACCTCCGCGATGGTCTGGGCCCAGTGGCGCGCGCCGCCGTCGGGCAGGTCGTCGCGGTCGACGCAGGTGATGACGGTGTGGCGCAGCCCGAGCTGGCCCAGGAGCAGCGCCACCCGCCGCGGCTCATCGGGATCCGGCGGCAGCGGCCGGCCGGTGGTGACATCGCAGAACTGGCACGACCGGGTGCAGATATCGCCGAGGATCATGATGGTCAGGGCGCGGCGGTTCCAGCACTCGCCGATGTTGGGACAGCTGGCCGACTCGCAGACGGTGTGCAGCTTCAAGGAGTGGACGAGCTCACGTACCTCGAAGAACGTCTGGCCGGACGGCAGCTTGGCCTTGATCCAGTCGGGATGGCGGGGGCGCGGCGGGCCGGCCGCGGCTTGCGGGGCTTGGCCCAGGACGGGGAGATGGCGGACGGGGGGGGACGAGGACTCCATGGAGCTCCTACTTTACACGGCTCGCGCCGGTCGGCACGCGCAGAGCGGAGAAACCGCCGGTACGCGCCGGAACCGGGTGCCAGCCGGTTCCCAGCCGGGAACTTACCGCGGGCCCCGCTCGCCGCGTCGTCCGTCCGCACGCCCATAAGGCGGCTGCGGGCGGGCGCCGCACCGATCGAGATGCCTTGCTCCAGGTTCCGGATGGGGACAAGCCAGCCGCTTCATGCCATCTGCTAGCGGACGCCGGCCAAAAGCTCGCCCAGCCGCTCGCGGGAGACGGGGGCGCTGGGGGCGTTTTCCAGCTCGGCGAGGAGCTGGCCGCGGTACATGACGGCGATGCGGTCGCAGAGGGTGCGCAGCTCATCGAGCTCGGCGGAGACGAGCAAGATGGCGCAGCCGCGGTCGCGCGCCGCCAGCAGCGCCCGATGGATCGACTCGATCGCCCCGATGTCGACGCCGCGGGTCGGCTGCGCCGCTAGCAGCACCTGCGGCGCCGTCCCGCCGCCGTACAGCGCCCGCGCCAGGAGCAGCTTTTGCTGGTTGCCGCCCGACAGCGCCCGCGCCGGCAGTGCCGGGTCGGCCGGACGCACATCGTACTTTCGCAAAAGCTCCAACGCGGTCTGCTGCAGGCGCCGCCGCGCGATAAAGATGCCGAGCCCTCCGGCGCTGTAATGCACCTGGTCCCCCAGCATCAGGTTTTCGGCCAGCGAGAAGTCGAGCACCAGGCCGTGCCGCTGGCGATCCTCAAGCAGGAAGCCCAGACCGGCTTGCTTGCGCGCCGCGACGCTGGCGGCGGACATGTCGCGGCCGCCGAGCCGCACCTTGCCGCTGTGGAGCGGGAGGAGGCCGGCGATCGCCGCGCACAGCTCGCTCTGGCCGTTGCCTTCGACGCCGGCGATTCCGTAGATCATGCCGGCGGTGACGGTCAGCGAGACCCCGCGCACCCGCTCCACGCCTTCGCGGACCACGCGCAGGTCGCGCAGCTCCAGCGTCGGCGGGGCGGCCGGACGAGCGGCAGTCAGCATCGCGCCGGACGCGCTTCCGCCCGCGGTGCCGGCGGTAGGCGCGGCGGCTGGGGCGGGTGAGCGGGTGATGGGAACGAGCTCGCGGCCGACCATGGCGCGGGCCAGCTCGCTGGCGGAAAACTCGCTGCGCGCAAGCTGCGCCACGACCCGGCCGCGCTGCATGACCACCGCCCGATCGGCCACCTGCAGCACCTCGTCGAGCTTGTGGGTGACGATCACCAAGGAGCTGCCGCCCGCGCCGGGGCCGGCCGCGGCCGTCGGACTCTCGACCAGCAGCTCGCGCAGCACGGTGAGCAGCTGCTGCGCCTCGCCGGGGGTCAGGACCGCGGTGGGCTCATCAAGGAGCAGACAGCGGGCGCCGCGATACAGCGCCTTGAGGATCTCGACCCGCTGGGCCTCACCGACGCTCAGGTCGGCGACCGGGCGCTCGGGATCGACCCGCAGGCCGTAGCGGGCGGCCAGCGCCGCGGTCTCTGCCACCGCCCGCTGCCGATCGAGCAGCACGCCGAGCCGCCGCGGCTCCTGGCCAAGGACGATGTTTTCCGCCACGGTCAGGCGCGGCACGAGCAGGAAGTGCTGGTGGATGAGGCCGATGCCGGCGGCGATCGCCCGCTCCGGCGATGGCGCGACGACGGCGCCGCGGTAGCACACAGTGCCGTCGGACAGGCCGACAAGACCATAGAGCGCATGCAGCAGCGTCGACTTGCCCGCCCCGTTTTCCCCCAGCAGCGCCACGACTTCCCCCGGCCGCACGACCAGCGAGACGCCGTCGTTGGCCAGCCGCGCCCCGTAGCGCACCGAGACCTGCCGCAGCTCGCACAGCGGCGGGACGCTCGCTTCAGCAGGCGACGCGGAAGATGCGGGAGAGGCAGGGTTGCGGCTCATGCGGGTTACTTTTGCCCCACCGTGATGCGGCCGGCGATGATGTCCTTGCGCAGCGACTCGACGCGCTCGTGCACCGCGGGCGGGATCATGCCGCGCCGCGGCTCGTCGTAGACGTAATCGACGCCGCCTTCTTTGAGGCCGAAGACCCGCACGCCGGGGGTGAAGCGCCGCTGCTGGACGGCGCGGATGACCTCATAGACGCTCACATCGACCTGCTTGGTCATCGAGGTGACGAGGTAGCCGGGCGCCTCGTCCCACTGATCGCTGTCGACGCCGATGGCGCGGCGGTCGCGCTCGCGCGCCGCTTCGAAGACGCCTAGCCCCGTCGAGCCGGCGGCCTGAAAAATCACCGCCGCGCCGGCGCCGTACTGGGCCAGCGCCAGCTCCTTGCCTTTGGCGGGGTTTTTGAACGCCTCGGGGCTCGTGCCGGCGTAGCCGACCAGCACCCGGCAGTGCGGACAGACGGCGAGCGCGCCCTGGCGGTAGCCGGCCTCGAACTTGTGGATGAGCGGGATGTCCATGCCGCCGACAAAGCCGATCGTCGGGGCGCTGGCCGACGCCGCCTGGGCACTACCGGCGATGCCAGCGGCCGGCGCCTTCGCCGCCTGGGCGACAAGACCCGCCACCGCGCCGACGAGGAAGCTGCCCTCCTCTTCGCGAAACTTGAGGGCGACCATGTTGGCCGGCGGCATGACGAAGCCGTGCTCGTCGAACTTGGCGTAGTCGACGCAGGCAAAGGCGCTGCCCGGGTAGTCGTGGGCGACCTGGATCATGTCGTCGGAGAACACGAAGCCCACCCCCATCACCAGATCGAACCCGCGGGCGGCGAGGAGCCGCAGGCCGCTCTCGCGATCCGCGCCGTCGCCGGGCTCGACAAACTCCGGGGTGATGCCGAGCTCGCGGGCGGCGCGGTCGACCCCGTGGTAGGCGGCATCGTTGAAGGACTTGTCGCCGCGGCCGCCGATGTCGAACACCAGGCCGACCCGCAGCGGCGGCCGCCCCGCCGGCGGTGCCGCCGCCGCCTTGCCCGGTGCGCCCGCAAACCACTGCCCCGGCACGAGCAGCGCGGCGTTTATAAGCGCAAGCGCCGCCGTAATCACAACCAGAAACCGCAGCGAGACCGGACGCACGGGCGCTTTGTACCACACTACCCGGCGGCCCGTACGCTTGCTGCGGAGCGCGCGGAAATGGGTCTTTTTCTGCTCCCCGCGCTGCCCCTATAATGATCTCATGGCCGCCTCTGACCACCCCATAGCCGACCCTTCCGGAGGAAGTGGGGACCCGCAGGCGGCCCAGACGCCGGCCGCAGAGCCGCCGCCCGCAGCGGTTTCTCCCGCCGCGGCCGCGCCCGCCGAGCGGCATCCCGAGTTCGATGAGGTCCTATTCGCCCGAACGCTGCTGATCGCGGCCCCGGTGGGCATCATGGCGGTCAACAACGCCGGCGACTTCGTCTTCTTCAACGAGCCGCTGAAGCAGATGTTCAGCTTTCCCGACGAGCTTCTGGAGCGCCGAAACTCGCTCGCCCTTTTTGCCCATCTGCGGGAGCAGTTCCTCGACGTCGATGCCTTCGCGTCGATCATCAAGGACGTCCGCGAAGGCACGGTGGAGACCTGGCACGGCACGCTGGAGCTGCGCGACGAGCGGACCTTCGAGCTCACGGTGCGGGTCATGCGCAGCGACAGCGGCCCCATCGGCCGCCTCTGGGTCGTGCGCGACATCAGCGAGCAGCGCCGGAGCCAAGAGGCGCTCAAGCAGAACGAAGCCAACCTGCGCGCCGTGGTGCAGGAGCAGGAACGCCTCATCGCCACCATCCGCGAGATCGGCACCCCGGTCCTGCCCATCTACAACCGCGTGCTGGTGCTGCCGCTGGTCGGCCACATCGAATCGACCCGCAGCGCCCACCTCATGGATGCGCTGCTGGAGGCCATCCAGAACCATCAGGCCAACGTCGTCATCATCGACATCACCGGGGTGAACTTGGTCGACACCTCGGTCGCCAACTCGCTGATTCAGTCGATGCAGGCGGCGGCGCTGCTCGGCGCGCACTGCGTGCTGGTGGGGATCTCGGCGGCGGTGTCGCGGACGATCGTGCACCTGGGGGTGGACTTGTCGCAGGTGACCACGCGCCGCGATCTGCAGGCGGGCTTTGCCTTCGCGCTGCAATATCTCGGCTGCGCCATCACCGTCACGCGGGAAGAGCCGGACTGGCTGAGCGAGCTGGATCCCGAAAACGACCGCCCGGACGCCTGAGCCGCGCCGCTCGCGCCACCCCGGCCCGTCCGCGGCCTTGACGACCCAGGCGCCGGCGGGCGAGCATACTTTGGGTTTTGCTCCTGTGGAGGCAGCGATGAAAAGTGCTCCGCCCGAGGTCGTGGTGGTCGGCGGCGGCTTTGGCGGTCTGGAGGTCTGCAAGCGGCTGACCGAGGCCTGCCGGCAGGGACTGCTCCGCCTCACCCTCATCGACAAAGAGAACTTCTTCCAGTTCAACCCCCTGCTCCCCGATGTCGCCACCGGCGCCGTGGAGACCCGCCACATCGTCTACCCGCTGCGCGCCTTCTGCGCCCGCCACCGCATCCGCTTTCTCCGCAACAAGCTGCGCAGCGTCAACGCCGCGGAGCGCTCGCTGGAGCTGCACAACGGCCTGCGCCTGACCTACGACTACCTGGTCATCGCCGCCGGCTCGTCCACCAACTACTTCGGCATTCCTGGCGCGGAGGAGAACTCCTTCCCGTTCAAGACCGTCATGGACGCCATCCGCCTGCGCGCCCACGTCGTCGAGATGTGGGAGCTCGCCGACCAGGCGCAGGACGAAAACGCCCGCCGGCAGCTGCTCACCTTCGTCGTCGCCGGCGGCGGCATCACCGGGGTCGAGGTGTGCAGCGAGCTTCTGCACATGTTCCGCACCACGATGGCGAAGCTTTACCGCAACATCCCGCAGTCTTTGGTCTCGGTGCAGCTGGTGGAAGCAGGCACGCGCCTGTTGCCGCCGGGCATCCGCGAGGTGCACAGCCAGGTGGCGGAGAAGCACCTGCGGGGCCTGGGCGTCAACATCGTGCTCAACCGCAAGGTGGTGGGGGTGGAGCAGAGCCGCATCCTGCTCGACGACGGAGCCGTGATCCCGGCCCACACCCTGATCTGGACCACCGGCATCCGCGGCACGGCCTGCGAGCAGCCGTGGCCGTGGCCGCTCGGGCGCAGCGGCAAGCTCAAGGTCGACAGCGGCACGCGAGTCAGCGAGCGCGTGTTCGCCATCGGCGACATCGCCGACTGCCAGGACGAGTCCGGCCGGCCGGTGCCGGCGGTCGCGCAGGGCGCGATGCAGATGGGCCGGGTCGCCGCGGCCAACATCTTGAGCGACCTGGGGCTCGGACCGCCGAGCACCGTCCGCTACGTCGACATCGGCTACATCGTGGGCCTGGGCAAGCACTCCACCGTCGCCAACGTCATGGGCATCCCGCTCGCCGGCTGGCTCGGGTGGTACTTCTGGGCGCTGGCCTACCTCATCAAGATGGTCGGCATCCGCCGCCAGTTCGAGGTCGCGATGGACTTTATCAAAGGCCTGTTCGTGGATCACGACACGAGCCAGATCCACGAGCGGCGGCGCATGCTGCGGCCCCACGATCTGAACCCGGCCCTGGGCCCGGTGCAGCTGCCGCCGCCGCCCGGCCCGTAGAGCGGCGCCGGCCTACAGCTTGACGCCGGGCGGCGGACCCGGCGGGGCCTTGGGATGGACGGGGTTGCCTTCGGCGTCCGGCTGCGGGAACACGCTCGGGTCCGGGTCGTGCAGGACGCAGGTGGGCCGCGGCTTGCGCTCGATCCAGGCGGCGGTGATGGCGTAGGCGCAGGGCTCGCGCATGCGCAGCATGATGCTGGAAAACGGCGTGTAGTCGTAGTCGATGTGGCCCAGGACCTCGCGGTAGTTGGCCTGGAGCTGCTGCGGCTCGGTGGCGTGGCGGATCAGGGTGAAGCGGGGAATGGCGCCGCCGTGGCACTTGGAGATGGTGCACGTCATCCGGTCCAGCACCGGCTGCATCTGCGCCACGAAGCTGTCATACGTCGGCGGCTGCGGCGGCGGGCACGGCTTGATCGGCCGCGCGCTGAGCCACGCCGCCATCTGGTCGTCGGCGCAGTCACCCTTGCCGCCCAGGCGCCGGCCGCCGCCGTGCGGCTCCTTGTTGCGCGCCGTGCGCAGGAGCGTGCTGTCATCGACATGGCGCAGATCCTCGATCCGCGCCAGCAGCACCAGGTAGCTGTGCCGCGCCGCTTCCGGACCGGAGTCCTTGGAGAGCAGGGTCATGTCGCCGGCCCCGCCGCCGTGGCACCCCGACTGCAGGCAGCCGCGCCGCTCCAGCACCGGCAGCACCTGGCTCGTGAACACCTCCAGGCTCGGCAGCGGCACCGGCGGCGGGGCGTTCAGCGCACAGGTCTGCTCCGGGGCCTTGGCGAGAAAGCCATAGAGCCGCCGGTACGCGCACGACAGGGGATCCGCCTTCTGCTTGTGCACGCCGTCCGCCGCGTCGGCAGCGCGGATGGGGGCGAGTTGCCATACCGCGACGCGGTCGGGGTTATGGCGCATCACTTCGAAAAACGCCCGCTCGGGCTCGGCGGGGACGGCGGTGAGACCCTGCAGATCGAAGCGCGCCCGCGCCGGGCCGCCGCCATGGCAGGAGGCCGCGGCGCAGCCGAGCGCCGAAAGCGCCGGCGCCACCTCGCGGACAAACCGCGGCTTGAGCTCCGGCGGCGGCGGCTCGCTGCACGGCATGTCCGGCTTCTGGCCGATCCAGGCGATCAGCCGCGCATAGTGGCAGCTCTGCGGATCGACGTTGCGGCCGCCCTCGTGGCCTATCTCGTTGCGTATCTTTTGAACAAGCTCGCTCTTCTCTGGGTTGTTTCGATCCAGGCGGGCCAGCACCGACTCGTAGTCCTTGCGGTTGCGGCCCGACGGCTCACGCAGGTACATGCCGCCGCCGCGGTAGGAGCCATGGCAGGCCGCCGAGTCACAGCCCTGCTTGTGGAAAAACGGCCGCACGAAGTGCTCGTAGGTCGCGTCGGCGATCGACGGCTCCGCGGCGGCGGCGGGCGGCGCGGCGGCTTGGATGCTCTCCGGCTTTTTGTGGCGCACGATGTAAACCCCGCCGCGCGGGCGGGTCTTGCACGCGGAGAGCACGGTCAGCACGGCTAGCAGTCCGCAGCCGCCGGCGAGGACGACGGCGGGCAGGCGGGAAAATACGCTCCGATTCATGGCTTAAACTCCAAACGCGCCGGCCGGCTGAGCGACTGCAGGAACAGGCGCAGCGCTCCGGCGTCTTCCAGCGACAGCGCGTCATAGGCGGCGCGCGCCTTATTTGCCTCGCCGCCGTGCGCCCGAATCGCCGTGTCGGTGGAACCGGCGCGGCCGTCGTGCAGATACGGCGCGGAGACCGAAAGCCCCCACAGCGGCGGGGTCAACCAGATCTGCCGCGGGGCGCCGAGCGAGCCGCGCGACTCGCTGAGCTCCGGCCCCATGTCGTGCAGCTTGAGATCGCTGTAAAGGCGCACGGTATGCTGGCGCTCGGCGCGGCCGGTGCTCTTGAGCAGCGGCGACAGATCGACGCGCGGCCGCGAGCGCGACTGCGGTCCCAGGCTGACGATGGGGCTATCGAGCGGCAGCTCCGGCACATGGCAGACGGCGCAGCCGATCTTATCGAACAGCTCCCCGCCGCGCGCCGTCGCCAGCATGAACGACGGCGGCTCCGGCGACTCTTCGATGGGCAGGGTCAGCGCCGCCAGATAGGCGGTGAGCGCGGTGACCATGCCGACCGTCGCCTCGCGGGTCACCCCGTCGTTGTCCGGGTCGCCGGGCGGACCGTCGCCGTACAGGGACGCGGCCGGCTCCCCGTTTGCAAACAGCTCCTCGGCCTGGATGCCGAGGTTGCGCTGCAGCGACTCCACGACGATCTGCCGCAGCGTCGCCGCCGTGCCTTTCCAGCCAAACGGCCGCACGATCAAATCGGGGCGCACGCCGCGAATGCCCGCGCCGTCGATCTGGCCGCTGGACCCGCGGCTCAGGGTGCCGAACGCGACGCCTTTGGCGGTGAGCGCGACGCTCTGGCCGGGGCGCAGCTCGCGCTGCGCGACGGCGTATTTTTCGCGCAGCTCGGCGGTCATCTCGGCCGCGAGCTGCCCCAGCACCGCGGCGCCCCACAAGGGACGCGGGTTGCGCTCCAGCGCCGTGCGCGGGTGCTCGCCATCGCCATCGATGAGCGCGTTGTCGATGCGGAAGCCGGCGCCGCCGGCACCGCCCAGGTGGTGGCAGGCGAGGCAGCGCGTGCCGTCGGGACCGCCGAACAAACGATACTGGACGTGGCGCAGGTTGGGCGCCGGCTGGGCGCCGGCGAGCGGGCTCTTGCGGGCGGCGAGCCCGTTGCCCAGGCCCTGCTCTTTGGTGAAGTCGATGAGGAACAGCTCCTGGCCGATCTCAAGGAGCTGCGCCAGGCTGACGCGGCCGGCGTCGATGTCGGGCTGCTCGACGCGCAGCTTGGCCCACTGCGAGCCCGGCGCGAACGCCTCGCGCATGCGGCGCTCGCGCCGGGCCAGCGTGGCCGCCACCGCCTCCTGCGCCTGCGCCATCGGGTCCACGGGGCTCAGGCTGCGCGCGGCGACATCCCCCAGCGGCAGGATCGGCTCCGCCGGCGGCAGCCGCTTCTGCGTGCAGCCAAACAGCGCCAGGGCCGCCCCAAGACCCGCCACGCCGCGGCGCCACGCGGCGCGAAACGGCGCGCGGTCGGCATCGGCAAGGCGCAGGGTCACGGAATTACCTCGGGCAGCGGCAACCGCGTGAGCGACAGCAAAAACACATGCATCGCCCGCTTCTGCGCCGGCTCCAGCGCCTGATAGGCGAGACGGACTTTTTCCGCCTCTCCGCCGTGCGCGATGATCGCTTCGGGAATGGTGAGCGCGCGGCCGTCGTGCAGGTACGGCCCGCTCTCCGCCAGCCCCCACAGCGGCCGGGTCAGAAAGTGAGACGGCGCGATGCCGGGGTGCCGCGTCGCCTCTCCGCCGGGTCCCGGAGCGGGCCCGATGTAACGGTCGGCCAGCCCCGGCCCCATGTCGTGCCGCCGCAGATCCGAAAAGATGAACAGCGGATACCCGCCGAGCGTCGTGTCCAGGTTGCGCAGCTGCGTGCCGTTGCGGATGTCGCGGCGCAGGTCGAGCTCCAGCCGGACGCGGCTCGATTCATCCTCCCCGCGCTCGATCCACACCGGGTCTTTGATGAACCAGCTCGGCTTGTGGCAACCGGCGCAGCCGACGCTGGAAAACAGCGCCCCGCCTTCCCGCCACGCCGCCAGCAGGTCGGGGGCGCGCGGCGGCATGATCACCGGCATCGGCAAAAGCGCCAGGTACACCGCGATCGCGGTCAGGTTCGCCCCTTGCAGCTCGCGGCCGACGCCGTCTCGATCGGGGTCGTCGGCCGGTCCGTCCCCCAGGGTCCGCAACAGCTCGCGGGTCGCCGGCGAGGCGTCGCGCGGGTCGGTGCCGCTGCGCTTGCGCCGCTCGACCAGCGCCGGCGACTGCAGGCCGTGGTGGACCTGGAACGCTTCCTCGGCGAAGCGGCGCAGGGTCGAGTGCGTGCCTTTCCAGCCGAACGGCCGCACGACCAGGTCGGGATCGATGCCGCGCAGCCCGCTGACATCGACCGAGCCGTCCTCGCGCACCCGTATGGTGCCAAACTCCACCCCTTGGTAGCTCAGCGGCAGCTCGTAGGCGTGGCCGGCGGGCAGGCTGCGCAGCTGCTCCTGCAGGGCGGCGGTGATCTCGCGCGCCAGGATCTGCACGCCGCCGCTGCCGCCGAGCGCCGGCGGGCTGCGCTCGTTGGCGTTGCGCTCGCTCTCCCCATCGCCGTTGAGCAGCGCGGCTTCGTTGAACTCGCCGGCGCCGTCATCGCCGCCGCGGTGGTGGCAGGAGCGGCAGCTCGTGCTGTCGGGACCGCCGCGGGCGCCGCGGTGGACGCGATGGAAGTTGGGCGCCTTGCCGCTCAATCCGTCGCCAAAGCCGCGCAGCTCGGTGAGCTCGGCCTCGAACATCTCCTCCCCGGCGTTAAAGTGCGCCTCGATCGGGTCCAGATCTTTTTCCTCCCGGATCGAGCGGTAGCGCGGCATAAGCTCTTCCGCCATCTCCCCCGGCTCCAGGGCCAGGCCCCAGCGGCTGGCGCGCTTTACCGCGTGGTTCTCGAGGATCTCGACCAGGTAGTGCTGCAGGTCCAGGCTCTGCACGAGCGGCACGCCGGGCGCGTTGTGGACCCCGGCGGCGGACGCCGCGCCGGGTCTTGCCGCCGCGGTGGCAGCCGGCGTCAGCGGCCGCGGCGGCGATACGGAAACGCTCGGACGGCAGGCGGACAAAAGCAGCGCCGCCGCGACGCCCAAGAGCCGCAGGGCGCCGGATGTCGGCGCCGCCGCGCAAGCGCTGGGACAGCCAAAGGACGCGCCGGCCGAAAAAGGCCGGGCCGCATCCTCTGTATAGGTCGGCATGTGCGTGATCTCCAGACGGAGGCCCAGACTCATTTTAGCTGCGCCGCGGCGGACGACTCAAGCGCGATGCGCGTTTTTGCGACGAGACCTTTTGCCGCCGCAAGGTCCCGCCGCCGCGGCGCCGACAAAACGCCCAGCGCGGCGGTGCCGGATTAGCACCGCCGCGCCTTTTGGCATTTGATTTTATCGGAGAGCTTCTTTTAGGAAGCTACGCGCGCAGCGCTACTGGCAGCAGGCGATGGGCAGCTGGGTATCGCAGGTCGTGTTGGAGTAGAACTTGGGCACGCGGGTGGCCGCGTCGCCGGTCGCCGTAACCAAGCTGAACCGCGTTCCCGCCAGACCGCCGGCCGCCGCGCCGGAGGTATAGCCGGCGCAGTTATCGCCCAGGCCGCCGATTACGTCGGCGCTGTTTACGGCGAAGGCGTTGGTCCACTCCGCCTGGTACACCCAGGCGCCGGCGATGTCCTTGGTGAAGTCGAGCTTTCCGGCCGCCGCGCTTATGTAGATGCTGTAGACATCGCACATAGAGGCGCCCGGTCCGTACGCCGTCACGCAGGCATTGGCCGCCGCCTTGATGCCGCCGAGCGCACCGCTGGTCGGGGTGGCGGTCAGGCCGCGGTAGGTGCGGGCGGCGACGCGCGTTCCGGTCCCGATCGCGGTGATCTGCGTCCCGATCTGGGTGATCTGGGTGTTGAGGTTGGTGATCGTCTGCTGGTCAGTGGCCGACAGCGTGATGGCGCCTTTGGCCGTGCAGTTGAACGCCGTGAGCTCGCCGGTGCTGGTATAGGTGAGCAGCTGGCCGGGAGTCTCGCAGTCGGGCAGGGTGTCGCCGCTGCCGGTGACCGCCTCGCAGTTCACGGTGCCGTTGCGGTAGACCAGGAACTGGCCGTCGGCGCACTTGGGCAGCGTGGTCAGGGTGAGCGGATCAATGTTCTGACCGATCTCGTTATCGCTATAGCCCCCAAGCAGAAGAGGGGCGAGAGCCAGGCTGTATAAAAGCTTCGTCTTTCGCATGATTCCACTCCTACCGGCAGCACGCGATGGGCTGAGGGACGTTGCACTGGGTGTTGGCGTAGAACTTCGGCCCGCGGATGCCTGATGCACCGACGGTCCAGGCGAACGTGGTTCCGTTCCACTGGTTGGTGTCCACGTTCTGGAAGCTATAGGTGTAGCCGGCGCAGTTGTCGGCTAGACCGGCGCTGGGCTCGACCGGGTTGGCCGGAGCCTTCCGCCACGACTGCATATACACCCAGCCGCCCGGCGCGATGTCGACCATCGGGTCCAGGTTTTTGAGCAGAGCGGAGCTGTAGTAAAGCTCGTACACCGTGCACATGTGCGAGCCGGCGCCGTAGTCGGTCGCGCACAGGGCGGTGGCGGCGGGGATGCCGACGAGCGCGCCCGAGGTGATGCGGCCGGTGACGCTGTTCTTGGTCAGACCGACGTAAGAGGCCTGCGTACCGGGGCCGGTACCGAGCTTGGTGACCTGGGTTCCGTAATCGACGATCTTCTGCTCGACCTGGGTCAAGGTGTCGAGCAGGGTCTTGGTGCTGGCGTCCACCACGTTGCGCGGAACGCAGCTGAATCCCGACGGACCGTAGGTCAGCGCGACATCGGGACCCGAGCAGTCCGGCACGCTCGCCGTACCGGCCGGCAGGGTCCGACAGACGAGCTGCCCCGTGCTATCGGTGGCAAGGGCCTGATTCGCTTCGCCCTTGCAATCAGGGAATGCGGCGTACGTGGTGCCGCCTCCGGTGTTGTCGCTCCCGCAGGCCAGGAGCAGCGGCGCTACCATCACCGCCGCAAGGCGGATATTCAGAGTGTAGTTACGCATAGTTTCTCCATGACCTCGGCTTTATTTGCAACACGCGAGATAGAACGTCGAGCCACAGGCAACGCTGGCATCGAACTTCGGCACCCGGATGGTTCCACCACCGGTGGGGACCGAGTACGTAAACGTCGTGTTGTGCCACTTGCGGTCGGCGGTCTTATAGGTAAAGCCGCCGCAGTTCTCCGAGACGCCGGCCGTCGGCTCGGTGCCGCCCGCGGCGAACGGAGGAACCCACGCTTCCATAAAGACCATGAGCGGGCCGACATCGGCGGTGTTGTCGAGCTTGTCGCCGACAATCACGCTCTCGTAGATCTCAAACGGGGTGCAAACGTGCGAGCCGACGCCATAGTCTTTCTCGCAGGGCTGGTTGGTGGCGCGGATTCCGGCCAGCGTGTTGTAAAACACCTCGCCGTTGACCTTGGCCGTGGAGAAGGTCGGGCCGACGTAGCGGGAGCGGGTGCCGCCGCCGCTCTGGACCTGCGTGACCATCATCTGCAGGTTGGTGATATCCGTCTGCGCCTTGGTGATGCGCGTCTGGGTGACGGTGTCGTTGGCACCGCTGCCCTTGGGCACGCAGACCAGCTGGTTGTTACCGCTGCCGTCCTTGGTAGTGCCGAGCGCTTCCGTATCCTTGCAGGTGGGATTTGGCGGCACGAGCTTTCCGGACCGAACTGATATGCAGGTGCGCGTATTGTCAGCTTCGACTTTGATCAGCTGACCATCCTGGCAATCAGGCAAAATCAGGCCATTAGGATCCACTAGAACCTGAGCAGTTCCGACATTACCCCCGCAGCTGGCAAGCAGCGGGAGAGCAAGAAGTCCCGTCTTAAACGAATTAACAATACTTTGCTTACGCATGACCCCCCCCAGTGAGGCGTTGTATGTCTTACATGATTTTTCCTTTTCAAAATTGCGTCAATGTCGATCTCCTAAGCGTGCGCAACCTATGCAGTGTTTTTTTCCCCTGCAGTCCGAGGAGAAACGGCGGTTAAATGGTCTCTACGGAGGGGGCATTTCCGCCTGGGGGACGTCATGTCAGAGCCGACTTCTCGACGAGATTTTCTTTTGCTCGCGGC
>CALFML010000759.1 GCA_937879845.1 uncultured Myxococcales bacterium
CCGCTGAGAGGCGGCGCCTACCGCAGCGCGCTTTCGCCGTGCAGGCGATTCATGGCTGCCCCACCGCTCGCCGCAGCACGTCGAGATCAAATGACGATAAAGGCGCCTTCAGTCCACGATACGAATAATCCTGCGCGCCAAAGCCAATGTCGAGCAGGTTCGCTCCGGCGGCATTAAACTCGCTGACCGCCAGATAGCCCGTACTCGGCGCTCCCCAGCCCACCACACGGCTGCCGTCGTCATAATGGCGGAAGCTTCCCATCGCCAATGAGTTTGTCGGACCCGGATACTGCATGGTAAGCCGCGCGGTGGCGGTAGCAAGATCGAGCATGTACTCGGCGCCCCGCGCCACGCCCGCGCGCTCTGTCTGGTCGTCAAACAGGGAGATTCCGCCGCTGGCGAGAAAACGTGCGTCATGCTGGCGGAAAAAAGCGGCATTCGCGGCATCAAGGAGGGTGATTATCTGCGCGCCATCCTTGCTATAGGGTGCGCCGCCCAGCTTCCACACGATCTTTCCGGTTTGTTTGGCGATAAAAAACACCGCATCCATGTGCCGCGCCGAAACCAAGAGATCGCCGTTGCCGTCGGCTGCGATCGAGTTGCAGTGGTACACATCGATCATGCTGCGACCATTTGCGGTGACGGTCTTGGGATAGGTGGATTCCCGCACCGGATCGATGTGATCGCTGGCGCTCCACTGCCACTTCAGGCTGCCGGTCGGATCGATCTCCGCAATGACGCAGTCAAGGATTGCGCTGTCCGAACCATACGACCCAAGCCCGTTCAGATCGATGCCCGTTAGCGGCGGATAGGACAGCAGCAGGTAATCGCCGTTTGGCAGCTGCTGTAGCTCATGCACATCGGTGGGCAGTCCGATCGCCTGAACCAGGCTGACTTGTCCGGTGTCAAGGTGCCGGACCCGATATTGCGCCAGCGTCGATTCGTAGTACGCCACGGTGTTGTCGGCGAGCATCTCGATATTGAGCGCGCCGCCTGGGGAGCGGCTGTACCAAACCGGCGTTCCATTGCCATCGAGGATCATGGCAAAGCCGGACTCGCCGGGCGCCACCACGGAATTGCCCAGGAGGTACCATCCCGGCGTGGGCTGCCCGGCATCCGGGTGCGCAGCAATGGCCAGCGCTGGGAAGTCGTGCGGCAGGCAGCGAAACCAATACTGCGTCAGCTGGCCGTCCGCCGTGGTGGTCTGGAGCACCGCGGCCTGATCCTCGTTGAGCTGGAGAGGGATCGGCTGGCCCGCAATGACCGACGTAGCCGTCGGCGCTATTACGGACACCGCGCCCGCGGATTCCAGGGAGGCGGTCAGGGTAACCGTATTTATTCCCTGGGCGCACTTTAGTGCGTAGTCATAAACCTCAGGTGAAAACGCGGGGCTTAGCGTCAGCGGCTGGCCGTCCGTCGCCGCAAATGCAACCGCCGTGAGCGGCCCCCGACCGGACTGACCCGAGTCACAGCCGAGCAGCGCGAGCGAGCAGCCAATCATCACGGACACAGACCGCCATTTGACATTCGCGGCCCTGGCCGCCCTGGCATCGGAACAGACATTCCCAACATTCATGATGTGCTCTCCCCAATCCTTGTAATTGACCGCCGGCGGCACACCCAGGCCCCGGACCCGCAGGATTTCCCCAGAGGCAGGCAGGCACGGCGTTTGTATGGATCGTCCCGCGGACAGTCCTGCCCATCGCGGCGCCGCATTGTGCCGATCGCATACGTATAGAGACGCCGCTGCCCGGCGCGATTGCAGGGCACGACAAAACTCGATAAAAAAATTCTGCCGGCCGCGCACCCGCAGGTTGTTTCGCCGCGAGCTCCCTGTTCACGCCGCGGCGCAGCGCGGGCAGGGGCCAGCTGGCCGCCGATTCACAGCACTTCCAAGATCGCGGGGCGGCGGACCGTCTGTCCGGCGAGCTCAATGGAGAGGGTCGGCATGGAAGGAATTTCGGTCAGGATCTCGTTTTCGGTGGGTCCGATCAGGATGGAGTCCTCGCTCTTGCAGCCGGTGATCGATGGATTCCAGGCGAAGACCTGGTTTTCTGCGACCACGTCCGCCGCCGTCGGCGTACCCAGGTACTCGCGCGGTTCATAGCCGGCGGCGCCGCCCTGGTGATGCAGCTGCCACTCCCCGGCATGGCCCGTCTTTTCATAGGCGGCGACGCCGCACGCGAAGACCTGGGCCAGGGTCGCGCCCGGGCGGGTCGCGCTGAGCAGCGCGGCGTCTACCTCGGCGACCGCTTGCTGCTTGCGGCGCAGCCCATCGGGCAGGGGGCCAAAGTGGACTAGCCGAGTGAGCGAACAGACCAGCCCCCACCGCCGGCCGCAGAGCACGAGCATGGCGTAGCGGGACAGCGTCTTTTGGGTCGGCAGCGGATGGCGATAGTCGAAGATGCGCTCATCGGTCGCCACCAGGTCGACGATCGGCCAGACCTCGCGGGCGATCGCTTCGCCGGCCAGAAGGGCCGCCAAGGTGTGCTCGCTCTGGCCCGGTCGGATCTGCTGGATGGCGGCGTGCATTGCCTCCGCGCACAAGCGGCCCAGGGCCCGGAAGCGGGCGGCCTCGTCCGGCGACAGGTGCGCGCGCTCGTTCAGGAGCGCCGACAGTGCCGGTCGCGTGACGCCTAGCGCATCCGCCGCCTCTGTCACCGACAGGCCGAGCGGTTTCAAGACCTCTTGCTTCACGAAGCCACCCGGATGGGCGGGCGTCTTCAGCCGAAGGTCATCCTCATCGGTCATCGCGCGCTGCCCGTTGAATGTTCATCGATTCGGATGCAGCGTATCGGACGTAACGTTTCCTGTAAAGTGACGCTTTACGGATTCTGGGTATGACGCAGCCGGATGGGGT
>CALFML010000760.1 GCA_937879845.1 uncultured Myxococcales bacterium
GACTTGCTGAACACCAGCATGACGCGCACGCCCGGCACCGGGGCGGGCTGCACGGCGATCGGCTGTGAAGACAGGGTCTCGTTGTCGATGACGGCGCGGGCTTCGTAGTTGCCGGGCGGCAGGGCGGCAAACGTCGCCCGTCCTTCGGCGTCGGTCTTTACGCTGCGCGGCGCCGCCTCTTTATTTTGCAGATCCACAAGCTGGGCATCGACCCCGACCAGGCGGTTAGTGAGCTCGCCGCGGATGAGGCGCACCGTCACCGTCGCCGATGGCACCGATGGGTCGGGACGAGGGATGCCCGACATCTGCGCCGGATCGATCATGGCCGGCTGCGCGCCTGCGGCCGGCAGGGAGAGCTGCGGCCGCCACCCGGCCGGACCCGCGGCTGTCAGCTGCAGCAGCAGCGCTGCGGCGCCGCACATAAGCGGCACGAGCCGCGTCCCGGCAGAGCCTGCGCCCGCACGGCCGCGCCCACGGACCGTGGAGCCGCCCGGGCGCTCGCTGGCGCCGGCGAGAGTCCCGGACTGACCCGGGCGCATGGACGAAGGGGGCCGAGGTTTCATGGGCATCCGAGCCAGTCTATCAGGCTGTGGCAATGAGTAGCGAGCGGCCCATGAATCAACCCCGCGATCGGGGTGATTCGCCGGCCAACGCTCTGCTGCCGGGCACAAGCCGCCATGGCTCCATCCCGGCGGTGCGCCGCTGCGGAGCCAGTCGGATGCGCGGAGCCTAGGCGTGAAGGCGGGTGCCGCACTTCTTGCAAAAATTCGCATCGGCATCGTTGGCGGTGCTGCAGGCGGCGCAGGCAGCTGGCCCGGCTTTTGGGACCGGCTTTCCCGGCTGGCTCGGCGACTGCATGGCCAGCGATGGTACGGAGGTCTGCTGCGTCACTTCGTTTTGCTGCGTCAGCTCGTTAGAGACCGTGTTGCCGCCGGTGAGCTTGGCAACCGCGCGCATCACCGTCGCCGAATCGTTGAACTGGAGCCCTTCACGCGGGTCGGAGAGCTTGCTCGCCGCCTTGGTCGGCTCTTCGGAGATGATCGAGGGCTCATAACCGGGAGCCAGCGCCGGCGTGCCGGAGCGGCCCCCGGTGAGCGCGGCGAAGGCGTCGGCCGCCTTGGTCGGCTCTTCGGAGATGATCGAGGGCTCATAGCCCGGCGGCAGCACATGTTCCGACTTGGCCGGTTCGCCCGCCGCCGCGGCTTTGGCCGGTTCTTTTTTCGCCGCCCCGGTCTCCGCGGCAGCAGCAGCTTCCTCCGCCGGAACCTTGGTGACGGCCGTGGCCTCCGCGGCGACCGGCGCCGCCGCGGACGCCGATTTCTCGCCGGCATCCGGCTTTTTGGTGATGCCTTTGGCCTTGAGGCGGACCTGCAGGTCGCGGTCGATCTGGGCGCGGTAGCTCTCGCCCTGATCGAGCTGGCGCAGCACGCGCACCGCGCGCTCGCGGTAGCGGGTGCGGATCTCGCTGTAGTCCTGCTCCGAGATCTTGCCCATCGAGTAGTCGAGCTCCAGCTCCTTGATGGCGCGCTTGAGCGTGTTGTACTCGCGCTCCAGCTCCTTGCGGCGGCGGCCGGTGGCGGCTTTTTCCTCGCGCGCTTCGGCCAGAGCGCCGGTCTCCACCAGCGCCTGCGCCGTCCGTACGAGCAGATAGGCCACCACCCCGAGCGTCCCCACCGACCCGGCGAGAAAGACCCCCGGCCCGGTGAGCCGCCCCTGACCGATGGTGATCGTGAACACGACGAGCGCGCCGCCCGAACCGACGAGCAGAGCGCCCAGGAGCAGTAAGCGAGAATTAGCTGAGGTCATCCAGATCATCGTCCAAGCGGTTCAGATACTCCGCGTCGCTCTTGCCGCCCGCGGAACTGCCGGGAGCCGATGGTTGACTCTTGTTGACGTTTGTCGTGGCCGCCGCCGTCTTGCCCCGGCCGCCCCAGCGCCGCGCCGCCACCACCAGCGCCCCTCCCGCCACGCCGAGCATGGCGAGCGGCAGGATCCACGCCAGGCGGTTGAAGCCCGCGTCGATCGGCACCACCAGCGCCGACTCGCCGGGATACTTCTGCAGGAAGTAGTTGATGATCTCCTGGCGCGTCTTGCCCTGATCGATCATCTGGCCGATGAAGTTGCGCTCCTTGGCGGCGTTGCCGCAGGTGCACTCGGCCAGGGTCTGCCGGCCGCAGCCGCACATGCAGACGATGGTCTTGCGCAGATCGCGCTCCAGCTCATTGCGCGGCGGGGTCGGGAAGTTATTCCCTTCGCTCGCCATGTGCGCCGCAGAGTCGCCGCCGGTGGCCAGCGTCAAGGCGTGCGCCGACTGCGGACCGCCGAGCGTGAGTCCCAAAAGACTCACGATCATCACCGCCGTCGTGGCCGCCGGGCTCGGTCCCGACAGGGGCTTGCTCGCCAGGGCGTAGGCGCGCTCGGGCAAAAAGGCGATGGCGGTGCCCATGATGAGCAGCACGAAGCCGAACCACACCCAGTTGACCAGCGGATTGATGATGACCTTGATGCTCGCCAGGCCCGTCTCGCTGTCGATGCCGTTGAGGATGACGTACAGGTCCTCGCGCAGGCTCTCGCGGATGGTGACCACGGTGCGCGGCGGCTCTTCCTCATGGCCGCGGTAGGCCCACTTGGCGGGGTGCAGCTCGCCGATGCGCTGGCCGTTCTGGCGGACGGTGAGGCGCACCTCGGTGACTTCTTTCTGGGGGTCGCTAGTGTTGCGGAAGCCCTCGTACGTCAGCTGGTACTGGCCGAGCGAGGCGACCTGCCCTTTATCGAGGGTGACGTCGGTCTCCTTCTGGTAGGTCTGGCCGGCGAAGCCGATGAACATGAGGACGATGCCGACGTGGACCAGGTAGCCGCCGTAGCGCCGCTTGTTGCGCGCCACAAGGCCGATGAGGGCGGTCAAAAAGTCGCCCTTCACGCCCGCCTGCCGCGCCCGCGCGCCGACGACGAACTCCTGGGCGATGGTGCCGAGCACGAAGCCGGCGAGGCCGAAGCAGATGAGCGACGCCGGCAGCTGCACCCGGTCGTGCATGAAGGAGCTCGTCGCCCGCGACGCCGGGATGAGCAGACCGACCAGGAGCGCGGTGACGGCTCCGGCAAACAGCGGGAAGCGGAACTGCTTGTGCAGCATCTGCAGCGACGCCTTGCGCCAGGCGATGAGCGGCCCGATGCCGGTGAGCAGCAGCATGACCAGGCCAA
>CALFML010000761.1 GCA_937879845.1 uncultured Myxococcales bacterium
CTTCCGATCTTCTCTGCCGCGCGATGCTTGACATGAGCTGACGCCAGCGCTGAACGCGTGGGCACCACCAGCGCCGCGAGCCCGAATGCACGCTGGTGCGATGAATTGTTCGCGAAAACCCAGATTGGGCTACGGGATGCTTGGGACGGACCCGGTCAGGTTCTGATAGACGTAGCCGAGGTAATCACTGCCAGTGTTCTCGGTGTACCCCTGGGCTTGCATGTTAGCTAGCTCACTCTCGGGAAAGATCGCGTTATCGTCGCGCGCAGGGTTATACTTGCGCATGAGTTTCACGGTACCGGCAGGTTGCGGGAGCGTCTTTGGATAGATGTAGCCTTCGATTCCGTCGAGCTGATAGCCCAACAACTTCAGCCTAGTAACGCCTAGGGCATCGGCAGTGTAAACGAAGTCTGTGTGGCTCGGGTTCGTTGCGCAGGCCGGAGAGAAACCCGGATCACCGCACTTCCAACTCAGACGATAAAGCGACGCGAGCATCGTCGTGCTCTTCGGGTTGACAGGCGTCGTGAAGATCCAGACCTGGGCGCTCGGAACGCGACCTGCGATGGCGGTGAGGCCAGGAAAGTTAGGGTAGCTTATTACCGCATTTCCAATGGTGTAATAACTAGGCGGGCTAGCGCCCACTCCTGGCTGGAGCGAGCCAACGAGCGCCGCCGCCGCCGCTTGCGGCACCACGGTATAGAAGTAGTCCATTCGGCCAGCGCTATAGAACGCGAATAGTGGTGTCAAGCGATTGGGCGTCAGAGCGATGGCCGCCGAAACCGAACGGGATGCGCTCGGTAGGCCGTAGCCAAGTTGGGTACTTGGCATCAGCGCATGGCTAGCGTTCTGACGAATGATGCTTTTCACCGTATCCGCTGATAGACGTGGATTGATCGACCGGATCATCCCGCCAAGCGCTGTAACATGTGGGGCCGCCATTGACGTGCCGGTACACGAGCCGTACCCGTCACCCAGAATGCCCGACTCGTCATAGTTCATCGCATCTCCGCACATGACCCAGGGACTGTTATTGTAGTCTGCAGAAACGGGCATCGTCGAGACGATCGACTTCGCAGGCCCAACAACGCCGCTCAAACCCGCGGCAGTCGATCCGTTGGCTGTATCGTACCGCCAGGACTGCCATTTGGATGGCTCCGCCGGGTCGGTGTTCTGGATGCCGCCGACCGCGAGCACCGCCGGCAGGTTGGCAGGGAAGTTCGGCCCTACATTGTTGTCATTCCCAGCAGCAGCAACCAGCAGGACATCCCGGCTCTGCGCGTAGTCGAGCGCGTCGCAAATAGGCTTCATGCCGGGGCTCAAGCATGTCAAGCCGGTCTTTCCCCAGCTCATGTTAATCGCCTGAACGCCGCGATCGACGAGGCCTTTGATCGCCTCTGGTACCCCTGATGTCATCGGCAGCATTTGACCCATCACGACACCACAAGATGGGCACGCGCCGGAGATCCCGGTCATATTGTTCTGGGTTGCAGCCATGATTCCGGATACGTGTGTCCCATGGAATTGAGCCTTGGGGCTAGGGAACCAGGCTTCAAACGAGAGGTGCGTCCGGAGGTTCTGGAGGTCTGAGTGTGTGACAAATCCACCGTCCGCGGCCCCAAGGTACGCATGTCCCGGCGTCAAGTCCCACGCGGCCGGGAACGCCATTGCATGCAGGCCCCATTGATATTGCGCAGCGACCGGCTTTATGGCGAAGTACGGATCATTGGAGGTCATGGAGAACGACAGCGCACGGCTGACGCTCGCGTACTCGATGCCCGGCGTATTGTCAATCAAGGCTGCGGCGCGCTGGGCCATCTCGATTGACTCGAATCGCAAGACGACATAGCGATAGAGACGATCTTCCGGTGAGTCGGGAGTAAGTTCCTGTCGGCGCGACTCAGAAAGGCGCTGCAACGCGATTAGAGGCCGAGCGCCAATTGGCGTACCAAACCGTGCAAGGGTCTGCGGTTCACCTCGGCTCACCGCATCGATGAGCGCTTCCTCAGGCCGCCGTTCGGGCGCAATCATCAATGCAGGACCCAATGCCCCATAGAGTGCGGCTTCATTCCGACCAAGCATCACGATCACTTCGCTGGTGTCGCCGTTTGGATCAACGAGTGCTAGCACCTCTGTAGACGCATGGTCGGTTAGAATCTGAGGCATAGCGGGCGTACTGGGTGGTTGATGATGATCGAATAGCCCGCCTCGCCACGGCCCTTCACCATCACTATGATAGGGGAGTTGGTCGTCTGGTGCTCCACACGCCGCCAGGAGGAAGGCAGCTATATAGCAAGTAATTTGTGAGGGATTAAACGAGAACCGTGACTTCATCGGGCACCTCCTGTGCTTGAATAACGCTTCCTCATTTTTGACGGAGAGATATTCTCAACGACAGACCGAGCAAAGACTTGTTTTTTTCTAGGGAGCATCAGCGTTGTTGAACGCTAGCACTACTAGCGTCTCTTCCGTTTAAAAAAAGGACTTTTTGCAGCCCCTTCGGGTAGCGAGCGGCCCCGCCGGACCAGCAGCCGGTACTCTACTCTTATGTCAACGGCACTAGAACTGAGTTAGGTAGCGTAGGAGTTCGGCTTTTTCTTCCGGGCTCAGCGCCGGTTTTTCACCGCTCTTGAGGCGTTCGGACACCGCAAGTGCCTTGGCGTTTTGGATAGACGAAGGCGTCGCATAGTGACGCTTCGTCACCTCGAAGCTCCCATGCCCCAGAGTCTTGGCGACGGCGTCGGAACTTACGCCGGAAGAAATCGCGGTGCTGGCATGATACCCGCGAAGGCTGTGAGGGCAGTAGTTGGGGATGCCGGCTCGCTTGCAGTATATGCGGAGCCGCTTATACATCCAGTCGGGCTAGCCTACCGTGCTTTTTTAGCACCGCAGCAATCGGCCACCTTTGGGGACGGCGTATTCTCTCCGCCCACGTAGCTCGGAATCTGCGCCAAAAGGAGCAGCTCGCGGATGTGGTTCGGGTGCCACGCTCCACCGCGCTTGGGGGTCAGGCCGCGCAGGGTCAGCTCGCGGGCAATCTGGCGCAGCGAGTAGTTAGCCCGCCGATACCCGACCGCCAGCTCCAGCGTCTTCCCCTGGTCGTAGGTAGATGCGCAGTGCCAGCGATCTTTGACCGTCTGCGGATACCACTTTGAAGATCGGAAGAGCACACGTCTGAACTCCAGTCACGCCAATGTATCTCGT
>CALFML010000762.1 GCA_937879845.1 uncultured Myxococcales bacterium
ATTTCGTTCTTGCCTGGGATATCTACCACCGCGGGTTGCAGCACCGCGCCGTCGTAGTTCCAGTCGATCAGCACCGACTCGACCAACTCCTTCCAGTCCTCGACTGACTCCTTTTGCAGCGAGAGCTTCTGCAGCAGGTTCATCGGGTAGAACTTCTCGATGACCAACTCTCCCTTCTTGATGGCGACCTTGGCCTGCGAGTCGCGTTTGAATTCCAGATCGGCCTTGTCGCGCAGGATGTCCACCACCTCCAGCACCGAGCCCGCTTTCGGCAAACGCATGCGATACAGTTCCGCCGGGTCGTGTCCGGTGAGATAGAGAAATCCATCCGGCCCCCATGAACCGCCGGAATTGCTCATGTCCTCAAATTTGTCGAGCAGCGCCTTGGGCAGCGTCCATGACTGCACCATGCGGAACGAGGCATCGAACTTGATCACTTGTGTATTCGCCTTCACACCGTACGGCGTCTTGTTTGGTCCCAGCAGGCGATCGTAATTCGCGAAACCCATCCACCAGTGGCCCTGATGAAAGTCCACCCAGGTCAGGGAGCCCCAGTTGATGCCGAAACTGTGGGTGCCGATGTGCTCCATCGATGCGGCGTCAAAAATCTCCAGCGAGCTGGTCATCGGCCATTCGGGATAGTTGGAGTGTGCGGCGTAGATCTTGCCGTCCATCAGCATCGCGCTGTCGAGATGGCTGATCGGTCCGCCCTTAGCTTCCTGCCATTTCTTCACCAGCTTGCCGGTCTTGTTCTCCAAGATGTCGTACGATTTGCAGACCAAAAGCAGGTCGGATCGAGCCTTCTTGGTCGCCGGCTTTTCGTCGCTGAGCTGGGCCAGCGCGCCGTTCGCGATGGCCACCTTTTCCTTGCCGCAGGCGATCTGGCCCAGCGTGCTGTAAAGCAGCGGATGCGGTCGCTTGGTAAGCGCCCGCCGCAGCACTTTGAGCGACTCGTTCGAGTCGCCGATGCGGGCCAGGCGCTCGGCTTGGTAGACGGCTTCGGCGACCTCGGCGGGGGGAGCCGGCAGCCCAGGTTCGGGCGAGACAAGCGGCGCGGACGGAGCAGGCTCAGGACGGACTGGTGAGGTGGCGGACTTGGCGGGAGGGGCTGTCCCGACACCGGCTTCGCCGCTCGGCTTGCTGGGCTTGACGCTGGAGCGGCCAAGGAAGAACAGCCCCACCGGCAGCACAACCAGAACCAGCACGGCCAGGCTCAAGGTCAGTGCGGTACGACGACGCGCGCCGGCGACCACCAGCGACCACATCACATCGGGCGCCAGCCCTGGCGGCAGGGACCGGCGGCTGGCATCACGCAGTCGACGCAGGACACGCTCGCCCATGCCTGGTGGGCTGCTTGGCATGGCTGGCGGATCGGCGGCGATCGGCGATCGTTCGCCCGATCGGTCAGCCAATCGGTCACCAACTGGCGCTCGTTCACCAGATCGGTCACCAACTGGCGATCGGTCACCGACTGGCGATCGGTCGCCGGAGTGGGCCATGGCCGGCATGGTCTGGCCCAGCGGATTCGCCATCGTCTCGCGGTGGCCATCGACGCTCGGAGCGGGAGGCGGTGGGCCCGACGGCTGGGGCACGCTTGTCGCCTTGAGGTTGCGCATGCTGAGCTCGATCGATGGCTGATCGCCAAGGGCCGCTCCTAGCTCGCGCAGCACCTGGGCGACCTGCGACATCGATGGCCGCCGCTCCGGATCTTTGGCCAGCATCGAGTCGACCAGTGCCCCAAGCTCCGCCGGAACCTCCGGCATCAGGCTGCGCAGCGTCGGGGCGGCGTAGTACATGTGCATCGCGATGTACTCGCCCGGCTCTTTGGAAACAAAGGGCGGTCGTCCGGCCAAGAGCTCGAACAGGATGGTGCCCAGGGCATAGACGTCTGAGCGATCGGTGGCGTTCCGACTGCTGCGACACTGCTCCGGCGACATGTAGACCGGCGTACCCATCAGCAGATTGCTATCGGTGCGCACCGACCCGAACGAGCTCTGTAGCTTGGCCAGCCCAAAGTCGAGGATCTTCACCCGCTCGCCCCCCGGCGCCTCAGGTTCGGGGACGATGAGGATGTTTTCGGGCTTGAGGTCGCGGTGGATCACCTGCTTGGCGTGAGCCGCTGACAGAGCCGAGGCGATCTGTCGCCCGAGCCGCAAGACCTCGCCAGCAGCAAGCTGCTTGCCGCGACGGAATCGACGGTAAAGCGTCTCGCCTTCGAGGTACTCCATGGCCAGGAAGGTGGTGCCGTTTTCTTCCCGGCCGTAGTCGAAGATGCGGACGATGCTCGGGTGCTCGACGCGATTGGCGGCGCGTGCTTCGTTGAGGAAGCGGGCGGCGATGTCCTCGCTGTTCGCGAACTCGCTGCGCAGGATCTTGAGCGCGGCACGACTGTCGATGTCTTCGCGCTTGGCCTCGTAGACGATCGCCATACCACCCTTGCCGATTTCTCGGACGATCCGGTAGTTGCGTATGCGCTGGCCAATCATCGACGTGGGGGTCGGCCAGTCCACAAGTCCAGCTGAGCGGCCGCCCTAGCCCATGCCAGAGCCCCCCCCGCCGGTCGACAGACGACCGATCTCTTCACTGTACATCGACTGGCCGCCCCGCCCGCCGACTTGTGCGGCTGAGCAAGCGGCCCCACCGGACCGAGTCGCTTTGGCGAAGCCCCCCTGAAGGTTTGTACAAGCTAGACCGCGCGTCCAAGCTGCCGGTGCTGGTCGCGCTGCATGGGCTCTCCGTCGTCGAGCCGGGCCCGGCCAAGGGTGGTCGCAGCGCTCGATACCGACGCTTGCTTAGGGCGCGAGACCCACCTTCTTCATCGACACCGGCAGGCGCTGCATCAGGATCGGCCCCATCTTCTTGCCGACCTCGCCCGAGATCTCAGGTAGGAGCTTCGCCGCCTTCTTCCCCACGGGAGTCTTGTAGAAGGCGATGAGCTGCTTGATCTCTTCGGTGGTGAACTTGGCCGAGTAGATCTCGACAGTCCAGGTCGCGAGATCGTTGTAAGGCAGAGCATCGGCGACGGCACGCGCCATCTTGCCCTGCGCATCCGGCGGAACCTTGCCCCCCGCGCCCTGCATCGACGCCAGCATCTGCGTCGTCATCTGGGTGATCATCGCCTGGTAGCTCTCCTGGGGCGTCACCAGCTGCACCAGCTCCATCGTGACCTTGGGATCGGCGTCGGCTGCCGCCGTCGAGACGAAGCTGATCTGGCTGGCGATGCTCAGGCCCAGACCGAAGAGAAACGCGAAGGCACGAGATGATTTTTTCATCCCGGCCTTATATCACCAGCCCCCCGCTGCACCGCGAGGATTTCGTCGCGGCGGCCCGGTCCCGGCTTCGCCTGGAGGCTCTACGGCACGACGTGAATCTGCATCGTGTTCGTTGAGCGACCGCTGCGGAAGGGAATCGCCATGGTCAGGATGACCGGCTGTCCAGACCGAGCCAGGCCGCGCTCACGCAGAGTGTTGAGCGTCTGGCCGATCAGCATCGCCTCGCTGTCCGCGTCGGGCGCCATCATCGGCAGCACGCCCCAGTAGGCGGCAAGCTGGTGATAAACGTCGCTGCTGCGCGTCATGCCGATGATCGTGGCGGCGGGTCGATATTCTGAGAGCAGTCGGGCACAGCCGCCTGAGTCAGAGATGGCGACAATCGCCGGCGCATCGACCAAGCGCGAGGCGACGACGGCAGCGTGCGCGACGGCGTTGGCGGTAACGCGGATCATCGGCCAAGCCTGCTGCGAGGTCATGCGGTGGAAACGATCGCTTCCCTCGACCTCGCGAATGATCCGCTCCATCGTCCGCACGGCGAGAAGCGGATACTTGCCGGAGGCCGTCTCGCCCGACAGCATGACCGCGTCGGTGGAATCGAAGATGGCGTTGGCGACATCGCTGGCCTCGGCGCGCGTCGGACGCGGCGTGCTGGTCATCGACTCCAGCATCTGGGTCGCAGTGATGACCAGCTTGCCGCGCGCGTTCGCAAGCTCGATGGCGGTCTTCTGCACAAGCGGCACTTTTTCCGGCCCCAGCTCCACCCCAAGATCGCCGCGCGCGATCATGATGCCGTCGGAGGCATCGATGATCTCCTCCAAGCAATCGACGGCTTCCGGCTTTTCAATTTTCGAGATGATCAGGGTGGGTGCCCGACGCTGCGCTTCTGGGATCTCGGCGCGGGCCCAGGCGATGGCTTCGCGTGCGCCGTGCACATCCGCAGGCGAACGCACAAACGAGAGCGCGAGGAAATCGACGCCGAGCTTCTGCCCAAAAATCAGGTCGGCCCGATCTTTGTCAGGCATCGACGGGGCCGAAACCTTCACGCCAGGCAGATTGACGCCCTTGTTGTTCGAAAGTGGCCCACCGACAAGGACGCGCGTGATGACATCGTGGCCCTGGACCTCCAGCACCTCGATCTGCAGCAAGCCGTCGTCGAGCAGGAGCAGATTTCCGGGCTTTACGTCTTTGGGCAGGTGCTCGTAGGTGATCGAGGCGCGACGTGCATCGCCGACGATCTCATCGGTGGTCAGGACGAACTCGGTGCCAGCTTCAAGGACCGTGCCGGGTTGGATCTTGCCCACGCGGATCTTCGGTCCCTGCAGATCCTGCAGGATAGCGACCGCCTTGCCTCGCTTGCGCGAAGCCTCGCGCACCGCCTGCAGCGTCGCGGCGTGATCCGCGTGCGCCCCGTGAGAAAAGTTCAGCCGCGCAACGTCCATGCCCTCGTCGATGAGGTGGCCAATGACCTCGGGGCTGCGGCTCGCCGGACCGATCGTACAGACAATCTTGGCGCGGCGATGGGGACTGGCCTGCGGATGCTTCTGCAGCGAAGACGACGCCATGAAGTACTTATATCGCGATCGGCGGCTGGGCCGAGGGTCGATTTTCTGTGAGTTTTTCTTTGACCAGGTACCCAGCGTCCTGTTAGAACACTCGCCGGTCGAACAAAAAAGCTTCATTCGGGGCGTGGCGCAGCCTGGTTAGCGCACCAGTCTGGGGGACTGGGGGTCGGTGGTTCAAATCCACTCGCCCCGACTCACGCAAGCCTCCTGAGCTCTCCTTCCGGAGAAGTTCAGGAGGCTTTTTTTTGCCTCCGCCTGAGCTTTCGCGGGTTCCTCGGCGGATGACGCCGCGCCCGATGTCGTAGCCGGCTTATACCTTGAGCCTGCGCGTTCGGCCCGACGACACAACCAGTCGGCCAACTGCGCGGATTTTCACGGAATTCGGCGTTTCCGCTAGTTGTAACGCTCGATGGATCTGGCTACGCTCTGCCTATGAAGTAGAGTCCGGCACCATTTGCCGTCTCTCGGCAGTCCCGCCCTCGCCTCGTGGAGGTACGCTCATGTCGTCTTCACTCCGTAAAGACCTGCAAACCCAGAAAGCCTGTCCGCCCGGTGCGGGGCTTGCCTCCGCGGCGCGGCGCGCAGCGCGAGGCTCCCGGCTCCGCGCGGGGCTTTGCGCAGCGCTGTGCGGTCTGCTCACCACCGCGGCGCTCGGCGGCTGTAACCCCCTGCGCACCGGCATCGACGACAACGGCACCGACCCGACGCAGATGGATCCGGGCGACGGCCCGATGATAGGCGCGATCAAGATCACGCCCGACCGCACCGATCTCACGCTCAACGGCCAGCCGCAGATCGCCCAGTTTCACGCCTCGGCGATGCGCGCCGGCGACATCACCGACAAGGCGACCTGGAGCCTGTCGGATCAGAGCGTCGGCATCATCTCCAAGGGCAAGCTGCAGATAAACGGCAGCCTCGACCACGGCGGCAGCGTGCGCGTGTACGCCAGCTACCAGTCGATGACCGGTGTGGCGACGCTGAACCTGCGCCTCATCGCCCCCGAGGTGATCGATCCCTCCGCCCCGCCCGATGCCAAGGACTGGTTCTCCGGGGGCGATGGCGGACCGGCGCCGGCGGTCGTGTACCCGTTTGACAATACGATGATGGCCCCCAACGTGCTGCAGGTGCAGCTGCAGTGGACGGCCGGCTCCGGCAATATCGTGCACCGGGTCACGATCAGCGGCCCGACGTACGAGCGCAGCTTCTACCTCGGCAGCAACCTCTGCCCGGGCGGCCGCTGCACGTTCCTCGTCGATGACAAGATCTGGAGCACGCTGTCGCACTCCTCGCTGGGCCAGACCGTGACCCTGACCGTCTCCAGCGTCGCATCGCGCGGCGGCCAGGTCGGCACCTCCAAGCCCATCACCCTCTCCTTCTCCCCCGAGGATACGCGCGGCGGCCTCTATTATTTCTCGCCGACCATCCGCGGCATCAAGCGCGTGCCGCTCGGCGCCAGCAAGCCCGTCGATTTCATCACCAACGGCGATGAGACCGGCTGCGCCGGCTGCCACGCCGTCTCCCGCGACGGCAAGCAGGTCGCCATCGAGTTCGGCTCGGGTCAGACCAACGTCGGCTCGACCGTGGTCGACGGCGCCAAGCCGAGCCTGCGCAACTTCCCGCTCAACCGCAACATCGCCTGGAACTTCGCCTGGTTCAACCCCGCCGGCGATAAGCTCATCACCAACTGGAGCGGCACGCTCAAGGTCCGCGATCCCAAGACCGGCAACGTCCTTGAGACCGTGAACCCCGCCTTCATCGGCGGCACCGGCAGCGGCGCCATGCCGGAGTGGTCGCCCGACGGCAAGTGGATCGCCTTTGTCCGCGAGCTGTCCGCCTCCTCCTACGATTTCGAGCTCACCGACAGCGGCGACATCGTCGTCATGCCCTACAACGGCGGCGCCTTCGGTCCGGCGGTGACGGTGGTCGCGGCGCAGCGCGGCACCAACTTCCACTTCTGGCCGAGCTGGTCGCCCGACAGCAACTGGCTGGTGTTCAACACCATGGACTGCGGCAGCGCCTGCCAGCAGTACGACGCCTCGCCGACCCGCCTGCGCCTGGTGCGGGCCATCGATGACGCGGGGCAGCCGATCGTAAACGCCCCGCCGATCGACCTGCTAAACGGCACCCACCTGCCGCACAACACCAACAACTGGCCCAAGTTCGCGCCGTTTTTGCAGAGCGGCCGCTTCGTCTTCGTCGTGTACTCCGCCAGCTACGGCTGGGGCCACAACACCGGCAGCAACCCGCAGCTTTTCATGTTCGGACTCGATCTGGACAAGGCCAAGATGGGAATGGATCCGAGCTATCAGCCGGTCTGGCTGCCGTTCCAAGATCGCAACACCGGCAACCACTCGGCGATCTGGACCACCGACGTGGCGTGCACGACCGACAAGGACTGCCCGAGCGAGTTTATGTGCGTGATGGGCGCCTGCGTCGGCCGCATCGGCTAGCTAGCCGGCCCGCAGGCTCCGCCGCGGCAGACTTCAAAAGAGCTGCCGCGGCCGCATCCGCCGCCCCGCTCACTCCTTTACCGCCTCTTGCTGCGCAGCAGCTTCCTTCGCAGCGGGTTCACTCGCCGCCGCTTCACTTGCGACCGTTTCACTTGCGACCGTTTCACTTGCTGCGGCGTCGCTGGCGACAGCTCCGCTTACCACGGCTTTACTGGCGGCCGTTTCGCTGGCGGTGGGCTCACTGGCGGCCGCTTCGCCCGGCGGGATGGGCGCTGGCGGTTCGGGCGGCAGGTCCAAGCGGCGGGCGAGGATGACGCAGTGGATGGTCTCCTCGTCGGGCGGATGCACGGAGATGAGCTCGAAGCCGGTCTCCTTGAGCAAGCGCTCGTACAGCGAAAGCGGCTTATAGCACTGCAGGCCGAAATCGTCGTAGGGCACGTAGCTGTGCTCCCACACGAGGCTCAGGTCCTGGTTGTGGTCGTAAAGCGGCTCGCAGATGATGAGGTGCCCGTCGTCGAGCAGCGCCTTGTGCGCCTTGTGCAAGAGGCGCTTGCACAGCTCCGGCGGCCAGTCGGCGAGCACGCGCGAGAACATCACCGCGTTATTGCCCCCCGGCAGCGGGTCGGTGCGGAAGTCGCCGGCGATGCCGCCGATGCGGTCCCAGGCGTTGTTCTTGAGCGCCAGCTCCTGCACCATGTCCGTCGGCTGCGGCATGTTGAACACGGTGATGAGGAGCTCGGGGAAGCTGCGGTACAGCTGCAGCGCCATGGTGCCGTCGCCGCCGCCGACATCGAGCAGGCGCTCGTAGCGGCTGAAATCGACGTAGCGGCGGATGACCGCAAGGGTCGCCAGCGCGGCGCTGCGCATCCAGTCGTGCAAGAGGTGGTTGTCGCCGGGGTCGAGCGGCGGATAGCGCACCGGCTGCGCCAGCTGCATGCCGTACAGCAGGTTCGGCAGCGGATAGAGCAGCGCGGTGCGGTAGTAGCGCAGGAACTCGCGGAAGAACCAGCCGCCGTAGCCGTCCTCGCCGAACATCGATCGGATAAGGGGGCTCAGGCGGTAGCGCGGCGGGGCGTCGAGGCCGTTTATCTGCTCGCCCCCGTCCGGCAGCGGCAGCTTGTCGAGGAAGCCGGCCAGGTGCAGGGCGTGCAGCCACTTGCGCCCGCGGTGCGGCGCGATCCCGAGCGTCGTCACGAGCTCCTCGGCGTCCTTCTCACCGCCCTTTAAGATCTCCGGCAGATACAGATCGCACATCGAGGTAAAAAGCGCATAGCGCGCGCCGCCGGCGAGCAGCTCATAGTAGGCCGCTTCGGTCTTCTGAACATTCCAAGGTGGGGTGGTCATACGCTCTCACCGCAT
This sequence comes from uncultured Myxococcales bacterium, assembly GCA_937879845.1. Lineage (GTDB taxonomy): Bacteria > Myxococcota_A > Polyangia > Palsa-1104 > JAEUJZ01 > CALFML01. Next base: position 8,644 of record CALFML010000762.1, read on the forward strand.
CGACGTGATAGGAGGACCTGCTCTATAAGGGTCCGCGCCGGGAAAAGGCTGCGGCGGCCTTATCTTATCAGCTCATCACCGTCGGTTCCAGGCTCTTTGCGCGGCCGGCGCAGGGCGGCTTTTTGACAGGGCGCGGCTCGGGTGGTACGGAGCGCAGCGCATGAGTGACGCGATCGATATGGTTGAAGTGGTGCGCAAGTTCGGCATCTACATCCCGTTTAACGGCTACCTCGGCATCGAGCCCGTCGTCGTAGAGTCCGGACACGCCCGCTTCCAGCTGCCCTACCGGCCGGAGTTTGTCGGCGATCCGCGGCGCCCGGCGCTGCACGGCGGGATCATCGCCGTGCTGATCGACGCGACGGGCGGCGCGGCGGTGTGGACGCTCGTGAACCCGGCGGAGCGCGTCTCGACCATCGACATGCGCGTCGACTATCTGGCGCCGGGGCGGCTGGAGCCGCTCATCGCCGAAGCGCGCGTCCTGCGCAAAGGCAGCCAGGTCGCGGTCGTCGATGTCCGCGTCTATCATCCGACTACCCCGGAGCAGTTTATCGCCGACGGCAAAGCGGTCTACAGCATCCGCCCGGTGAAGACCGGTCCCGCGGTCCCGCCGACCGGCGCTTTGACCCCTTAGTACGGAGCCACGCAAAGTCGGGAGCGCCGCGGCGCCGGGCCGGGCCTGTTGCGGGCGCTGCACAAGGTTGTCTGGGCTTGGCGCAGCTTCTCTACGCGCCGTACTGCGAAGCCCTGCACAGGCCCGGCCCGGCTTCGCTGCGGGCTTCCTCTTCGGGGTCCTTAGAACGAGCCGGCTAGCAGGGGGCGCTTGCTACTTGGGCGGCTTGTAGCCGGCGCACCGTTCCAGCAGCTCATCGCGGCGCAGGGCGTAGGAGGGGGCGTCGTCGCTTAGCACAAGACCCGGCAGCTCGCCGGCGAGCCGCCGCGGACCGGCGGGGAGCAAGCCGCACAGCTTGTCGATCTCGGTCTCCACGAGCTGGAAGCCGCGGCGGGCCAGCTGACCGCGCAGGATCGTCGAGCTGCCCGGCGCCAAAATGAGGGTGCCGCGGATCGCCAAGCACTCGGCGGCGCCGGCGGCGGCGTCTTCGGGGGACAGGACGAAGTACTCGACCTGGCCGCCGGCGAAGCGGATGAGATCCTCGGGAGTGTGGCTGAGCAGCGCGCCGCGATGGACGAGCAGGACGCGGGCGCCGCTCGGGGCGGTGAGGTAGGCGATGCCCTGGCTGCCGGTGAGGTAGGGCGGGCGGAGCTCGACAACCAGGGTCTGCGCCCCAAGGGGGAGGAGCTCCTTGACCTCGTCCAGGGCGGCCCGCGATGAGGAGCGGGGATCCTGGCCGTAGGTGAGGATGTAGCGGTTGCGATCGATGGAGATCACATCGAGCTGGCCGCCGAAGCGATGCGCGCTCCGGCAGACCCGCAAGCCGGCTTGGCGCAAGGCGCGATCGATTGCATCGGCGGCGGGCTCCCCGGCGGAATCCCCAGCGGAATCGCCGACCGAACCCGGCGCCGCGGCGCGCAGAAAAATCGGCGTATTGAGCGTCCCCGGCGTCAAAAACGACGTTCCGAGCCGCCCGGCATAAACCGGTGCGGAATAAGGCTCGGCTCGGCTCGTGCTGCTTCCCTTCTTCCCTACGGACAGCGGATCCAGAACCAGGATGCGGCCGCCGGCGCGGGTGATGTGATCGCACAGCTGCATCCACTGACCCATCGCGGCATAAGCGGCGGCGCGCGGCTCCGGCGCCGAACCGGTGGCCGCCGCGCTGTCGGGTCTAAACGTAGCCTCCGGATAGCAGAGGAAGAGCGTAGCCATGGTGCTTCAGGCTACCACGGCCCTTGTGGACCCCGGCGCCGGATCCGCGCCGCCGCAGCCAGCGACGGGTGTGGAGCAAGCCGCGGCGGCGGCGCGCGGCGCCGGAGCAGGTAACGCCGCCGCGCCGCTCTATCGGCCATTCCCATCGCCGGACTGCGACTTAGATTACAGGTATAAGCGACCCAGGATAGCGCCTATCAGGGGAGCAGCCATGCCTATACCAATGCCTATGCCGACCAACCAAAACAGAAGGACCGCGGGGCCGGCCGGTCGGCGCGGGGTCGCCGATCGGTTGCACGCCGAGACTGCCGACGCGCACCATGCGGCAGAGCGGGCGGCGATGCAGCATCTGTTTCAGCCCAAGGTCTTTACCAAGAAGCGCTACGCCGCGTACCTCGGCGGCCTGTATCAGGTCTATGGCGCCCTGGAGGACCAGCTCCAACGCCATCGCGAACATCCGCTTGTGGGCCGGCTTATGCGGCCGGAGCTGCAGCGGACCTCCGCCATCGCGGCCGACTGCGCAGCGCTCGGCGAAGCCGTCGCAGAGCCGAGTCTGGAAACTAGCGCCGCGGCGGCCTATGCGGAGCGCATCCGCAACAGCGGCCTAGCGGATCCGGTGTCCCTGGTCGCCCACATCTATACGCGGTACCTGGGCGATCTTTACGGCGGCCAGATCATCCTCGAACACATGCGGCGGCAGCTGCAGCTTCCCGACAACCAGGGGGTGCAGAGCTTGCTCTTTCCCCAGATTCCCGACCTTGCCGCCTTCCGCCAGCGGTTCCGCGCCGACATCAATGAGCTGCCGCTGCCGCCCGCGACCGTCAGCGCGCTGGTGCACGAGACCCTCTTGTCGTTCGCCCTGTCACAAGCGCTGTTCGAGTCGCTGGCTGCGGTAGCCTAGCGCCCTGCCGTCAAGGGGCGGTGCCGGTCGCGCACGTCAAGCGGCCGGCTCGCCGGGCCCGGGCGTTCAGGAAATCGCGTCGGCGGGGATCAGGGTGCCGGCGATGAAGCGGGCAGCCAGCTCTTCCCCGCGCAGCCCAGCGGGCGGCGGACCGATGCGCGAAGGCGAATCGGCACCGCGGGAGCGGCCGATGACGCGCACTTCGCATGGCGCTACCGCGGTGAGCAGGGCCGCGTCGTGCGTGGTGGCGATAAGCTGCGCCGGTCCGTGCAGGTCGGACGCGGCCGATGACGGAACCGGTGTCGCCGCCGCGAAGCGGGCCAGGATCTCGCGCGCCACCCGCGGATGCAGGCTGCGGTCGAGCTCATCGACGAAGAAGCTCGGCGGTCCGGCAGTCGCGGCCCCCGGATAAAGGACCGGCGCCAGGTGCATGAGCCGCAGCACGCCGTCGGACAGCTCGGAGAGCGGCACATAAGCGGTGCCGCCTCCCGGCCCGCGCTCGCTTAGCCGCAGCTGGACCTTGTACAGATCGACGAAGCGGCCGTCCCGCTCGGCGATGATCTCACCGTCGTCGGTCTGCACGAAGCCGTCGGCGTATCCGGTGAGCGCGGCGACCACCTGCTGCTTCTCCTGCTCGGTCTCGAAGTAGTCGGGATCGACGCGGGCGTGCGTGGTGCCGATCTCGCTGATGCCGGTGCCGGCGGCGGCGAGAAGCTCGGACAGGAAGCGGGCGAAGGCGGGCTCGCGGGCGCAGCGCGCCGCCAGCCCGACGACCTTGGCCTCCGCCCGGACCAGCTGCAGCCGCTCGCGCAGCCAGACGCCCAGCGGGGCGAGGACGGTTGCGCCGCGCCGCAGCGCCTCGGCGAGAAACGGCTGCTCGGCGCGCGTCGCGCTGGCGAAAAGCTGCAGCCGCTCGCGCTCCGCCGCCGCCGCCGGGCCCAACTTGATGCTGGTGCTGGGGATGAGCGGACTCAGACGCGCGCGGGTAAAGACCTCGACCGGGCCTTGCGTACCGGTACTAAGGTGCAAGCTCTCCGACTCCACAAGCTCGCGGCCGATGGTCAGGCCGTAGGTCCACAGCGCTCCCCCGTGCAGCACCTGCAGCTCGAAGGTCGTCGGCTGCTCTATCGGCAGATGCCGGTTCGGCTGGAGCGGCACCGGCTGCCCGGACCGCGTCCCCGCCAGCACCAGCGTCCGCAAAAGCCCAAGCCCCTTGAGCACGGCCGTCTTGCCCGCGGCGTTATCGCCGACTAGGAGCGCCCGGCTTAGCCCCAAGGAGCCGTCCGGCAGCGCGACCGTCGACGATCCGGCCGCGTCCGCACCGGCCGGGGGGCGCAGCTCCAGCTGCACCCGGCCGGCCAACGCCATGAAATTTTCTAGCGCAAAGCGAATCAGCATGAGCCGGCGATTTGGTCCTAGGGGCGCGCAGACCGTCAAGCGGAATGACCTGCGGCGGACAAACCCGTCCTAGGCTGCGGCCTCACATCGCGGAACGAGCGCGCCGGGCGCGGCGAGGCGGCGGTCCTTGGCCGGCTTGATGTCGCGATGCACCACGCCCTGGTCGTGGGCGTACTGCAGGGCGTGCAGCAGGCCCAGGAAGATCTCCAGCCGCATCTCGAAGGGATAGCGGGCGTGGTACTCGGCATCGCCGGCGGCGAGGCGGTAGATGATCGTCTCCAGGGTCTCGCCGTCGACATACTTCATGACGAAGTAGTACTTGCCGTCCTGATCGAGGCCGACATCGTGGATCGGAACGATGTTGGGATGCTCCAGCTGACCGATGGTCTGCACCTCGGCGATAAACCGCACGAGGCCGTCCACGTTGTCCGAGTCCGCGGTGAGCCGCTTGACCGCCACGGTGCGCCCGATGTCGTTGTCGTGCTCCAGGCTCACCTCGCCCATCGCCCCGGCCCCGAGGCGCCGCAGCAGCTGGTAGCGGTCGAGGTTCGTCTGCTGCAGCGCCAGGGCGTTATCTTTGATCGCGATGCGCGGCAAAACGGTAGCGCGCCGATTCTGAGCGGCCGCGGCGCCGCCGAGCTCCGGCGCCGTCATCATGACGGTCGGCATGTTCGGCGCGGCGGACATCGGCGGCGGCGGCCCGCCGGCATGACTGTGCGTCGGCGCCGGCTCCAGGCTCATCGGCGTCGATACGGTGTTGGCATTGTCGTCGAGCGCGGACAGGGCGCGGGAGTGCGTGGGAATAAAAGGCTGGGGAGGGCTCGGCTTGTCCATCGTGGTATCTATCCCGGAGCGGCCCATGCAGGGCGGCGCGCCTTAATAGTACCACCCACGGACGGCTAGAGCAGCCTGTGGCAAAACGTAGCGAGCGGCCCGAGTTCGTGTTCGGCCGCGCGGAGCAGCCTCGTGGCTGTGAGCACGGCCGAACGCGAAATCGGGTCGCGTAGTAGTTTTGCCACAGGCTAGGGCGTCAAGCGCTCCAGCATGCGGGGGAACGGGATGGTCTCGCGGACGTGGTGCAGGCCGCAGATCCAGCCGACCGCGCGCTCGATGCCCATGCCGAAGCCGGCGTGCGGCACCGAGCCGTAACGGCGCAGATCGAGGTACCACTCAAACGCGCTCTGCGGCAGCCCGTGGTGCTTTATCTGCTCCTCCAGCACCGTGAGGTTGTCTTCGCGCTGGCCGCCGCCTATCACCTCGCCCGCCCCTTCGGGAGCGATCACGTCGACACACAAGGCGAGCCGCGAGTCGTTGGGATCGACCTTGTTATAGAAGGCCTTCACCTGGCGCGGGTAGCGGTGGATCATCACCGGCCGGTCGAACTGTTCGCTGATCACCGTCTCCTCATCGCCGCCGAAGTCATCGCCGAAGGTGGCGGGCTTGCCGGCCTTGTGCAGGATCTCCAGCGCCTGTTCGTAGCGGATGCGCGGGAAGGGCTTCTTCACAAGTTCGAGCTTGCTGATGTCGCGCTCCAGCGCCTCAAGCTCCGGCCGGCGGTTTTTGAGCACGCGCTGCACCACCGAGCATAAAAAGTCCTCCGCCAGATCCATGTCGCCGGCCAGATCCATGTAGGCGACCTCGGGCTCGACCATCCAGAACTCGGTGAGGTGGCGGCGGGTCTTGGATTTCTCGGCGCGGAAGGTCGGCCCGAAGCAGTACACCCGCCCGAGCGCCATCGCCGCCGCTTCCATATACAGCTGCCCCGACTGCGTGAGGTACGCCTTGTCGTCGAAGTAGCCGACCGTGAAGAGGTTGGTGGTGCCCTCGCAGGCGTTGGGAGTGAAGATCGGCGCATCGACCAAGGTGAAGCCGTTGCCGTCGAAGTACTGGCGCACCGCGGCGACGACCTCGGCGCGGACGCGCATGATCGCCGCCTGGCGCTTGCTGCGCAGCCACAGGTGGCGGTGATCCATGAGGAACGCCACCCCATGCTCCTTGGGCGAGATCGGATACTCGGTGGTCGGCGCGGCGATGACGCAGAAATCGCGCACCGAGAGCTCGACGCCGAGCGGCGACCGCTTGTCCTCCTTGACGATGCCGCGCACGGTCAGCGAGGACTCCTGCGGCAGGTGATCGGCGGCGGCGAACTTGGCCTCATCGACATCCCCTTTGAAAAGGACCGCCTGGACGATGCCGCTGCCGTCGCGGATCTGAAGAAAGTGGAGCTTGCCCTTGGAGCTGCGGTTGTACAGCCAGCCGCGGAGCTCGACCTCCTCGCCGATGTGCGTGCGCAGGTCGCTGACATAGACGTGGGGGGGAGCGCCCGGGGTGCCAGCGGCGGCAGGGTCGGAAGGACTTTGGCTCGTTTGCGGATCAGCGGGAGTCATGGCGGTGCTCTCTTGCGTGTCTGTTAAACAGGGTGCTGGGAGCCTACCATAACTGCCGCTGCGCCCGCCCAAACGCCGGCCCATTAGGGGGCGCGGACGGAGGGGGTTGCCTTGCCGTGCGAGTTCGCTACGATGGGGAAGGAGTCCCCCTTGCCCGAGCTCCGGCCTGAGTTTGGCGAATTCGCCGCCGCCCAATGGACCCGCACCGCGCTCTGCCGGTTGCTGCGCGACTATTTGTATACGACCCGCCCGGTCCCCGGCCCGGTGCGCGTCGGCACCGATGTCGTCTTCTATTACGATCCGGCCGACCGGCTGGCGCGCGTGACCCCGGATCTGTACCTCCTCGAAGGCGTAGGCCCGGAGGAGCAGCTGCGCAGCTTCCGCACCTGGGAGCGCGCCCGCGTGCCGGAGCTCGTCGTGCACCTCATCGACGCATCGATCTCCCCGGAGGACGGGCTGATGATGCACTTTTTCCGGCTCGGGGTAAAAGACGTGGTGCTCTACGATCCGCTGTGGTTTCTGCAGGGGGTCGGTGGACCGCCCAAAGGCCGGCGGCTCTTGTGGCACTACCGCCGCAAGCCGCGCGGCGATGGGATGCAGCTGCAGCCGCTCACCCATCCGGGGCGGGTGGCGCTGCCACGCTACGGGCTGTGGCTCGTCCACCGCGGCGGCGCCGACCTGCGCGTGTACCAAGGCGGTCCTGAGCGCTTCCCGGCGGAGAGCGCCTGCTGGCTGCTCCCCGAAGAGCGGCTGGCGCAGTTGCCGTCTTCACCCGCTAAGACCGGCTAGAAAACTCGGTGGACAGCTGGGCGCGGTGTAGACTGCGCCCGATGCACGGCGTCTTTGTGGTCGATAAGCAGGCGGGCCTGACCTCGTTCGACGTGGTGGCGCAGGTCCGGCGGGCGGCGCGCGAGCGGCGGGTCGGACACGCCGGCACGCTCGATCCGATGGCGACCGGGGTGCTGCTCGTGTGCCTGGGCGAGGCGACCAAGCTCGTGCCGTATCTGATGGATGCGGACAAGGAGTACCGCGCCACGGCGCGCCTGGGCGTCACCACCGATACCGATGACGCGGCGGCGGGCTCGCGGGTGCTGGCGACGGCTTCGCCGGCGGCGGTGGCGGCGCTGCGCCCGGAGGCGGTGGCGGAGGCGCTGGCGAAAATGGTCGGCGAGCTGCCGCAGCGCCCGCCGCGCTTCTGCGCCCTCAAAGTGGACGGCGAGCGGCTCTACGACAAAGCGCGCCGGGACCTCTCGGAGACCGAGCAAGCGGCCCTCGATGCCGAGGTGGCGGCCAAAGAGCGCTCCGTCCGCATCGATGCGATCACGATAGAGTCCCTGGAGCTTGCCGGCCCCGCCCCGAGCGTCACGTTCACCGTGCGCTGCGGCAAGGGGACGTACATCCGCTCGATCGCCCGCGATCTCGGCGAGCAGCTTGGGATCGGGGCGCACCTTACGGCGCTGCGCCGGCTGCGCGTCGGACGCTTTGCGGCGGCCGATGCCTGCTCGGTGGACGCCATCCGCAGCGGTGAGGCCAAGCCGCACGGGCTCGCGGCGGCGCTGCAGCACTTGCCGCGCCTTGTCGCCGAGCCGGAGCTTGCCGCCCGCCTGCGCCAGGGCCACCGCGGTGCCCTGGGCGAGCTCGGACAGCGGCTGCCGCCCGCCGAAACGCCGCTTGTGGCCGTCGATGAAAACGGGCTGCTCGTCGCCGTGCTCCAGCCGCAAGGGGACCGCTGGGTCATCGGCCGCGGCTTTGGTCCGGCGGCGATTAGCGCCGATCCCGAGCTGGTCGGACACCTGGCCGGCGCCGCCGCAGCCCCAAAGTGACTGTTAAAAGTCACCTTCACCATTGACAGGGCGCGTGGTTCCCGAAAAACTACACAAAAAAAAGCGAAGGATTTGGAGTACCTATGAGCCTCGCGACGCAGCGAAAGAAAGATGTAGTCGTCAAGTTTGCCAAGCATCCGTCGGACACCGGCTCCGCCGAGGTGCAGATCGCGCTTCTTACTGAGCGCATCACCTACCTTACCGAGCACTTCAAGACCCACCTCAAAGATCACCACTCGCGGCGCGGTCTGCTCAAGCTCGTCGGCCAGCGCCGGCGCATGCTCGATTACCTGCGCGACAAGAGCGAGGAGCGCTATCGCTCGCTGATCGAGACCCTCGGCATCCGCAAGTAGCCGCGGCCTGGCGGCCTGAGAGATCGCTGGGACACGTCCCCCCTCTCATCCCAGCCTTCCAGGTTCCCCTACTCAACTAAGAACCCAGGGCGCGCGAAGTCGCGGGCTCTGGGACAAACCCCCCCGTGGGATGCGCTTTGTTCCATCTGTCGTGCGACGATGCTCGCCGGGTCTTTAGAAAGCTAAAGGTCCTGCCGGCGGCGTGCTCGGCCGGTCTTGCCACCGGTCGCCGGGCCGCCTCGCCCTGCCCTGCCGCGAGCATCGCCCCAAGACTGAAGGACCAAGACCGCCCGCGGGAATCGGCACCGGTGCAGCAGCCGCTGCGCCGCAGAAAGCGAGAACCCGTATGTATATAAAAGAGTCAGTCCTCCTCGGCGGCAAAGAACTGTCGATCGAGACCGGCAAGATGGCCAAGCAGGCCGACGGCGCGGTCCTTATCCGCTACGGCGACAGCGTGGTCCTGGTCACCGCCGTCGCCTCCAAGACCGCCCGCGAAGGCGTGGACTTCCTGCCGCTCACCTGCGAGTACGTCGAGAAAGGCTACGGCGCCGGCAAGATCCCCGGCGGCTACTTCAAGCGCGAGGGGCGCCCGACCGAAGCCGAGGTCCTGGTGTCGCGGCTCATCGACCGCCCGAGCCGGCCGCTGTTCCCCAAGGGCTTCCGGTTTGAGACCCAGCTTATCGCCATGGCCTTGTCGTTCGACAAGGAAAACCCCACCGACGTCCTGGCGATGACCGGCGCGGCGGCGGCGCTGCACCTGTCGAGCATCCCGTGGGCCGGCCCGTACGTCGGCGTGCGCGTCGGCCGCGTCAACGAGCAGTTCGTCATCAACCCCACCTTCCAGCAGCGCGAGAAGTCGGACCTGGACTTCGTGGTCGCGGTCAGCCGCGACGCCATCGTCATGGTCGAAGGCGGCGCCGATCAGATAAGCGAAGAGATGACGGTGGACGCGCTGTTCTTCGCCCACCAGGCGGCGCAGCCGGTGCTCGATCTCATCGAGAAGCTGCGCGCCGCGGTCGGCCAGCCCAAGCGCGAGTTCGTAACGCCGCCCAAAGACGAGGTCCTGCACGAAAAAGTCCGCGAGATGGGCAAAGAGAAGATGCGCGCCGCGGTCACGGTGCGGGAGAAGCACAAGCGCCACGAGCAAGAGCAGCTCGTCGAGCAAGAGATCGTCGCCGCCCTCTGCGGCACCGCCGCCGGCGCCGAGCCCGCCCCCTACGCCGGCCGCAACAAGGATGTCGTCGAGGCGGTGCACAGCCTGCACAAAAAAATCGTGCGCGAGCTGGTCCTCGGCGAGCAGGTGCGCATCGACGGCCGCCGCACCACCGACATCCGCCAGATCACCTGCGAGGTCGGCGTCCTGCCGCGCGTCCACGGCTCGGCCCTGTTCACCCGCGGCGAGACGCAGGCCCTGGTCATCACCACGCTCGGCACGGCGCAGGACGAGCAGCGCATCGACTCGCTGCTCGGCGATGTGACCAAGCGCTTCATGCTGCACTACAACTTCCCGCCGTTTTCCACCGGCGAGGCCAAGATGCTGCGCGCCCAGTCGCGGCGCGAAGTCGGCCACGGCAACCTCGCCGAGCGCGCGGTCCTGCGGGTGATGCCGACGGAAAAAGAGTTCCCGTACGTCGTCCGCCTGGTCTCTGAGACTCTCGAGAGCAACGGCAGCTCCTCGATGGCCAGCGTGTGCGGCGGCAGCCTGGCGCTGATGGATGCCGGCGTGCCGATCGTGGCCCCGGTGAGCGGCATCGCCATGGGCCTCATCTATGAAAAAGGCGACGGCGGCAAGCCCGACCGGGTGGCCATCCTCAGCGACATCCTGGGCGACGAGGATCACCTCGGCGACATGGACTTCAAGGTGTGCGGCACCAGCAAAGGCATCACCAGCGTCCAGATGGACATCAAGATCCAGGGGCTGTCACGCGACGTGCTGACCCGCGCCCTCCGCCAGGCGCGCGACGGACGCCTGTACATCCTCGACAAGATGGTGCAGACGCTGGCCGCCCCGAGCAAGGAGCTGTCCAAGTTCGCCCCGCGCATCTACACCCTCACCGTCAAGCCCGACCGCATCCGCGACATCATCGGCCCGGGCGGCAAGATGATCCGCGCGATCATCGAGCAGACCGGCGTCGCCATCGATGTCTCCGACGACGGGACCGTGTCCATCGCCTCGTCGGACGGTCCGTCGGCGCAAAAGGCCATCGACATCATCAAGGGCCTCACCGCCGAGCCCGAGATCGGCAGCTTCTACATGGGCCTGGTCCGCCGCATCGTCGATTTCGGCGCCTTCGTCGAAATCCTCCCTGGCACCGACGGCCTGGTACACGTAAGCGAGCTGGCCAACGAGCGCATCCAGCAGGTGACCGACGTCCTCAAAGAGGGCGACGAGGTCCTGGTCAAGGTCATCGGCATCGATCGCATGGGCAAGATCCGCCTCTCGCGAAAAGAAGCCCTCGGCCAAAAACCGGACGTGATCCATAATCTTCGGTAGTTTGCCGAACTCCATTCGCAGCTCGAGCCTTGTCCCCGTCGCCCGGGACCAGCCTGACTCCGGTCGGGCGGGCCCGGCCGAGCCCTCCCCGCCGCCGACCCTTTCCGCCGCAGATTCCGTCGAGCACAGCCTCCCGCAAGCGGGGAGGCTGCGCATCGCCTGCCAGCGGCTGCGGCCGGAGGCCATCCTGCCGGAGTACAAGACCCTGGGCGCGGCGGGCATGGACCTTTATTCCTGCCTCCCGCCCGGTGAGACGATCACGCTGGCGCCGCTCATGCGGACCCTTGTGCCGACCGGTCTGGCGCTGGCCATCCCGCCCGGTTTCGAGGGGCAGGTGCGGCCGCGCTCGGGGTGGGCGCTCAAGGAGGGTGTGACGATCCTGAACAGTCCGGGTACCATCGATAGTGACTATCGGGGGGAGGTCCGTGTGCTGCTCATCAACCTGGGCGCTTCCGCGGTGACGATCGCCGGCGGCGAGCGCATCGCCCAGCTGGTCGTATGCCCGGTCGCCGCGGCGCAGCTGTGCGAGGTGCAAGCCCTGGACGAGACCAGCCGCGGCGCCGGCGGCTTCGGCCACACCGGGCGAGGATAGAAGTGGCCGCGGCTCCCAGCTTCCGCCGCGGCGAGGTGATCGCACGGCGCTACCAGGTAGTGACCAAGAGCGGCGAGACCGCGCTGTGGGTCGGCTACCACGCCTGCGACCAGGGCGGAACCAGCCACCCCGTGCTGGAGAACCGCGAGTCCATCCCGGAGCCGGATGTCCTGGTCAAGGTGGTAAAGCCGGACCTTGTCCCCGAGCCGGGGATGCGCGAGAAGCTGGTGCGCGACCTGCAGCGGATGCGCGGCCTGCAGCACCCCGGCATGCCGCGCCTCATCGACGTCCAGCTCCTCGATGAGCACCACACCGTCGTCCTCATCGAAGCGATCCAGGCCGGCCTGAGCCAGGGCGTGCTGCTGCGGCGCATGGCCACGTTCCGTCAGAAGGAGCGCTTCCCGCTGGCGGAAGTGCGGCAGATCGGGGCGCAGCTCGCCTCGGCGCTCAGCTACATCCACGGCCAGATGCTGTGTCACGGCGACCTGCGGCTGGAGGCGGTGCTCCTGCGGCCCGACGGCGCCAAGCTGTGCGACACGGGCCTGGGCGCCGCCCTGCCGCGCGGCCTGTACCTGGAGGCGGTCAAAAAGCTCAACGAGGTCGAGCTGCTGGCCCCCGAGGTGCGAGCCGGCCGCCCGCCCGATCCGCGCGCCGATGTCTTCGGCCTGGCCGCCTTATACCGCCACCTCTTGTCGATCGGGCAGGGCAGCGGCTGGGATGCGCTCCTGGCCGAAAAGCCGGCCATGGGGCTGGTCCTCACCCGCGGCATGCACGAGGATCCGGCGCAGCGCTACTCGTCGATAGAAGCCCTGATCGCCGACATCGAAGCGGTCGCGCTCACCGGCGCCCCGATCCGCCGCCGCTTGGCGCCGACGCCGCTGGCCATGGCGGTGGCGGCGGGCCGGCTCCCCGTCGAAGAGCTCAGCCGCCCGGTGGAAGATCTGGTGCCGGAGAGCGCACGCTCGCGGCGCAACAGCGGCATCTTCGAAGTCGGCGCGGTGCTCGCGCCGCTGTCCGGCGCCCCGTCGGCGAAGATGTCGATCGGCACGATCCCGCCGCAGCTTGGCAGCAGCAGCTCGCGCAGCGGGCGCTTGGTCGACGGCACTTCGGCGGACTCCAACCCCTCGGCCAGCTCGCGCGATGGGGCGGCCTCGGCAACTTCAAAAGGTCCCACCTCCGCGACCTCCAAGGGACCCACCTCGGCGACTTCAAAAGGTCCCACCTCCGCGACCTCCAAAGGTCCGGCGTCGGGCATCTCGCGCGGCGACCGGGCCTCGCGCGGCAGCATGCCGCCGCCGGTGGAAGCGACCGAGCCGGCCAAGGCCAGTTCCCGCAGCAAAGACGGCGAGCCGGCAGCGGGACCCACTCCTCCGGCCGCCGCCCGCGAAGCCGCTGCTCCGCCCGCGCCGACGAGCGCCCTGGCCCCCGCCGGACCCCCGGCCGCGGCGGCCGCCGCAACCTCTGCCGATGAGCACCCCCCGCTCGCCAAGAGCCGGCCCCCGCGTGAGCACGCGGCGCAGCCGCCCTCTGTCGAGTCGGCGCCCAAGCCGGCGGTCAGCGAGAGCCCCGGCGAAGAGAGCCGCAGCGGCCGCCGCAACCTCTCCGACAGCTCCGGCGATCATCGAGCGGGGGCGGACGCGGGCGCCAAGCGGGCGGGCGGCGAGAGCGGACGCAGCGACGGCCGCGGGGAGGGCAAGCAGCCGAGCAGCAGCCGGAGCACAAGCGGCGCGCCGCGCAGCCGCGGGGAAGCCAGCTCGCAGCGCTCAAAATCCGGTGACAGCGTCGGCAAGTCGTCAACCACGACGATCAGCTTGCCGCCCAACGCGCTCATCACGAGCCGGCTGGCGCTGGTCGGCGCACTGTTACTGGCGGCGCTGGTCGGTGCGCTCGTCGCCGTGGTGGTGATGCTGCTGCTCCGGCCGACAAGCCTGCTTGCGCCGACTCCACCGCCGCAATCGACCCCGTCCGTCCCCGCCAAGCCGCCGGTCGCCACGCCGGCAACCACGGTGCCGGTCCCGGTGGTTCCGATCGAAGGGGCGCCGCGTGAAGCCGCACCCGGCGAGCCGGGGGCCGCCGCAAACCCACCTGCTGCCGCCCAGCCCGCGGCGGCGCCGGCGCCCTCCGTGCCAGCTCCAACCTCCAGCACGAGCCCGACCGGCGCCCCCCCCGCAGCCGAAGCAGCCGCACCTCAAGTACCGGCCGCTGCGATCCTAAAGCCCGCCGTCAGCGGCGACGGCGTCAGCATTGCCGGCGCCGGCCGTGCTGTACCGCCGCTGCGGCTGGCCGGCCCGCCCCCAGCGTCAGGCGCAACGCCCGCCCTGGCCAGGCCGGTGCCCATAAAGGCGCTGCCGGCCAAAGGCCCCGCCCCATCACAGCCCGCTGCTGGCCGCAAAGCCGCCGGCCCCGGATCGGCTGAGCATGCGCCTGAACGTCCGCCTCCGGCAGCCCGCTAATTCCCCGCTGCTTCGCCTCTGTCTCGTCGAGAAGGCGAGTGCGGTCGGCACTACCATCCGGCGTTTTCCGGGAAACCAAGTAACGTGAGCGATATGCAGAAAGCATCTTCGCAGCTCCGCCTCGCGATCTCCCTGCTGGTCTGCAGCGTCTTTTTTCCTCTAGCCCGGATCCAGGCGGCCCCGGCCGAGCTGGCGGTGGGCGCCGTTACTCCCCGCGCCGGCACGCCCGTCGGTGCCGCCGCGGCGCAGCCGCCGGCCGCCACCCCTTTTGATCAGGAGGTAAGCGAGCGGCGGACGCGCTTTGAAAAAGAGGCCGCCCTGCCGCAGTCGCCGGCCGCCGTGACGCCGCTGCTCGGCCTGGCCGAGCTGTGGGAGAACGTGGACGATCGCCCCGCCTGGCAAAAGCTCGTCGAGCTGGCCGCCCAGCCGCGGCCGACGCTGTCTCCGCTGGTCCGCGCCCAGGCGCTGTGGACCTATCGCCAGCTTTTGTGGCACCGCGGCCAAAACAAAGAAGCCAGCGCCGTCGCCAGCGAGCTAGGCCTTGTCACCGCGTTCGCCATCACCGGGCCGTTTGATAACGACGGGCACCGCGGTCACGCCGCCGTCTATCCGCCCGAAGGCGAAGCCGCCGCGCCGTCGCCCGAAAGCCGCTACGAGGGCAAAAATCCCAGCGTGCCGCTGCGCTGGCGGGTGCTCCCCGAAAAAAGTCTGGCGCGCGACGGCAGCGTGCCGCTGGACGCCTGGCTGCGCCCCGACAGTCAGGGGACGGCCTACGCGCTGTGCTACGTGCGCAGCGACAAGCCGCAGCGCGTCGCGGTGCGCATCGGCACGACCGGGGCGGTCAAGGTCTGGGTCAACCGCGGCGGCAAGCCGGTCATCGACCGCGACTTGTATCACCCGATCCACCCGGATCAGGAGGTCGGCGGCGCCATGCTGCTCGCCGGCTGGAACCGCCTGCTCGTCAAGGTGAGCAACAGCGAGGGCCGCTGGGCGTTCATGCTCCGCATGACGGCCCCGGATGGGCGGCCGCTCGCCGGTATCACGCAGAGCGCCGAGCCGCCGAGCCCGGCCTGGCCGATTCCTGCCGCCGCGGCCTATGGCGGCCCGCCGCCGGCCAACCTGCTCGCCTTGCTGCGCGCCCGCGCGCCGCGGCTTTCGCAGGCGGAGAAGCTGGCACCGGGAAGCGCCGCGGCGCGGACGCGGGCGGCGGCGCTGCTCGACCTTGGGCTGTACCTGCACCACATCACCCCCTTTGATCCGGAGACGCGCGAAGACGAGCAGGTGGTGGGTGAAGCAGTGGCCCTTGCGCCGAGCCGCCGCAGCTACCGCCTGCTGGCCCTGGTCACGGGCGAGGTCAACCGCGAGCGCAGCGCGGTGGAAGCGGGTCTTGGCCTGCCAGGCGACGGCGAGCCGGAGGAGCGGGCGCGGCTCTTGTTCGAACTCGGTCGGATCTACGACGAGGGGCAGCGTCAGCGCCAGGCAGAGCAGGCCTACGGCGAAGCGGCGCGGCTGCGCCCGACGCTGTACACCGCGACGCTGGCGCTGGCGCAGCTGCAGGCGCACCGCGGGGTGCTCAGCGAAGCCACTCGGCTGGTCGCGGAGCTTGGCGCGCACCACCCGGCGCTGCGGGTGCGGCGGGCGCTCGCGGAGCTTTTGGGCCGCGCCGCCCGTCATCGCGAGTCGGAGGCGGCGTACACCGCCCTGCTCGCCGAGAGCCTGGATGATCAGGATGCGCAGCGGCAGCTTTTATCGCGGGCGCGGGCACGCGGCGAGGTCGATGCGGCCCTTCACTGGCTCGACAAGATCGCGGCGCTGGCCCCCGAAGCGGTGTGGGTCGGACGCGAGCGCGTCGAGCTGATGGAAGGGGCGGGCCGCCATGAGCTGGCGCTGGCGGCGGCCAGTGAGCTCCTGAACCAGCTCGGCGGCGACGCCGACTGGCATCAGCTGCGCGGGCGGCTGCTGGTCGCCTTGGGCCGCACAGAGCTCGCGATCGCCGAGTACAAGCGGGCCCTGGAGATAAAGCCCCAGAACCCCAGCCTGCGCAGCTACCTGCAGCGCCTCGACCCGCAGTCCCGCTCCGGCGACGATCTGGCGCGCGGCTTCCGCATCGATGTGCCGGCCCTTTTGGCCAAGCCGCGGCCGCGGCCCGCCGCCGGCGACTCGGCGCGGGTGCTGCTCGACCAGAAGGTGACGCGGGTACACTCAAACGGCCTGTCCGAGGTCTACACCCAGCGCGCCATCGAAATCCTCGACGAGCACGGCGCGGCCGAGTACGGCGAGATCGACATCCGCTACACCCCCGACACGCAGTCGGTGCAGATCAAGTCGGCCAAGCTTTACCGCAGCACCGGCGAGGTGCAGGAGAGCGTGGCGCAGCAGGAGAGCAACGTCTCCGAGCCGTGGTACGGCCTCTACTACGACGTGCACGCCCAGAGCGTGCGCTTTGACGGCTTGCGGCCCGGCGACGTGGTGGCACTGGAGTACGTGCTCGCCGACGTCGGGCGCCGCAACCTCTTGTCCGACTACTTCGGCGACCTGCACTTCATGCAGGAGGAGATTCCGCGCCTGGACTCGCGCTACACCCTGGTCCTGCCGGAAGAAGATCTGCGGCGCCGGCCCCTTTACTTCAACGATCCGCGCGGCGGCGACGGCTTCGCCATCTCCCGCAGCGATCAGATGCGCGGCCGCGACCACCTCATCACGTTCAGCGCCCAAAACGTCCCGCGCATCCTCAGCGAGCCCGGCATGCCCGGCTTCACCGAGATCGCCGCCTACGTCCACGTCTCCACCTACCGCACCTGGGAAGACGTCGCGACCTGGTACACGGGCCTGGTCGCCGAGCAGCTCGCCCCCAGCGCCGACATCGCCCGCGCCGCCCGCGCCGCCACCGCCAACGTCCCCGCCGGCGACGAACTCGGCAAGCTGCGCGCCATCTACAACGAGGTCGTCCGCCGCACCCGCTACGTCGGCCTGGAGTTCGGCATCCACGGCTATAAGCCCTACAAGGTCGCGCAGGTGTTCCAGCGCAAGTTCGGCGACTGCAAGGACAAGGCGTCGCTGCTCAAGGTCATGCTCAAAGAGGTCGGCATCGACAGCACGCTGGTCCTGGCGCGCACCCGCCGCAACGGCCACATCGCCCCGGAGCCGGCATCGCTGTCGGTGTTCGACCACGCCATCGTCTACGTCCCCAAGTTCGACCTCTACCTCGACGGCACGGCGGAGTTCTCCGGGGCGACGGAGCTGCCGACGCAGGATCAGGACATCATGGTGCTCCTGGTCAGCGATCCGCGCCCGCCGTATAACGGCAAGGGGCACCTCGTGCGGACCCCGGTGCTGCCGGCGCCGAGCTCGGTGGTCTCGCGGCACTTCACCGTCCAGCTGGAGCCGGGCGGCGGCGCCCGCGTAAGCGATGACATGCGCATCACCGGCCAGTCGGCGGAGCGCTGGCGCGAGCACTTCCAGACCCTGGGGGCGCAGAAGGAGCGCTACGAGAAATCGTGGAACGAGACCTACCCCGGCGCCAAGGCGCTCAAGGTCGCCCTGCCCGGCATCGCCGAGCTCGATAAGCCGGTGCACCTCATCGGCGAGGTCGAGGTCCCCAAGTGGGGCCGCCCGCAGACCGAGGCGGGGCGCAGCGGCGCCGCGGATCTGGTGCTGCGCTCGCTCGGGCGCGATCCGGATCTCGCCCGCAGCTTCGCCCGGCTGTCGCAGCGGCGCTACGACCTCATCCTCGGCTTCCCGTGGACCAACCTGGAAGAGGTGGTGGTGCGGCTGCCGGCCCGCATGCAGGTGCGCCACCTGCCCGAGGCGCGGCATCTGGAGTCGCCGTTTGGCCGGTTCGACTTCGGCGTGGAACAGCGCCGCGCCGCGACCGGCACGGAGGTCGTGGTCAAAGCCGAGCTGCGCGTCGATCGCCATCGCATCGCGGTCGGCGACTACGCGGCGTTCCGGCGCTTCTGCTCCGAGGTGGATAGCGCGGTGGCGCAGGAACTGGTGGTGGGCCGTGAATAAGAATCTCCGCGCGCCGCACAGCTCCCGCTGGGCCGGCCTGGTGTTGTCCCTGGGCATGCTCACCGCCTGCGCGACCCCCGCCTCGCGCCCGCCGGCAGGCCAAGCCAGCAGCATCCCCTTCGATCAAAAGTCCCTCGATGCCGAGCGGGAGGCGCTGGCGCAAAAGGTCAAGACGCAGCCGGCGGGAAAGCAGCTGCCCGGCCTGCACCGCGAGCTCGGCTGGGCGCAGCTGCTCGCCGGCGACTATCCGGCGGCGCAGGCGCAGCTGACGCTGGCGCGGCGAGCGGGGGACATCCGGGCGCTGCTCGGGCTTGGGCTGCTTTCGCAGGAAGCGGGTCAGACGCGGGCGGCGCAGGGGCTGTGGCTGGAGCTTTTGGAGCGCGTGGCGCTTGGCAAGGCTTGTGAGCGGCCGGCACCCGGCGCGGCACGCGGGACGGCGGAGCCGCAGGCGGGCGAGCCGTGTGCGGCGTATCTGGCGGCGGTGCGCAGCGATCGCAACGCGCGGCGCGCGGAGGCCCCCTTGGCCGACCCGTTTGCGGCGCCGCTGGCCGAGGTCGCGGCGCACCGGTTGCTCACCCTGGGCGGCGACGGCGGCGGCCCGGAAGCCGAGGCCAAGCTGCGGCTGCGGCTGCAGGATCTGTGGCAGCACGCCGCCGGTCTGCCGCTGGAGGCGCGGCAGCTGCTCGCCGCCCTGCTCGGCCAGCGCCTGCGCCTAGCGGGCGATGAAGACGGCGCGCTGAAGCTCGATACCGAGCGCGGCTGCCCGCAGTGGTTCTACGTCACCGGGCCGCATGGCCACCTGCCGGTCCTCGATCTGCAGTCACCGCTGTCTGCCGATGATCCGGCGCACGACCCGCGGCGCAATAGCTACCTGCGCAAGAGCGGCTCGGGCTGCAGCGTGAGCCTGGAAGGGGTGCCGGGACGGCCCGGCGTCATGTACGCCACGACCTATCTACTCACCGACCGCGCCGAGTCGTGGCCGGTCACGGTGGAGTCCGGCTCCGCCCCG
Source organism: uncultured Myxococcales bacterium (assembly GCA_937879845.1). GTDB lineage: Bacteria > Myxococcota_A > Polyangia > Palsa-1104 > JAEUJZ01 > CALFML01. Next base: position 27,887 of record CALFML010000762.1, read on the forward strand.
TGGGCGCTTTATGTCGACGGCCAGAAGGTCTACCTCGACTCCGAGCCGATCCGCCGCCGCTACCTGTGGCTGCAGCTGCCGGCGGGCTGGCACTCGGTGGCGATCAAGGTCGGGGTCGGCAGCAGCCACGCGCAAGTCCAGCTGGCCATCCCCGGCGTCCGCTTCTTTTCCGGCCCCGCGGCCCAGGCGCCGCAGCCGCAAGGCGGTGGTGAGATCGGCGTAAAGCTGCGTTCGCTCAGCGAGCCGCCGCCGGCCGGGACCGCCGGAGAGAGCGCCCTGCTGCGGCTGGTCGCGGCGCAGCAGGCCTACCTGGCCGGCAATACCGAAGCGGGTCTCACCGCGATCGGACCGCTAGCGACCGGCGCCCCGCGCTGCGGTTCGGTGTCGATGGTCCACGCCGGCCTGGTCCTCGATGATCGCGGGCGCCCGGATCGCCTCGGGCGGGATCAGGCGCGGGCCATCTTGGAGCAGGCGCTCACCCATCACCCGGAGCTCCTGCGCGCCCGCCTGTCCCTGGCGACGATGCTGCTGCAGGATGAAAAGTCGGAGCAGGCGCTGGAGCTGCTGGATGCCGCGCCGCCGGCCGAACCGAGCTGGCAGCAGGCGCTGCTCCGCTACCGCGTCCTCAAAGCCCGCGGCTTCACCCACGAAGCGGAGCAGGCGCTCACCGAGGCGCGCACGCTAGGCCCGTCGGCTTGCCCGCTCCTAGAGCAGCTGACCGACTGGCGCCGCGAGCAGCAGGACGTACGCGGGGCGCTGCAGGCGGCCAAGGAGCTTGCCGCCTGCAACCCCTACAGCGACCGCTATGCCGAAGAGCTGGTCGACGCCGACAAGCTCGCCGAAGGATTCAGCGAGTACACCCGCCTTCTCACCCTGGAGCCGGATAACGCCGACTGGCTGCACGGGCTGGCCAAGGTGCTGGCGCAGCGCCGCGGACCGGGCGACCAAAAGCGCGCCGAGGCGATCCTCGAAGTCCTGTGCGCGCGGACGCCGACCGCCGCTGCCAACTACCTGGAGCTGGCCAACCTCCAGGTCGATGACGGCGACCGCGCCCGCGCCGAGCAAGCGCTGCGCCGCGGCCTGCGCGAAGTCCCCGAGTCGGCGGAGCTCCAGCGGGCGCTCCTGGCCTTGGGGGTGCGCGACGACTTGGACGCCTTCCGCCTCGATGGCAAAAAGGTCATCGGCGAGTTTCAGGAGCGCAAGGGCGCTTTCGGCGAGGAGCCGGCGGTGCTGGTCCTAGACCGCACCGTGGTCCGGGTTTTGCCGACGGGAGCGCGGCTGACCCTGACCCACAACATCATCCGCGTGCTGACCAAGGACGGGCTGGGCAAGTTCGGCGAGGTGACCATTCCCGAAGGCGCCGACGTGCTGACCTTGCGCACCGTCAAGGCCGACGGCACCACGCGCGAGCCGGAGGAGATCCCGGACAAGGACACCGTCTCCGCCCCGGATCTGGAGGTCGGCGACTACGTCGAGTTCGAGTATGTCGACCGCGAAGAGCCGCAGCCGGCGTTTCCCGGCGGCTTCATCGCCGAGCGCTTCTACTTCGCCTCCGCCGACGCGCCGCTTGATCGCAGCGAGTATCTGCTGATCGTGCCCAAAGAGCTGGAGCTCCAGATCGATGCCCGCGGCCCGACCCGCGCCGGCGGCGGCCGCGAGATCCCCGAGCCGCAGATCCACGACGAGGGCGGCGAGCGCCACTACTTCTACGTGCAGAAGCAGGTGCCGCGCATGATCCCGGAGGCGCCGCTCGATGCGGCGCTGCTCGATGAGTGGATGCCGTCGATCCGGGTCGGCTCCGGGCTGTCGTTTCCGCGCTATGTGAACTACCTGCGCGAGCGCCGCTACCGCTCCCTGCGCCTGACCCGCGAGCTGCGGACCCTGGCCGCCGAAGTCGCCGGACCCCGGCCCGGCGGCGACCAAGGCGCTGACGAGCCGGCGGCGAGCCTCATCGCCCGCGTCGGCAAGCTCGATGCCTGGGTGCGCAAGAACATCCGCACCGGCGGCTCGATCGATGAGCAGGCGAGCTCCATCCTCGCCCGCCGCGAAGGACGCCGCGATGTGCTGCTGCTCGCCCTTTTGCGCGCCGCCGGCATCCCGGCGGAGGCATGGCTCGTGCGGTCCCAGAGCGCCGCGCACCTGGAGGGACCGCTGCCCGATGTCCTGTCCTATAACGAGCTAATCGTCGCCGTCGCCCCGGGCCGCGGCGCCGGCGGCGGACCGCTTTTGTGGCTCGATCCCATCTACCGCCACCTGCCCACCGGCTACGTGCGCCCCGCGCTGCGCGGCGGCAAGGCCGTACGCTTGCCGGAAAACGGCCTGCAGCCGCCGGTGCAGAGCGTCGCCTTTACCACGGTGGCCCTGCCGCCCGAAGGCGGGGCCCCGCTCGGCGCCGCGACGCCTTTAGCGGCCAATGCCCAAAGCCCCGCGGACACGGTGCCGCCGGAGCGCTTCGCCGCGCTGCGCGATAGGCGCCAGCTGGCGCTCACCATGACCCTCGCCCCCGACGGCAGCGGCGAGGTCACGGTGCGCGAGACGCTCACCGGCTGGCCGGCCCTGGAGTGGCGCGAGCAGGTGGAGAACATCGCCCAGGAGAAGCTGCGGCAGCAGATCGAGCAGCGGGCGCTCGGGTTCTATTTTCCCGGCGCCAGCCTCATCGATCTCAAGTATGCGCCGATGGACAAGGACGACGCGGCGCTGACCGTGGAGTACCACTTCCGCGCCCCGCGCCTGGGCCGCACCCGCCGCGGCACCGCGGGCGCCGAGCTGGTCCTGGCCGCCCCCTACCCGCTCCTAGTCGGACATAACTACGTCAGCGTGCCGCGCCGCCGCACGCCGCTCATGCTCCACTACGTGCTGCCGACCGTTCTCGACGCGCAGATCACCCTGCCCAAAGGGGCGCGGGTGACCCAGCTGGCGGCGCCGGTGGAGCTTTCCGACTTCGGCCAGTTCGTGCAGAAGGTCACGGCGCAGGATGACCGCATCCTCCTGCACACCGAGACCGCGCTGCCGCTCACCCGCGTCCTCCCCGACCGCTACCCCCGCTTCGTCGAGTTTGCCACCCACATCGACGCCGCCGAAGAAGCCATCGCCGTCCTGGCTCTGCCGTAAACGCATCGTCCGGGCGATTGCGTCGGGATCTCATGATCCCAAAGCGGCCGAGGTCGTTTGCGTAGTATAAGGGCCCGAGATAAGGAGACCGCCCATGGCGATCGCTGGCTTTCGTGTGATCAAGGGTCGCTTTCACATTCTCGGCTTCAAGCCGGATGGCGACTCCATCCGCTTCTGCGCCGGCAACAAGGAGCTGTTCCAGGGCCTGTACCGCGAGTACAAGAACAACTCGGTGACCGGTGATTTCCAGCTGCGCCTTGAGGGCATCGACGCGCCGGAGACCCACTACGGCGTCGAGTGCCAGCCCTTCGGCGCGATGGCGCGCGACCGCTTGCTCGACCTTATGGGCTTTACCCAGATCGAGCGCATCGACCAGAAGATCGTCCGCTGCGAGCCCGAGTCGATACCCGGCGCGATCCTCACCCAGGGCTTCGATCCGCACGGTCGGCCGATCTCCTACGCGCTTTTGGGGGAGCCGCCGCAGCTCCAAGACGGGACCGATTTCATCGTCGACACCGACCTGCTTTCGCAGACGCTCAACGCGCAGATGCTGCGGCTCGGCTGCGCCTATCCGCTGCTCTACACCTCGACGCCGGCGGCGCACCGCGACTGGCTGCGCGAGCAGGCCAAGCTCGCCCGCGAGCGCCGGCTCGGGGTCTGGGCGGCCGACTGCTCGCGGGAGTTTACGCTGATCGACCGGACCTCGATCTGCGACGCCAACGGCACGCTGATCTTTCCCAAGTTCTTCCGCCGCTCGATCGACTACCTGCGGCACCTTTCGACCGGCCAGTTCCACGGCGACTTCGCCGCCTGGCTCAACGCCACCCCCGGCGAGAACGACCTGGTGGTGGTAAACGGCCTGGAGATCCCGCTCAGCCAGCTGTTCCAGCACCGCAACAGCAAGATCATCTGTCAGGCCGATCTCCTCGACATGGTCTTTGTCGAGAAGTAGCCGTCCCGCAATCGCCCCGCCCCGCCCGCGCCGCCATCTTCCCGCCGCCGCCGCCCCTGCGGAACTCAAGCCGGCCAAGGTCCGGCCGCCGCGCCGCGCTTAATCACCGTCGCTGCCTAAGGCAGACAGGCGCTGCGGAAAAGCCGCGGAAGGCCGATGCGCACGCCGCCCGCCCCGGGGCCGCGCGTCCCGGCGGAGCCGGCGTGAAAAGCGGGACCGCGGTCGCTTCGCCCCGCGCCGCCGGCCGCGCCCGGAAATAAAAAAAGGGCCCCAGTGGGGCCCTTTTTCGTTCCCGGAGCGCCGATTAGCGCCCCGGAGAACCGCTTATTACCAGCGTCCGCCGCCGCCGCCGCCGCCACGGCCGCCACGGCCGCCGCCGCCGCCGCCGTAGCCACCGCCGCCCCCACGACCACCGCCGCCACCGCCGCCCTCGCGCGGACGCGCCTCATTGACCGTCAGGGTGCGGTTGTTGCGAGACTGGCCGTTCATCGCCTGGATGGCGGCCTGGGCCTCGGACTCGCTGCCCATCTCGACAAAGCCGAAGCCCTTGCTGCGGCCGGTGTCGCGGTCCTCGATGACCTGCGCGCTGGTGACGGTGCCGTGCTCGCCGAACCACTGCTCTAGTTCGGAGCTAGTGACCCCGTATTCCAGGTTGCCAACGTATAGCTTCTTGCCCATGTCCTACTCCTTTGCCGGGCTCCATGCCGGCGGTTCACGATCGCTACAGGTTCAGGTACGGGAGTTGTGGGCTGACGCTGAGACGCTGACGAAACAGGTCGAAAGGCCGAATCAGATCGCTTCAAGTACCGTATCCAGAAAAACTCTACCTTGACTCGCAGGCGAAAGCTACCCCTTGTCCGAAGAGAAAATGCGGGAGGCTAGCGGCCGCCGTAAATCGCGTTGGGGCTGAAGGCGAATTTGATGTCCTCGCAGTACATTTCCACCTTGAGGCGGCGGATCGGCGAGGGGCCGTCCGGCTTTTCCGGCGTGCCGGGCTCGGCGCTCATCCGGTCGGGGGAGATCTTGAAGACGCCCAGGTGGTAGAAGTTCAAGGTGAACAGCACCTCCTGCAGGTTCGGCGTCAGGTACTCCAGGGTGCCGCCCTTTTCGCGGTCTTCGCCGTTATTGCCGGAAATGACGAAGTCCTGGTGCCAGTTGTAAAACTCGTGCGCGTGCGACTCCGCCAGGTAGATGACGAGGTTCGGGATCTCGACGCTCGTCGGCTCTTTCTGGTGGTCGCGGTGCTCGCCTAGGGCATTCTCGGTCACCTTCTGCTTGACGGTGAGCGCATCGATCTTGCTCACCTTGGAGCAGCCGACCTCGCAGCCGTCGATGCGCAGGCGGAAGTTCGAGGGCAGCCACTGCTTCTGCCGCCCCGAGTCCGAGGGCATGATCAGCTTGCCGCTGCTGTTCCACGTCTTGCGGGTGGTCTCCGGCGAGAACTTGACCGTCATCTGCGCCGATTCCTTGGACGAGGCGTCGAGCATCGGCATGCCGAACTCGGTGATGAGGCCGAAGGTCCAGGTCAGGCGGGAAATTTCGTTGTTGTCGTAGTCGGCGTAGAGGATGGCGCCGTCTTCGCGGCCGCGGGCGTGCGAGGTCTGGTTGAAGCCGGTGGCGATCCACTCATAGACCTGCGACGACATGCCGGTGCCGCACTTGAACGTGATGTCGTCGTACTTGAGCGGTCCGAGGTGCTTCTTGGTGAGGTGGTCCGAGCCGAGCTTCTCGGTCACGACATCCGCCATGGCATCGCCGCCGGAGACGCTGGAGACGAAGCCGCCGAGGGTGTGCTGCAGCTCGATGCCGTATTTGCTGATGCCGTAGCCGCGATCGTTGCGTGAAATCGCCATTACATCCTCCCCAAGTAAAAACAGTGATGCGCTTAAAAGCCTGTTATCGGTATCGTCTGAAAAGTGTTGCTTGCCCGTCGGTGCGGTAGGCACCCCGGGCGCGCCGTTTAAAAGGTGTACTCGACTTCCAGCTGGGCGACGTGCTTGTCGTAGTTGCGGTTATCCAGGTAGTTGGCGACGCTCGACAGGTTGCGGAGATAGCTGTACGTAAGCTCCAGGCTGAAGCCGCGGGGCAGCTTCTTGTTCACCCCGACAAGGACCGTAAACCGGTTGTCGACCCGCCGCTGCTCCGGCAGCGCGAACCTGCTGGGCGTCGGGTCGACCGGCCAGTTGCCGATGTCCGAGTTGTCCACCGGCGCCAGGTACCGGGTGAACGTCGCGGTGTAGGGCTCGGGATAGGACAGGTACTCCCAGGCGAAGTTCGCCAAAAGATCGACGTCCCCCGGCACGGAGATCAGAAAGCGCGTCGACAGCTCGTGGCTCAGGTAGCTAGATCGGAAGAGCACACGTCTGAACTC
>CALFML010000763.1 GCA_937879845.1 uncultured Myxococcales bacterium
GCGACATCACCGAGGTGGTCTACGTGAACTACCTTGTGCCGGCGGCGCAGCTTGCTGCGCTTATGCCGCCCGGACTTTCGCTTCAGCGGCTCGGGCCGGAGGGCCGCTGGGCCATGTTTACGTTTCTGACCTACCGCCACGGCGACTTCGGGCCGGCGTTTTTCGGACCGCTGCGGCGGCTGTGCGGCTCCCCGGTGCAGTCCAACTGGCGAATCTATGTCCGCGACGACCGCACCGGCAAAGAAGGGGTCTACTTCGTCACGAGCGCGGTCACCACGGCGCGGCACGCCCTGGGCGCGCGCCTTATGGCCGAAGGCATGCCGATGCATCTTCTTTCGCACGGCGCGGTGACCCGCAACGCCGATGGCGGCATGCACGTGGTGCTGGAGCCGGGGCAGGGCAGCGCGCCGGATGCGCGGCTGGAATTTTCTCCCTCTGCCGATCGGACCTTGCACGGACCCTGGGCGCAGTGCTTCGCCGACTATGCCGCCATGCTGCGCTACACGGTGCCGCAGAACCGCGCTCTCTCCACGCTGCCGGCGGACCGGCGGACGGTGCGGCAGGAGATCGAGCTTGGCATTCCGCTAAATTCGTGTGAGCCGCTCAGCGGAAACATCGAATCGCAGGCCGCCGCAGCGATCGTCGGCGCGGGCGCCGATACGGCCGCGGCGGTATGCTTTCGCGTCCCGCAGGTCTGTTTTCGATTCACGGGTGAGCAGCACGATCGCTGGCAGGGCGAAAAACCCCGCGGCGAGCCCGCGGGGTAGGGGTGCACCGGCGGCTACAGCTTGATGCAGACCGACTTGGTCTCGGTGTACAGGTCGATCGCGTTGTGGCCCATCTCGCGGCCCCAGCCCGACTGCTTGTAGCCGCCAAAGGGCATCGCCGCGTCGAACACGTTGTAGCAGTTGACCCAGACCGTGCCGGCGCGCAGCTGCTTGGCGAGGCGGTGGGCGCGGCTGAGATCGCGCGTCCAGATGCCCGCCCCCAGGCCGTAGACGGTGTCGTTGGCCTCCACCTGCACCTGCTCGAAGGAGGAGAAGCGGTGGGTGGTGACGACCGGGCCGAAGATCTCCTCGCGCACGACCTTCATGTCGGGCTTGACGTCGACAAGGACGGTGGGTTGCACGTAGTAGCCCGTGGTGCCGTGGCGCGCCCCGCCGGCCGCGGCTTTGGCGCCTTCGGCGAGCCCGCTCTGCAGGTAGCCCTGAACGCGCGACAGCTGCTCATCGGAGACTAGCGGTCCCATCTGGGTCTTCTCATCCATGCCCGGTCCGAGCTGGATCTTCTTGGCGCGGGCGGCCAGCCCCTCGACGACCTGATCGTAGATCTTGTCCTCGACGAACAGGCGCGAGCCGGCGACGCAGCACTGGCCGTGGTTGAAGAAGATCGCGTTGGCGGCGCCGGCGATCGCGACCTCCGGATCGGCGTCGGCCAGGACGATATTGGGGGACTTGCCGCCGAGCTCCAGCGTCACTTTCTTCAGGTTGCCGGCCGCCGCGCGCACGATCAGCCGGCCGACTTCGGTCGAGCCGGTGAAGGCGACCTTGTCGACATCGGGATGGGCCGCGAGCGCCGCGCCCGCCGTCTCGCCAAAGCCCGGCACGATGTTGACGACGCCGTCGGGGAAGCCGGCTTCGCAGAACAGCTCGCCCAGCCGCAGGGCCGAAAGCGGCGTCTGCTCGGCAGGCTTTAGCACCACCGTGCAGCCCGCCGCCAGCGCCGGCGCCAGCTTCCACGCAGCCATGAGGAGCGGGAAGTTCCACGGGATGATCTGGCCGACCACGCCCACCGGCTCGCGGGAGGTATAGGCCAGGTACGCTCCGGGCACCGAAATCGGGATGGTGTTGCCTTCGATCTTGGTGCACCACCCCGCCATGTAGCGGAAGATGTCCACCGTCAGCGGCACGTCGGCGATGCGCGCCACCTTGACCGGCTTGCCGTTATCCAGCGACTCCAGCTGCGCCAGCTCCTCGAGGTTGCGCTCGACGAGGTCGGCCAGCTTCCAGATCATGCGGCCGCGCTCCGAGGCCGTAAGCTGCGACCACGGCCCGTTGAAGGCGGCGCGGGCGGCCTTCACGGCGGCCTCGATCTCGGCGCTGTCGCCTTCATAGATGTTGGCCAGCACCTCGCCGGTCGCGGGGTCGAAGGACTGGAAGGTCTTGCCGCTCTGAGACGCGACCCACTTGCCACCGATGAGCAGCTTGCGGGGCGTTCGAATAAACTCGCTGACGGCGGCGCTGCGGGGGGCGAGGGTCGATGAGGCAGTTTCCATGGTACCTCCTTGGTTGCAAAAGTTTCTCACTCTACCAGAGCCGGGGCGGCGCCGGGAGGTGTGCGCAAACGCCCGATCATTCTGCTCGGCAGCCCGGCAGCCCGGCATCCTGCCCCAACCTCCCGCACCGGGCTTCCGTGCGCTACGATACGAGGTTAGGTTAGGCTTACTACACGTTATGATTCGCTTGCTTGATAGGAGAACTAGATGAAGCGTCAGATTTCGATTGCGCTGTGCGCAGCGCTCGCGGCGTCGGTAGCGGGCTGCCTCGAGAGCCCCGGCGGGCCGGCGGTGGACCTGGGCGGGGGGCGGGACATCGCGGCGCGGCCGGCCGACATGACCGACTTGACGGTCATCGATCCGCTGGGCGCAAACCCGCAGGTGGCCAAGATCAACACGGGCATCCCGTTTCAGTTCACCCAGAGCCCCCTGTGGCTGGCCAAGACCGGCGTGCTGCTGTTTACCGATCTGCCCAACAACATCATCTATCAGCTGACCCTGCCGGCGACGGCGACCTCCTATCGGGCGAGCAGCGGCGGGAGCAACGGTCTGGCGCTCGACGCGGCGGGAAACCTGGTGGTGACCGAGATCACCACCCGCCAGGTCAGCCGCCGCGACGCGGGCGGGACGTATACGCCGCTGGCCTCGATGTACATGGGCAAGCCGCTAAACGGGCCAAACGATGTCATCGTCCGCAGCCGAGACGGGTCGATCTACTTTACCGACCCGCAGGCGCAGCAGCAGAGCTTCGAAGGCCTCTACCGCATCGCTCCGGCTACCGGCACGCTGACGCTGCTCGATCAGACGATGCAGTATCCCAACGGCCTGGCCTTGTCGCCCGATGAGAACACGCTCTACGTCGCGGCGGCGATCGACGGCAAGATCTACCGGTTTCCGGTCAACGCGGACGGCACGGTGGGGGCGCGCAGCGACTTTGTCCAGGGGCTCGGATCGTGCGATGGCCTGGCGGTCGATGACGCGGGCAATGTCTATGTCGCGACCACCGCCGGCGTGCGGATCTATAAGGCCGACGGCAGCCCGCGCGGCTCGCTGATCGTGCCGGAGCCGCCGTCGAACCTGGGCTTTGGCGGGATCGACCGCAAGACGCTGTTCATCAGCGCGCGCACCAGCATCTATCAGGTGCAGCTCCAGGTGCCTGGCCGGCCGTAGGTGCCTCAGGTTCCATGTCACGCAGCCCGCGTCCGGCGCCGCGGCCGGAGCCTTTGAGCGAGCCGGAGCACTACGGCCTGTCGTTTGTCGGCCGCGCCGCCGCGCTGCGCGAAGCCGAGGCGCCGGCGCACGGCCTGCTCCTCGACGTGCCGGAGGAGTCCTTTGGCCACGGGTCGCAGAATCAGATCATCGAAGGCGACAACCTGGCCGTGCTGCGCCTTTTACGGCAGTGCATCGCCGGCCAGGTAAAGCTCATCTACATCGATCCGCCCTACAACACCGGCAACGACTTCTTGTTCCGCGACAAGTTCCACGCCGGGCTGCGCGACTACCTGCGCGACACCTCCCAAGCCGCCCGCTACGGCGGACGCGCCGGGGCGCGGGAGGGCGACTGCGAGCTCGATGGGCGCTTTCACTCGCCGTGGCTGGCCATGATGTACCCGCGGTTGCGGCTGGCGCGTGAGCTGTTGCGCGACGATGGCGTGCTGGCGGTCGCGATCGACGCGCACGAGGACGCCAACCTGGCGCTCTTGCTCGATGAGCTGTTCGGCCGGCGCAACCGCATAGGTACGCTGGCGATCCAGAGCAACCCGCGCGGCCGCCACCTGGAGCGGTTCATCGCCACCAGCCACGAGCTCGTCCACCTGTACGCCCGCGACATCGCCCGCGCGGTGATTCACCCCGCCCCGCTCACCGCCGAGCAGCGCCGCGACTACCGGCTGCGCGATGAGCACGGGGACTACCGCCTGCTCGGGCTGCGCAAGCGCGGCGCGTTCTCTCGCCAGGCCGAGCGGCCGACGCTGCACTACCCGCTGTACTGCGATCCCGAGACGCAAGCGGTCGATGTCGAGGCGCAACCGGGCTGGGTCGCGGTGCTGCCGCGGTTGTCGAGCGGCGAGCCGGGCGTGTGGCGGTGGAGCCGGGAAAAAGTTCGCAGCGACAGGGCGCAGCTGGTCGGTCGGCTCGTGCGCGGACGGCGGGAGTGGGATGTGTTTCAAAAGGACTACCTGCGTCTGGACGCGGCGCGCAAGCACCGGTCGCTGTGGGCCGACGGCGCGGTCAACTACGAGCACGGACGGCGGGAGCTGCGGGCGCTGCTCGGCGAGGCGGTGTTCGACGCGGTGAAGCCGCTCGGGCTTATGCAGAGGCTGGAGCAGCTTGGCAGCGCGGGCGACGATCTGGTGCTGGATTTTTTTGCCGGCTCGGGCACTACCGCGCACGCGGTGATGGCGCAGAACGTGGTCGATGGCGGGCGGCGGCGCTTCATCTGCGTGCAGAACGCCGAAAAGGTGGCGGAAAAAGCCGTGGCCGCGCGCTGCGGCTTCACCCAGGTCGCGCAGATCTGCCGCGAGCGTGTCCGGAGAGCCGCCGCCGCCCTGGCGGCAAGCGGGGCCGCCGGTCATGATCTCGGATTTGCCGCGCGGCGCTTTGCTGCGGCGCCCGAGCAATGACCGCGGCTCAGCGCAGCCGTCCGAGCCACGGCGTAAAGCGGCCGACGCTCCCGGCATAGGCGGAGTATTGGTGCGCGTATGAGCGCTGCAGGTAGAGCTCTTCGTCCGCGACCTGGCGGCGGATTCCGGCATAGGCGCCGGCCAGGATGGCGATGGTGAGCAGACTGGGCAGCAAAAAGACCAGCCCCAACAGCGCCATGAGCATCGCCGCGAAGATCGGGTTGCGGCAGAAACGGTAAAGCCCCCACGTGACAAGCCCGGGGCAGGCGCCCTCCTCGATGCCGATGCGCCAGGACTTTCCCATCTGCAGCTGCGCGGCGACCATGAAAAAGAGGCTCGCGGCAAGCAGGGTCGCGCCGAGCAGCGCGGCCGGTCCGGACTCAAGCCCGCCGAGCCGGCCCACCGTCACGCTCCCCGGCAACAGCGCCTGGCCCAGCGTGAGCACCAATAGAGCGGCCGGGAGCACGAGCAGCGCGGCATCGCGGAGCTTGGCCCACGCGCCGTGCTGCTGGAACAAGATCACCCCGGTGTGGCCGTAGCGGCGGTATTGCAGCCAGCTGCGCCAGCCGAAGCCGACCGCAAAAAACAGCGAGATCCCAAGGAACGGAGCAAAGCGAGTCAGCGCTGCGGTCATGACAAAATCTCCCGTTAAATTTTGATTTTGAAATTCAAATTCAAAATAATCGACAGCGCAAGCAAAAAAGCGCCCGCGCGCAGCCGCATTCGTCGCTGCGCGCGGGCGCGGTTCTGGTCTTGCTTCCCAGGCCGCTTGCGTTTTAGGGTCGCGCCCATGTCCACGCCCACTGCCGCGCAGCGCAACCACGCCATCTACGAAGACATGTGGAGCCGCTACGATCTGTTTCCCCACGACGGCTGGTCCTCCTGGTCCGCCATCGCGCCGTTTTACAAGCCCGGCCGCACCCTGGAGATCGGGCCCGGCAAGTTCCCGCACGTCCCGATCCCCGGCACCCACTTCGTCGATCTGTCGCGCGTTGCCCTGGGCGCCCTGCACGAGCACGGCGGGCTGTGCGCGCGGGCGACGACGCCGCTGCCGTTTCCCGATGCGAGCTTTGACCTGGTCTGCCTGTTCGAGGTGCTGGAGCACCTGGAAGACGACGCCGGCTTCCTGCGGGAGGTCGCGCGGGTCCTAAGCCCCGGCGGCAAGCTGTTCTTTTCCTGCCCGGTGAACCCGCAGTACTGGACCTACTACGACAAAGTCGTCGGCCACGAGCGCCGCTACCGCGGCAGCGAGCTGCGCGAGCGCGTCACCGCCGCCGGCCTGCACATCGAAAAAGTCTGCGCCCGCCACGACCGCATGGACGGCTGGTTCGGCGCGGTGTTCGGCTTCGGCACCAAGTACCTGGGCAACTTCACCGCGCGCATCGTCCGCCACTACCTGCCGCGGGTCGCCGCCCTCCCCTGGGAGTGGAAAGACGGCGATGATTTCACCGAGGCCGAGCAGCGCGGCGGCGTCACCGTCCAAGCGCAAAAAGCCGCCTGACGGAATCGGTGCCCGCTAGTCCGGCAGCACGACCTGACCCGACTCACCAAACGTGAAGTGCGGGTTCCATGCGAC
>CALFML010000764.1 GCA_937879845.1 uncultured Myxococcales bacterium
ACTGGAGTTCAGACGTGTGCTCTTCCGATCTCTCCGCCATGGAGCAGCTTGGCGATCCCGAAGTCGAGCACCTTGGCCCGCTCGCCGCCCGAGACCTCGGAGTCGGCGACGAGAATAATATTATCGGGCTTTAGATCGCGGTGGATGATCCCCTTGGCATGGACGGCCTGGAGCGCTCCGGCGATCTGCCGCGCAATACGCAGCGCTTCCTCTTCCTGGCATCCACCCGGACGGCGCATCCGCTGACGCAGCGAGTCGCCCTCCAGATATTCCATAATGATATAGGCGGCACCGCTCTCCAGGCTGCCGAGTTCATGGATGTTCACAAGGCCCGGGTGCCCGACGACGTTTACCGCGCGCGCCTCGTTGAAGAAACGCTGGGCCATCTCGGCGTCGCGGGCGAACTCGGGATGGAGCACCTTGATGGCGGCGCGCCGATCGATCTGCTCATGGCGCGCCTCATACACATTGCCCATACCACCGCGGCCGATCTGGCGAACTACGCGGTAATTTTGAATTTTGGTGCCAACTATTTCGCCGGACATACGGAAGCCTGCGATGGGCCTTGTAATGGGCCCTGTAATGGGCCCTGTAATGGACAGATCGAGTCGATCTCCATCTTGACTACTTTACACCAGCAGTGCGAAGGGGCGCACCCAAGTTCCTGCACGCAGCGGCAAAGTATCTTGAAGAATTTCCGTCTTAGATCCCCCGAGATTCACGCAGATTCACGGAGATCCCCCGAGATCCCCCGACAGGACCGCTCCTGTAGGGGCGACGAGGATCTGTCCTGTCTCCGCGTTCCGGACCTGGGCGATCGCATCATCCGTCATGGTCAAGAGGCGGCGGCCGTCCGGGCTATACGTCACATGGGTCAGTTGCCGGCCAGTGCTCGGGAGCTCGATCTTCATGCGCTCCGAAGCCATGTCCCACAGCTGCAGGCTTTGTCTGTCGCTCGCGATGACGATGCGACGGCCATCGGGACTGTACCCCGCACTGATCAGCCGCTGATCCGCGCTTAGTCGCGATACCCCAATGCGCGCATTCCCACGAAGTGCCCCGCTTCCCTATGACTCTATCTGGGGGAAGCCGCGGCGAGGAAGCGCTGCGAAATCTCCGCCGTGGGGAGCCCGGCGAACAGCCCGAGCGCGGGCCGCGGATCATCCAGGATCGTCTGCTGCAGCTTGCTGACGGCCTGGTGGCGAGCCTCATCCAGGCACCGCAGCTCCCGCCGGTTCAGGCGGCCGCGCACCCAAGCGGAAATCGCGAAGGCCAGCGCCGCGTGACTGGCTTCGTCGGGAGCGATGGCCGACATGGCGACCCGGACTCCGAGATCAGTGGCCGCGTGCAGCTGCCAGGCGGCGACGAAGGCGGCATATGCCTCGCCGACGCAGCCCTCCACTTCATTATCCAGCGCCACGTTCAGCAGCGAACGGACTTCCCGGCGGGGAATCTGCGGCCAGTTCATCCGGCCGCCAAAACGGGTGACCAGCGCGCTGGTGAGGCGGGCGTGGTGGAACTCTTGCTCAGCAGCGCGCCGCGCCGCGTTCACAAGCGGCGTGGGGGCTCCGTGCGCTTCCAGCTCCTCGGCGACAATCAGGAATGCCAGGACCGATGCTGCCTCGCACTGCGCGGCGTGCGCGAAATACTGACCTAGCGCCGAGGCATCAGGACTTGCGTGCGGAACAAATCCCGCCGGCCGTCGGCCAAAAATCGCTCCCGGCGGAAGACACTGCGCAGAATAGTTTATGAATCCGAAGTCGCACTCACAGACCGTCGAACCGCTCGGCCGTTCTATGGAGGCGGTCGCACCGAATACGGTGAGAGACTGCCTCTCTGCTTCCGTACTACACAGCTGCATACAGCGGGACTGCGCATCGTTCATGGGAGGGCAGGATCGAACCGTCCCGCCGTCGGTGGCGCCGCCATCGACGGCTCCCCCGTCGATTACGCCGCCATCGATGGCTCCCCCATCGGGCGGAATCGGGCAGTCGACGCAAAAGCAGCCAGTGTTGGCGTCTCCGCCATCAGCAGCCAATTCGGGCAGCGTGAAGCGCTGGATGTTCGCTTCTCTACTGGCCGGATAGCACTTGCCGCAGCCGAGGTGTCCGCTCAGCAGCGCCGCCATCGGCAGGGAGCGACCCAGCAGGCGACCGACGATTCGAAGAAATACTTCTGGATTCATGAGTCCTCATTTCATTTTTTGTGACTGACGCGATTGAGCAGACACTAAAAGCAAGGCTCATGCCGGCACAGTGAAGCGGGTCGCTCTCTAAAAGGCCTGGAATACTGAGGCTGCCAAGATGCACCCGATTGGCCGATTTCGTCCGCTGGACGCTTAGCTCCGCAGCGCGTATACGCTGGGGGCGATCGCAACCGTGACGTGTTCCGAGGCGAGGCGATCGGGGCCGCAAGTCCGGGGTTTCTATGGCCTCTCGTGCTCGCCCGTCCGCATCGGAGGTGAAAGCGACCTTGCTCCAGCGCGGCGAGCGGCCCGCCGAGCATGAGCCGGGGCGTCGCGGCGAACACCAGAGCGGCGTCGGCGTGCCGCACTGCTCAAGGGAAAGCACGTCCGCGCGGGTAGGAGCTGCCGGCGGCGGCGCCTCGGCCTTCACCACCTGGACCGTAGCGACCATCGCCTCGAACGATCGCCGCTCCCACGGATCATCGGCCGTCGCGACGGTGCGTCCGTTCAGGACCGGCTGCTCGCCTTGAATCGAACCGGCGAGCTGCTGCCACCCGATGGCTCGATCAGACGCCCGTGAGCGGGGGGCAACCCGGCCCAGCTGCGGTTCAACGCCGCGAATCCGAATACCAAGTCGCTACCCGATTGAGCTATCCTCCCGCGCGCCATGCGGGATCCCAACTTCGAAAAAGCGCTGCAGGCGGCGGTCGATCGGCTGCCCCCGGTGACGCCAGAGGCGCTGAAGCGAGAGGGCGTGCTCCTAAGGCGGAGCGACATACCGGCGAAGTTCCGGGTGAGCTTCGGCAAGACCTTCCGCATCGACAGCGAGATCTGGCTGCGCCCGCGCAATGCGGGCGAGCTTATGCGCGCGGTCCAGTTCGCGGAGTCGCAGAATCGATCGCTGAAGCCGATCGGCTCCTTGTGCACCTGGTCTCCCGCGGCGCGGGCCGACGACGATGGGATCGCGCTCATCACCGAGGCGCTCGATGGGGTAGCGGAGCCCGAGTGGGAGCTGTTGCGCCTCGCGAAGACCCCCGATCCGACTCGCGCCGCCGCGGATATCCCGACGGTGCGCGACGCTCGGCACCTGACCCGGATCGGCGCCGGCTCGACGCTGTGGGCGCTGAGCGACGCGCTTTCGACCCGCAACCTCGGCCTCAAGACCATGGGAGGCTTCGGCGGCGAGCGCATAGGTGGCGCGCTGTCGACCGGCACCCACGGATCGAGCATCTTCTCCGGCCCCATCTGCGATTGGGTAAAGAGCATGGACGTCTGCTGGCGCGGCGTGCTGGTGCGGCTCGAGCCCAAAGAGGGCCCGACCGACCCGCAGGCCTTCGCGCGGAGCCCCGAGCACAAGGACTGGCTGCTCCTCCAAGACGACGAGACGTTCCACACCACGCGCATCAGCTACGGGACGATGGGTGTGGCGCTCTCCTATCTCATCGAGGTGGCGCCTCTGTACTATCTCGAGGAAAAGAGAGTGCCCATTCCGTTGAAATTGGCGCGAGAGGAGATCCGCGCGGCCATCGCTCGCGCGCCCGGCAACCTCTTCGAGCGCGCCTTTAGCGTGGAGTTCTATTTCAACCTCTACTCCCCGGAGCCCGACATGCTCGCCACGCGCGTCACGCGCACGATCATCCCGCGCCCCGCGGGCGAGCTTAGCAAGCGCAATACGTTCGACGACAAGGTCTTCCGCTCTTTCCGCGCGCTCGGCATCGATCCAGGCCGCTTTTTCTCGCTGTTCTTCGGCCTTGTGCCCTCGTTCGTCCCCAAGGCGCTCGCCTTCACGATCAAGCAGCTGAACGAGCGTTATGTGAACCGCTCCGACCATGTCTACAATATGGGTTCGGTCAACCTGGTCGGCACGCTGGTGCAGGAGACCGCGATTCCGGCCGAGCGTATCGACGCCTATCTCGAGGACTGCTTCGCGCTGGCCAAGAAACTCTTCGAAAATGGGAAAAAATCCCTCACCTCACCGATCGGGGTGCGCTTCGTGAAGCCGAGCCCTGCGCCGCTCGCTGTGCAGGGCACCTACTGGACTGATGAGACCGGCGCCAAGCGGCCCGCGACCCTGTGGGTGATGGTGAATTACACGCTGACCCGCGGCACGCGACACAGCGAGGAGATCATGCGCGCCTTTGCCGAGGTGGGTCTTAAGCACTGCGGGCGCGCGCATCCCGGTAAGTATTGCTTCGATTCTCACGCGCAGTGGGCGGAGCGGTGCGATCTGCCGGAGGTGATGAAGTTGCGCGCGGTGGCGGATCCCGGGGAGGTGTTCTTGAACGCGTGGAACCGCGAGCTGTTCGCTCTGCCGAAATCTCCAGCTCGATTGGGGGCGTGACGACCGCCGGCGCGCGACGCTCCCACTACTGGGACTACCGGCACCTTCCTATGCGATACGAGCCTGAGCGCGTCGTCCGCATCGTCGCCTGCGTGCGGGCGCGGAAGGTCAGTTACGCACTCAGCCTTCCGCGGCTTCACGCGGCACAGCGGCAACGGCATTGCTCGGCCTTCGCTGAGATTCCAATAAGGGCACGCGGGCGGCATCTGCGCTGATGCTCGCTGACCTGAAGTGGCACGGGTCGCATAGTAGCTGCGACCCGAAAGCAACCGATTGCTTTCCGCCGGCAGAGAAAAAGTTCTTGCGGCGAATGCCGACGGGACCGGCGCTCCGATCGAGCTCAGAAGCCACACTGGCCCCGTCACGTCGGACGGGATGGCCGCCTCGCGATATCGGCCGGGATGATATTACGCGGCGGGCGTGGGGGCGGGGGAGCCGACATCGGACTTGGCCGTCACGCCGTCCTTTGATGCCAGCTGGCAGAAGCCGACCAGCTTGAAGGTGCCGTCCGCCCGCTTCTCCGTCGAGCTGCGATTGCACTGATACACCCCGTCGTGGCGCGGCGAGCCCTTATAGGTATTGCCCTCCAGGGTCACGAACGTGCCGTCAAGGTAAAGCTCGCGCAGGATGCCGACATGGCCCTTGAAGACCACCAGGTCGCCCGGCCCCGGTACCGCTTCGGCATCCGGACGGATCGTACCGTCTTGCGCGAAAAGCTTCTCTCGGCGCAGAAGCCGCCCCGCTGCTTCGAAGCGGCTGGCCAGATCCGAGGCCGAAGCCGACAGGCGCGCCGGCAGGGTCTTGTCGGCCGCCGCGTAGGCCTTGCGCACACAATAGCTGCCAAACGCTGCGCACCACTCCGGTTTGGCTACGCCGCTCTGCGGATACTTTTCCTGCCAGTGATCCCAGGTCTCCGGAGACCATTTGAGTCCTTCCAAGAAGAAGGTCCGGATGTAACTGTGGGAGTCTGTATTGACTCCCGTGTCTTCGCGCAGGGGTAGTTTTAGAAACTTGTCGGCCTGCGCCAGGACCGCGGTGCCAAGCGGTGTCGCCAGGCTGGCCGGCTCGGCAAACGGCACGATCAGAAGCGAGCCATCGTCGTCTGGCGGACTGCCGGCCAAGTGGTCATGGGCAAGCTCCGCAACCGCGGCTTGCGACAGCTGATCTTCCGATTCCGTAGACATCGCGCACCCCTTTGTCGTCCTGTTTCTGCAAGCAGGATACGCGGCCTCCAAGCTTTTTTCCACGGCGCGTCCATCTAGCCAGAATGCTTCGACGTTATGTGACTTCCCGGGTGCGCTTATGTTTGTGGTTGGCGATGTCCTGTCGGCCAAATTAAACTGGGGGCGCGCTGCCGCTCCCCATTTTTTTGGGGCGCAGTGAGCCTCCCATACGACTGAGGAGAGAGCATGATTCGGCGAACTCTGGTGGTAAGCGATCTGCACCTGGGCAATGGCGGAGACTTTGACACCTTCGCCGGAGCGGAAGCACTGCCCGCGCTCCTAGACAAGCTGGGGCACGAGCCGATCCGGGTCGTGCTAAACGGCGACACCACTGACTTCCTGATGAATGAAGATCCGCTTGAGCTCAACGTGGAGCGGGCGGTGGAGCAGGCCGCCGCGATCTTCGCTGCACCGGCGACCTCCGCGGTCCTCAAATCCCTGGGGCGGATCGCCGCACGCGGCGGCGAGGTAGTCGTGCGGCTGGGGAATCACGACATCGAGCTCGCGCTAGGCGAAGTGCAGGAGCTGTTCCGCCGCTCCATGGGGCCGGGGCCCGAGCTCGCGTCGCGGGTGCGCTTCGAGCGCGGCGATGAGCCGCAGATCCTAGAAGCGGGCGGGGCGCGCATCCTCATCAGCCATGGCGAGCAAAACGATGTGTGGAACAAGGTGGACTACGCCAACCTTCCCGGACCCGGCAGTCGTCCGGACGCGCGCGCCGTGGACTTTACCTATGCACCCGGCTCGCGCCTGGTAAAAACCCTGATGAACCCGCTCAAGAAGCGCTACGCGATGCGCTTCGCCGACCTGCTCAAGCCGGACTTTCAGGGTGCGACCCTGACGGCGCTGGCGGTCAATCCCCTGGCGGTCAAGAGCATCTTTTCCGGCTCGACCGTCAAGCTCCTGTGGCAGCTGTTCCGCCAGTCCGCCAGCCCGGTGAGCTTTGGCGACGGCGAGGTCGATCTCGGCCTCGCCCGCGCCATCGAGCGCGCCCAGCTGACCGAGGAAGAGCAGGAGCAGCTGCAGGGACTTCTGGACGACGCGGGCGCCGCTTCGCTGGCCGGGGGCGACGAGACCGTGCTCGATCGGGCGCGGCTGAAGCTCGGTCAGGCGGGGCTCGGCTACTATGCGCGCCTGCAGAAGAAGCTGGCGGAGGGGACCGGCGATCGCTACTTCGACCTCGCGCCGGAGCCGGAGGAGTGGAAGGAGGCCCAGCGTCTGGCGGCGAAGTACCGCGCCGGAGCGGTGGTCCTTGGGCACACCCACGCGGCGCGCTTTCGCAGCGAAAGCCCGCTGACGTTCGTAAATACCGGAACTTGGATCTGGCTCATGCGGCTGCCGGCCGCGGACGCCGATGAGGCGCAGTGGGCTTCCTTCCTCAATGACTGCCGCCGCAACCCGCGCCTCGATCCGAACAAAGAACACGCCATTCCCTTGATTGAGCGCTTCACCGGAGCGCTCATCGATCACGACCCCGCGGCCCCGCAACGCAGCGGCGCTACCTTGAGCCTGTTCCAGTTTGGACCTCAGGGCCTCACCGTGCTCGGCGAGTCTCACATCCCTGCCGCCGCGGAGGCGAGCCGATGAACCAGCTCGACCTGCTCATGGTCCACGCCGATGATCGCCAGCCCGTCCTGCCCCAAGGGCTGTCCAGCGGCTCCGCGAACACCTCTGAAAAACCCGAGGATCGCGGCGGCCCGCTGCGCCTGGGCGATGACGGCGCGGATCAGAACGATCTGGAGCGCCAGCGCTGGGGCGTAATCATTCCCGAGGGAGACGTCGGCCAGCACCTGCTCTCCCTGATCGAACCGCTGAAGCAGGCGCGCGCTGCGGCGCAGGGCGGAAGGGAGATAAAAGTCTACACCGTTCCTGCCAAGATGACCATGACCCAGGCCCTGGAGTGGCGGAAGAAGTTCTACGATACGGGCAAGGA
Source organism: uncultured Myxococcales bacterium (assembly GCA_937879845.1). Taxonomy (GTDB): domain Bacteria; phylum Myxococcota_A; class Polyangia; order Palsa-1104; family JAEUJZ01; genus CALFML01. The sequence continues at coordinate 7,680 of CALFML010000764.1, forward strand.
CACGACCGAAGATCTGCCGCGTTATCAGCTGATCCTCGGGGATCTCGATCAGGTGCCGCTGGCCATCCAGCAGGTGCAGGCGGCTGACAACTATGTCGGACGGCTGGCGTTCAGCGATGATAAGGGCTACACGGACTACGTCGAAAAAGTGCTGCGCTGGGAGCAAAAGCCAAGCTCCATCTCCCAGGCCCGCTCGCTCCTTCATACGGTGCACGATCAGACCGCGGCGACGGACTCGGGGTATCGCGCGCTGGTCTCGCCCGGGCTTACGGTGGCACGCAAGCGGCGGGAGTCCAAGCAGTTTAACGCCAGCGAGATCGTGGAGCTTGGCGACCAGACGATCCCGAACATGAGTGATCTGCTGGACGAGATCACAAAGCCCGATCCGGCGATGCTGTTTACTCTCAGCCATGGGCTCGGACCCCCGCGCGGCGGCTGGCGCTCTACGGAGGAACAGCGCAAGCTCCAGGGCGCGATGAGCTTCGGCAGCGAGGGCGTCCTGTCCGCCGACGCGCTGAGCCAGCTCAGCACCTCCCCGTTTCTGCCCGGCGGCGTCTGGTTCATGCTCGCTTGCTATGGCGCGGGAACTCCCGATTCGAGCGCGTATCAGAAGTGGCTGGCGGATCTCGCCCGGGTGGGCCAGTTCCGCGGGCAGCCGCAGTCGGTGCTCGCCGGTCTGCCCAAGTCCGGCGAGCGGCCGTTCATCGCCGCGCTGCCGCAGGCGGTGCTGCGCAACGACAAAGGACCGCTTGCCTTCATGGGCCATGTCGATCTGGCCTGGACCTACAGCTTTGCGGAGCTTGACGGAGGCAAGCCGGATAACAAGCCGGGACGCTTCATGGAGATCCTGCGCTACGTGCTCAAGGGCGATCGGGTGGGCGTGGCGTTTCATGCCCTCACGCGCTACTTCGGCGCCGTGAACTCGGAGCTGTCCAGCCTCTATGGCGACGCGGAGGATGGGGTTGCGGATACGCCGGCGATAGCGGCCAAGCGCAGCCACCTGTGGATGCTGCGCCAGGATCTGGCGGGGTACATTCTCCTTGGCGATCCGGCGGCGCGGCTGCCGCTGAAGCCGGCGGCTCCGCCACCGATCATCAAGCAGCTGACGGTCGATGACATTATTGGTCAGCAGTTCAACTTCCCGGTCAACATCCCCGGCCCGGCCCCGGCCCCGGCTCCTAAGCCGGCTCCCGTAAGTCCAGGCATCAAGGCGGATGCAAGCGCTGCGGCACAAGCGTTGGGTCTGCCGGTGGCAGGCGGCGCGCTGCCGTTTCCCATGGCGCGGCTGGAGGAGGCATTCGGGCACCTGCTCCTCGGTGATCGTCCCTTGAAGCAGATCGCGGAGGATCTGCGGCTTGCTCAATCTGAGCTCCAGCGGCTCTTTGACCTCTACTGCCAGGGCGGGCGTCGTGCCCTGGGCAGCTAGTCCGGCAAAGGGCTGCGCCCCCCTGCGCTGCCTCCTATCGCGTCACCCAAGATGACCAGCCAACAAACTTTGAGCAGGACAATCCCCCAAGCGCTGTACTCCATCCGGGCGAGTGCTTCCGCGATCCAGAGCTGCCGGGTCCTAAGCTCCGCGTGGAGCCAGCGCTTCAAAGGGCGGCGGATGTGAAGGACGCT
>CALFML010000765.1 GCA_937879845.1 uncultured Myxococcales bacterium
CTCGGGCGAGCTGCGCTACATCACCCGCGACCGCGCCCTGGACCTCGAGCCGCACTACTCCAGCGACGGGCAATACCTGTACTTTGTCTCCGATCGCACCGGCGTCTACAACCTGTACGCGCACCACCTGGCGAGCGACACCACGTTCCAGGTCACCAGCGTCCTGTCCGGGGTGTTCAGCCCCGCCGTCTCGCCCGACGGGACCCTGGCCGCCTACATTGGCTTCGTCGCCGAGGGCTACCGCCTGGAGGTGACGCCGCTCGACCGCGCGCGCTTCGTCCTTGCCCCGGCGGCGCCCGACGATCGCCCGGAGCCGCGCCTGGTCCCCGAGGTCGATCAGAGCCCCGCCGGCCGCCTGCCGGTGCAGCGCTATAACCCGGCGCGGACGTTCTTCCGCACGCCGCTGTCGCTGCTGAACGTGCAGCTGCCGATCTCCGCCCCCGGGCCGTACGGGCAGTCGTTCGGGCTGCAGTTCTCGACGAGCGACCTCGCCGGGCTGCACACCCTGGTGATGGGCCTGACGATCAACAGCGGGCGCGCCGACGCCACCGGGTTCTTCGCCCGCTACACCTACGGGCGGCTGTGGAACTCGCTGTACGTGGATTTCTCGCGCAGCCTGTACCCGCGCGGCGGTCTGATCGTCAACGGCCAGAACCGCAGCTATGACGAAGAGGCGCTGGCGACCACGGTCGGCACGGATCTGCCGGTGCTGCGCGATGCCGCCCGCTCGGCGACGCTGTCGTTTTCCTACGGCATGACGCTGTGGCGCAACCAGTCGCCGCTTGCCCCCTCCGGCCCCGACGACATCTCGCTCAAGCTGCCGGAGGTCGGGCGCTACGCGACGGTGAGCGCGACGTTTACCTACAACGATACGCGGCGCTACGTATTTTCCGTCGGGCCGGAAGCGGGACGTTATCTGTCGCTGGGAGTGACCGCGGCGCACCCGGCGATCGGCTCGGAGTTTCAGGTCTACACCGTGCAGCTGTCGCTGGCGCAGTACGTCGGCATCCCCTGGCCGTGGCGCTGGGCGAAGAACCACACCCTGCTTCTGAGCTACCAGGGCGGCTTCTCCGGCGGCGATCTGCAGCGGCGCGGGGTGTTTTATCTCGGCGGCTTCCCCCCGAATGAAGACTACCTGCGCGCCGCCTTGCTCGGCACCCGTCCGGGGCAGCCGCGGCTGCGCGGCTACGCCCCCGGCGCGTTTTTCGGCGACCAGCGGCACGTCGTCAACCTGGAGTACCGCTTCCCCATCCTGTGGATCGAGCGCGGCTACGGCACCCTGCCCGGCTTTCTCACCCGCCTGCACGGCGCCGTCTATAGCGACATCGGCACCGCGCTGTTCGGCAAGCTGGCGCTCGACCAGATCAAGGCGAGCCTCGGTGGCGAGCTGCGGCTCGACGGGCTGCTCGGCTACGTGCTGCCGTTCACGCTGCAGCTCGGCTACGCCCACGGCTTCATGGAAGGGGCCACCCACCAGGTCTACTTCCTGTTGAATAACCCCCTGTAGCGCTCGGACGCGGCGCGGCGCTGAGCTACGCAGCTCAGGCCGGCGAGCCGGGACCGCTCAGCACAAGCTCTGAGGCGTGGACGCGGCGCTGCAGGTCGCGCGCCCAGACCGCCAGCATCTCCGCGTCCGAGCTCGGCTGCCGTCCCGGGCTCTCCCCGGCGACGATGTCGCAGAGGCCGGGGTTGTCGGCGCTTGGCTGCAGGTGCATCTGCTGCATCGCCCGCGTGATGTCGTGAAACGGGAACGCCGTCCCGGTGCTGCGCGCCACCTGGAACAGATACTTTTCGATCTGCTCCGCCGCCTGCGCCGACAGCTGCCAGGTCAGCGCCAGCGGCCACGGCACGCCGCAGGTCCGGCGGGTGATAAACCCGCGCCGGATGGCCTCCAGCAGCACCCGCTCCACAAGCGGCACCCGCTGCGGCGCGTACCACGCCCCGAGCACCTGCAGCGGCCCCCGCACCGCCGCATCCTGGTCCGAAAGCGCCACCGTCTCCCCCAGCGGCAGCACCGCCCCGCGCCCCCAGCTCACCCGCAAGCCCGTCGCCGTGGTGGTCTCACCGGTCTTGCCCAGGCTCAGCAGCAACACCTGCTGCCCATCGCGCAGCTCGACCAGCTGGCCGGGGGCGGCGGCGGAGAGCGCGGCGATCTCGTGCGCGGGCGCGGCGGGCAGACTCAGCTCGGCGGGAATTTCGGGTTCGACGAAAGCGGGAGGGGCAAGGCGCGTCATGATCGTGAGAGCTCCGACCGGGTGTGCCCGGATGATGGGCCTTTGGCAGCTGGCGGCTCAGCTTACCACGGGCGCGGGGCGCCGCGACTTGGATGCAGACAGCTCTTTCCCTGAGCGGACGGGCTTTACATAATCGCGGTCCGCACAGGGTCTGGGCGACCTTCCGTCCGACCTTTTGTCTGACCTTCTTTCCCAGGGGCCAACTATGACGACTTCTGCAGGAGCGGCGAGTACACGGCGGGCAGCGCCGGCGGACTTTGAAAAAAGCGCCGGGCGCGGACCCAAGCCCACGGCCGCGGGCCCGGTGCCGCTTGCGGCGCGCAAGCTCGACTGGCTGTTCATCGGGTTTTTCCTCATCAACCTCTTTTTCATCACCTACATCGTCGATATAGAGCAGCTCACCATCGCCGATTCGACGCCCGGCAAGTTCGCCTACCCGCTATGGCCGCCGGCGGCGATGGTCGATCTTGTGCACTGGTGGGGGCGCAACTTCGATCCGGCGCTGATGGCGCGTCCGGTGTGGTGGCGGGCGACGATCTGGATCGACGCGGTCTTTTTCGGCCCGTACTACGCCGTAGCGCTTTACGCCTTCATCAAAGGGCGGCAGTTCATCCGCCTGCCGAGCCTCGTCTGGGCGTCGGTGATGATGACCAACGTGACGATCATCCTGTTCGAGGAAATGATCGGCCCGCACGCGACCCCGGCGCGCGGCCTGGTGCTGCTGGTCAACGCGCCGTGGTTTTTGTTCCCGCTGCTCATGCTGTGGCGCATGGGCGGCACCAAGCCCCCCTTTGCCCCGCGCGGCGAGCGCAGTGAGACCGCGGAGACCAGCGTGGCCGGCGGAGCGGTGCTATGAGGAGCGACTTTGCCGCCCACTACGGTCCCTGGGCGCTGGTCGCCGGCGCCTCCGAGGGCCTGGGCGCCGAGTACGCCCGCCAGCTCGCCGCCCGCGGCCTGTCCGTGCTGCTCCTGGCCCGCCGCGCCGAGCCGCTGCACGCCCTGGCCGCGGAGCTGCAGCAGCGCTACGCGGTGGCGGCGCAAGCCGCGGTGGTGGATCTCGCCGATCCCGAGCTACCGGCGCAGCTCGCCGCCGCCGTGGGCAGCCGGGAGATCGGCCTTCTGGTCTACAACGCCGCCCACTCCATCGTCGGCGAGTTTCTGGATCAGGACGTCTCTGTCCAGCTGCGCACGATCGACGTCAACTGCCGCGGCCCCGTGATCTTCAGCCACATGCTCGGGCAGAAGATGGCGCAGCGCCGCCGCGGCGGCATCATCCTCATGTCCTCTCTGACCTCCGCCCAGGGCGTGCCGCTCATCGCCACCTACGCCGCGACCAAGGCGTTCGATCAGATCCTGGCCGAAGGCCTCTGGGAAGAGCTCGGCCGCCACGGCGTGGACGTCCTCGCCTGCCGCGCCGGCGCCACCCGCACCCCCAACTACGAGCGCAGCCAGCCCCAAGGCTACAAAGGCATCGTCGGCGAACCGAGCCTGGTGGTCACCCAGGCCCTCGCCGCCCTAGGCCGCGGCCCCACCGTCGTCCCCGGCCGCTTCAACGACTTCGTCTCCTTCTGCATGGGCCGTCTACTCCCCCGCCGCACCGCGGTGCAGATCATGTCCAAGAGCATCCGCAGCATGTACAAGTAACCGCCCCCCGCCCGGCACTCCAACAGCAGCACCGGCCAGAACGCCGCCGGACGCGCCGACCGGAACCCCCCCGGACGCGCCGACCGGAACCCCCCCGGACACGCCGACCGGAACGACGGCAGCGCCAGCCGGAGCGATGGCAGCGCCAGCCGGAACGATGGCAGCGCCCGCAGGAATCGTTTCTGAGCCGGACGAAACGGGTCCCGCGTTGGCCAAGTCGGACGTGGCACGTTCAGGCGGTGCTGCCGGAACCTCTAGCGCCGCGGTAGCGCTGGCCACCGCGGCGGTTGCACGCGCAGCCATGAGGGTCGCTGCAGGCGGAACCGCACCGGTCGTGCCAGAGCCGTTCCAGCGCTGGCAGGAATCGTTCCTGCAGCCGCCAGAACGATTCCCGCCAACGCTGGCGCGGCTGCCGCTAGATCCGCGTAGAGCCTTCCGCGCGAAACCCCACGGCAGCCATCGCTGCAATCGTTCTAGCGGGTGCAACTACAGCGGTAGCGGGTGCAACTACAGCGGTAGCGGGTGCAACTACAGCGTTGTCGGGTGCAACTGCAGCGGTAGCGGATGCATCCACCAACCCTGCCAACGCCAGAGCGGTGGCAGCGCGTGCTAGCGCGGCGGCGGCGAGAGCTGGAACAGTAGAAGCGCAAGCTAGCGCAGCGGCAGCGATAGCTGGAGCGGCAGAGGAGCAGGCTAGGGCGGCGACAGCGAGAGCTTGAACGGTAGAAGCGCGGTCTAGCGCGGCGGCAGTGGGAGTTACCTTGCGGGGGATCGTACTCAGTACAGGTCCGTAAAAATTGATGCTCAGCGAAGCCGGGCAGGGCCTGTGCAGGGCTTCGCAGTACGGCGCGCAGCGAAGCTGCGCCAAGCCCAGACATACTTGTGCACCGCCCGGAACAGGCCCTGCCCGGCGCAGCGGTGCTCTCGACCCCGCGGCCCCCCGCACTCAGGCGACGAGCACCAGCTTGCCGACGACCTTGCCGCCACGCGAGATCTCATGGGCGCGCTCCGCCTGGTCCATCGGAATACGCTCCGCGATGACCACTTCGAGGCGCCCGGCCGAAAGCTCGCGGACCAGCGGCTCCAGCGTCGCGCGACTCGGGCGCCCGAGCACCGTCTTGACCGGACCCGGCAGCGCCACCCGCAGGTAGTCGCGCGGCCGCGGCATCACCAGCACGTGGGTGCCGCCCTTTTTCAGCAGCCGCAGACACATGGCGATCGGGTACGTCGCCGAGCCCACCGCGTCCACGATCACGTCGAAAGGTCCGTGCTCGGCGGCGGCGGCGGCGACATCCTGCTTCGTGTAGTCGATGGCGACGGCGCCGAGCCGCTCGACCAGCGCGACGTTGCGGCTGGAACACAGGCCCACCGCCTTGGCGCCGCAGATCCGCGCCAGCTGCACCGCAAAGTGCCCGACGCCTCCCGCCGCCCCAAGGACCAGCGCCCGCGGCTCCGGCTTCTGATCCAGCTTCCCGAGCGTGAACAGCGAGATCTGCGCCGTCACCCCGGCGACCGGCAGGCACGCCGCCGCCGCATAGTCGACCTCTTTGGGCAGCACCGCGACCTGATCCGGACGCACCTGCACCTGGGTCGCGTAACTGCCGTACTGCCGGCGCGAAAAATCAGTGCCGCCGACCACCCGATCGCCGACTTTTATATCCTGCACCGCCGCCCCGACCGCCGTCACCTCCCCGGCGAAATCCACCCCGCAGACCATCGGCCCCGACGGTCCGATGATGCGCTGCGCGACCCCCAGGAGCTCGCCCTGGCGCATCTTCCAATCGACGGGATTTACCCCGATGGCGTGCACCGCCACGCGCAGCTCGTCGGCGCGGAGCTTGGGCTCGGGCAGCTCGACCCAGGCAAGCGGGGACGTGGCAGAGGCAGAGGTGAGGACTTTCATCGAATCGCTCCGCGCAGAAGTGAATCTCGCCTCACGGTTATTGGCTCGCGTCGCGGCGCTTGTCAACGGGGCGCGGCCCCGTAGGCCTGGCGGGGCGCCGCCCCGTGACGCGGCTTTGCGCGGCGGCTTTGCCCCGCAGCGTCGCCGGGCCCGGCCACAAGTCGCTGCCGGTCTGTGCGCGGATCTTGACACCGCGTCGCTGCGGAGGGAAAAATGCTGCCCCATGCTCGACGTGAAAAATCTGCGTGAACGGCCGCAAGACGTCCTCCAAATCTACCGCCAGCGGCTCTTTGATGACGCCGCCGCGGTGCTGTTTGAGCAGGCGCTGGAGCTCGACGGCCGCCGCCGCCAGCTCTCCGGACGCGCCGATGAGCTCAAGGCGCGGCGCAACACCGCCTCCCAGGCCATCGGCCGCGAGAAGGACGAGGCCAAGCGCGCCCTTTTGATCAAGGACATGGAGACGGTCAAGCAGGACATCGCGGCGCTGGACGGCCAGCTCGTCGAAGTCGAGGCGGAGCTCGATAAGCTCCTCTTGTATCTGCCAAACCTCCCCGACCCCGGCGTTCCGACCGGCCGCTCCGACGCCGAAAACGTCGTCGTCCGCACCGAGGGCGAGCCGCACAAGTTCGCCTTCACCCCGCGCCCGCACTGGGAGATCGGCGAAGCGCTGAACATCATCGACTTCGAGCGCGGGGTGAAGATCTCCGGCTCGCGGTTCTACGTCCTCAAGGGGGCGGGGGCGGCGCTGCAGCGGGCGCTCATCAGCTGGATGCTCGACGTGCATATCGACCAGGGCTACAGCGAAATCTACCCGCCGTACATGGTCAAGCAGCAGTGCCTGTACGGCACCGCCAACCTGCCCAAGTTCGGCGACAACCTGTACCGCGACGCGGAGGAGGACTACTACCTCATCCCCACCGCCGAGGTCCCGGTCACAAACCTGTACCGCGACGAGATCCTCGACAGCGACAAGCTGCCGCTGCGCCACGTCGCCTTCAGCGCCTGCTTCCGCCGCGAGAAGCTGGCCGCGGGCCGCGACACCCGCGGCATGAAGCGCGGCCACCAGTTCGACAAGGTCGAGATGGTGCAGTTCGTCCGCCCGGAGGACAGCTCCGCCGCCCTGCGCGGCCTGCTCGCCGACGCCGAGGCGATCCTGCGCGGCCTAGAGCTGCCCTACCGGGTGGTGCAGATGTGCACCGGCGACCTGTCGTTCGCCGCCTGCGAGAAGTTCGATCTGGAGGTCTTCTCCCCCGGCGTCAACGAGTGGCTGGAGGTCTCCTCGTGCAGCAACTTCGGCGACTTCCAGGCCCGGCGGGCGCAGATCCGCTTCCGCGGCACCGACGGCGCCGGCAAAAAGGAAAAGCCGCGCTTCGTCCACACCCTCAACGGCTCCGGCCTGGCGCTGCCGCGCACGGTGATCGCGGTGCTGGAGACCTACCAGAACGCCGACGGCTCGGTGCGCGTGCCCAAGGTGCTGCAGCCCTACTTGCGCGGCAAGCAGCTGCTCACCTAGCCGGCTCCCCGCCGCGCGGGAGGCTCGGACGCGGATACCTGCGCGGCAAGCGGCAGCTCATGTAGCATGCGCCCGTCGCGCGGGGCTGGAAACGGCTAGTCGCTGCTCGCCAGATCGGCCGGGGTGGCCTGGTCCGGCGGCGTCGCCAGATCCTTGGCCGGCGCCGCTAGATCCGGCGGCGGGATGGCGGCGTCGCAGCCCATGTCCAGGGGGAACCCGCACGCCTCGACCGAGCCTTTCAGGTGGCAGTAGCAGTCGGAGCGGCACTCATACTCATCGGGGCAGCGCGGCTCGGTCTTGTTGCAGATATAGGCGCAGGTCGGCAGCTCCGGGGAGAAGCAGCGCGAAAGCGAGAGCGCTGCACCCACGGCGGCGCTGGCCGAAAATAAAACCCAGCCCTTGGCAGTTACACGCATCTAAAAGCTCCCGCTGGCAACAAGTCCGCCCGTCACCGCCGTCGTGCCCGCGCCCGTCCGCGCAGCAACCCCCGGCGCGCCCGGAACGAGCCACGGACCGAGCGCCCAGCCGCCCTTGGTCTTGGTCTGGACCTTGGGGCGGCGGGCATAGTCGACGATGAACAGGACGCCGGCGGTCACCGCCACCGCCCCAGCGGTGCTGAGCAGGGCGATGGCGGCCTGGTTGTAGGCGTTGCCTTCGCTTCTGAGCGTCGTATAGGCCTCGGCCTGTCCCTCGTCGTAGACCGGCGGCTGGTTGCCGACAAGGACGGTGGTGCGGCGGCGCAGCTCATCGGCGCGATCCTGGGCTCCCAGGCCGACGATGGCGCCGCTGGTGGCCAGGGCGATCGCCACCGCGACCGTGACCCAGCCGGCGGTGCGCAGGCGGCTCATGGGCCGCTCAGGCGGGGTGACCGTCGGGCTCCCGGCATCGGGCTTGGCCGCGTCCTTGGCTTGCGCGGGGGGCGTCGTTGCGGGCGTTGCGGTCTTGGCCGCGTCTCCCGTCTGTCCCGCTGCGGCACTGCTCGCAGGGGGGGTCTGGCCCGCCGCGCCCGCCGCTTCGCTCCCCGGCTGAGGCGTTGGCGCACCGGTAGGGCTGGCCGCGCCGGCAGGGCTGGCTGCACCGGCGGGACTGGCGGTTCCGGCGGGACCTGTCGCGCCGGCGGCGGGCGACCCCGCGGCGGCCGCGCCTGGGGCGGCAGCCGGAGGCGGGCCGGCCAGCGCCGCCTCGATGGTGCTGATGCGGCTTTCGACCTCGGCGCGGTCGGGCGCTTGCGGCTGTGCCGCCAGGTACGCGCGATACCCGGCCAGGGCTTTTTTGCCGTCGCCGGCGCGCTGCCACGACTCCCCGATGTTGAGCAGCATCGCCGGATCGCGGGTGATGTCGTAAGCCGCCTGAAACTCTTTGGCCGCCAGCTCGAACTGGCCCTGGGCGAAGGCGTCCTGGGCGCTGGCGAAGTGCTGCCCGGCCGCGGCGAAGTCCTGGGCGTACGCCGCCGACACCAAGAGGCTCGCCCACCCTCCCGGCCGCGGCGCCCCGGCCTTCCCGGCCGACTCCCAAAGCACACTCGAGGCCGCATCCCAGGCCGCAAGCACGACGATCGCCGCCAAAAGCCCGCGACCGCCGCCCAAGCCGCGCCCGCCGCGCCAATTTTTCCGTCGCTGCTCGCTGTTTATCTGCGTGCTATCCATCATTGGGCTCGCAATCCTAGCACCGGTTCTTTTGCGGATGCTTATAATCTGCGCCCTATGTCCTCTACTACATCTTCTGATTCCGGCGCAGCTCCTCGTCCGGACGCAGCGTCGGGAACCTCGGCAACTTCGGCAACTTCAGGCGCAGCGGCGGGCCCGGCGGCTGCGCCGGCGGGCGGCGGAACAGCGGGCGCGACAGGGGCGGGCGGCGGCAGCAAGAAGAAGCTCGACCGCGTCCGCAACATCGGCATCATCGCCCACATCGACGCCGGCAAGACCACGGTGAGCGAGCGGTTCCTGTTTTACTCCGGCCGCATCCACAAGATCGGCGAGGTGCACGAAGGCCAGACCCAGCTCGACTGGATGCCGGAGGAGCGCAAGCGCGGGATCACCATCACCGCCGCGGCGACCTCGTTCAGCTGGCGCAACCATGAGGTCCACCTCATCGACACGCCGGGCCACGTCGATTTCACCATCGAGGTCGAGCGCTCGCTGCGCGTACTCGACGGGGCGGTGGTGGTGATGTCGGCGGTGGACGGGGTCGAGCCGCAGACCGAGACGGTGTGGCACCAGGCCGACAAGTTCCACGTCCCGCGCATCACCTTCGTCAACAAGATGGACCGGGTCGGCGCCAACCCCGAGAGCGTCGTCGAAGGGATCAAAAAGATCCTCAGCGGCTACCCGATCCCGATCCAAGAGCCGATCGGGGCCGAAGAGACCTTCGTCGGCGTCTACGATCTGGTCGAAAAAAAGCGCATCGCGTTCACCGGCGAAGAAGACGAGCCGCCGGAGATCACCGAGCCGACGGCCGACGATCTGGCCGTCATCGGGCCGGCGCGCGAGCAGCTGATCGAGCGGGTCGCCGATGTCGATGACGCGCTGGCGGAGCTTTACCTGGGCGGCGTGGAGATCGACAGCGCGACGCTCAAGCAGGCGCTGCGGCGGGTGACCCTTTCCGGCAAGGGCGTGCCGGTGCTGTACGGGGCGGCGCTGCGCAACCGCGGCATCCAGCCGCTGCTCGACGCGGTCGTGGATTATCTGCCGGCGCCGACCGAAGTGCCGCCGATCACCGGGCACAACCCGCGCTCCGGCGAGGAGCAGAAGCGGTCGTCGGATGACAAGGCGCCGCTGTGCGCGCTGGCGTTCAAGGTGATCATGGTCGATGGCCGCAAGGCGGTCTACCTGCGCATCTACTCCGGCGTGCTGCACGCGGGCGATGATGTGTTTAACCCGCGCCTGGGTCCGGCGGGCAAGGACAAGGAGCGCGACCGCGGCGACAAGGGCGAAGCCAGCAAGAAGCCGCAGGGCCGGCTGGAGAAAGTGGCGCGGCTGTTTTCCGTGCATGCCGCCTCACGCGACAAGCTGGAGCAGGCGGGCGCCGGGACGATCGTGTTGGCGGTCGGCCTCAAGGACACCGCGACCGGGGATACGCTATGCGATCCGCGGTCGCCGATCGTCCTTGAGTCGATCGACACCTACCAGCCGGTGATCTCGCAGGCGATCGAAGCCGCGACGAGCGCCGACGCCGAAAAGATGCAGTCGGCCCTGGCCAAGATGGCCGATGAAGATCCCACCTTCCACGCCCGCGACGACGCCGAGACCGGCCAGACCCTGATCTCGGGCATGGGCGAGCTGCACCTGGAGATCATCCGCGACCGCCTGGAGCGCGAGTACAACGTGGTGGCGCGCACCGGCCGGCCGCAGGTCGTCTACCGCGAGACCGTCACCGGCACCGGCGAAGCCGATCATGTCTTCGAGCGCGCCACGGAAGACGAGACGCTGTTCGGCAAGGCGGTGGTCCGGGTCACGGCGCGGCCGCGCGGCAGCGGGCTGCTCGTCCGCAGCGTCGCCCCGCCGGCCGCCGCCGAGTGGCCGCCGCCGCTTGCCCGCCAGTACCCGCAGTGCGTCGAAGCGGCGCTCACCGGGGTGCGCGAGGCCATGGGCTCGGGTCCGCAGGGCAACCGGCTGGAGGACATCGAAGCGGTGCTGGTGGCGGTGGAGCCGCGGCTCGATGTCGCCTCGGATGTCGGCTGGCGTATCGCGGGGTCGCGGGCGGTGATCAAGGCGTGCCAGGCCGCGGGCACGGCGCTGCTAGAGCCGATCATGCACCTGGATGTGCTGGTCCCGGACGAGTTTGTCGGCGAGGTCTTGGGCGATCTGAACCAGCGGCGGGCGCAGATCCTGGACGTGGGCGTGCGCGGAAATCGGCGCTGCGTGGTGGCGGAGCTGCCGCTGCGGGCGCTGTTCGGTTACTCGACCGCGGTGCGCTCGGCGACGCAAGGGCGGGCTGACTTCGTGATGACCTTCTCCAAGTACGACACCTGGTCTTAATACAGGGGGCACTTTCCCGGGCCCCCTCCGCCGGCAAAGCCGGCGGAGCCTCCCCCCCGCCGCGCGCTTCCCGCGCGGATAAACACAGCGGACAAATCTCAGTGCCGCATGTATAAGAACGCCGTTAAACCCCGGCCTGGCGGCGCGCGGCGACGCACTCTTTGCTGCCGGCGGTGAAGCTGCGGCACTCCTGCGGCCGGCGATCGTAGATGGAGCAGCTTACCCGCTGGCCGACCGCCCCGCGCAGGGCCACGCACACGCAGCGGCCGACCGGATCGAGCTTGGTGAGGATGGCATCGCGGGCGACATGGCGCTCGCGCCACGGCCGGGTCATGCGGGCGAGATCGGCGGCGGTAACCCCGACATAGACCGCGTCGTTGCGCTGCGGCGCACAGCAGGCGCCGCAGGTGCGGCAGTCAAAGGCCAGGTCGGCGGCCGGCTCGCTGCCGGTGGGGGAGGGAATGGGTAGGGTCATGGCCGCCCGCTACCGCTTGCTGTCGGGGCGGGCGATCTCTTCGACCGCTCCGGCGTTGCGATGACGCGCGTTGGGCAGGTGCGCATCCCAGCAGCCCACCGAGCAAAACACCAGCCGCACCCGCCCCGAATTGCAGGTCGAGACGGAGCAGCGGTAGAACTTGCCGAACATCGCAATCGGCTTCCGACACATTGAGCACACGGCGAACGGTTCGCTCATGGCGGGAGTGTAGCAGGCTCAGGGTTTCAGGCATATCCCTTCGCAGGCCGCGGTAAACAGACCCTTTTTCTTTTCCTTCCTTTTTCCTTTGTCCGCGCCCGGCCGCCGCGCTGCGCCAGTCCGCCGGGCACTCCGAATAACTGCTACGATAGCCAGATCACCCGTGGCTGCCCGCGTGGCCAAAGACCCCTTAAGGGAGGAGATCCGTGAGAGCAACGTATGCCCTGAGTCAGACTACAGTGCCCGTCAACACGGCGACCACCGTATCGCTGGTTGTGCGGTTCAGTAAAGACGACAGCAAAGATGCCGCGACGCCGCGCCGGCCGCTGAACCTGAGTCTCGTACTCGATCGCTCCGGTTCGATGGGCGGTACTCCGCTGCGCCAGGCGATAAAGTCCGCCAAGGCGCTGGTCGATGAGCTGACGGAAAAGGATCGCCTGTCGGTGGTGGTCTTCGATGATCACATAAAGACCTTGGTCGATCCCGACTACGTCCAAGATAAAAAAGCCATCCGCGCCGCCATCGACAAGGTACACGCCGGCGGCACCACCAACCTGTGCGGCGGCTGGCAGGAGGGCGGCAAGCACGTAAAGAAGCACTTCTCGCAGCAGCAGGTAAACCGCGTGCTGCTCCTGACCGACGGCCATGCCAACGTCGGCACCACCGACACGCCGACCCTGGTCAAGTACGCGCAGCAGAAAGCCGCAGAGGGCGTGGCCACCACGACCCTGGGCTTCGGCACGAGCTTCAACGAGGACCTGCTCATCGGCATGGCCCGCGGCGGCGAAGGCAATTACTACTACATCGAGTCGCACGACGATCTGGCGCAGATCTTTCAGATCGAGCTGGAGGGTCTGTCTTCGGTCTGCGGCCAGAACCTGATGGTCAAGGTAGAGCCCCATGCCGGCGTCGATCAGGCGGCGGTGCTCAGCCAGTACCGCACCGAAGAGAAGGGCCGTGTCCTCACGATCGCCGCCGGCGATGTGTACGCCGTGGAAGACAAGGTCCTGGCCTTGGAGCTGGAAGTAAAACCCACCGCGGCCGGCGCGTTCAAAGTCGCGACCATCGCCTACACCTACCGCGTCGTGGTGGAGGGAGTGGCGCAGGATCTGGCCGGCGAGCTGCAGGTGCAGCTGACGGCGAAGGTCGCACCGGAAGCGGCGGCGCTGGCTCCCGATCTCAAGGTCGTGGGCGAGACCGTCCGCCTGCGCGCCGCCCGCGCCAAGGACGAGGCGGTGGAGCTTGCGGACAAGGGCAAGCTCAAAGACGCGGCCAAGAAGCTGCACCAGATCGCCGAATCGCTGCGCACGAGCGCTCTGGCCAACCAGTTCGAGTTCGCCGAAGAGATCGACCTGCTCGATCACTTCGCCGAGCGCTTGGAGAAGAGCTCCTACGACGGCGTGCTGCGCAAGGAGCTGCGCGATCAGTCCTACCAGGCCGGCACGCGCAGCCGTGGTGAGCTTGCGCAGCGCGGCATCGCCGGCGGCTCCGCTTCCGGTCTGCCGACCGTGACCAGCGCCGATGGCGGCATCGCCCTGCGCTGCGAGAAAGTCAGCGGCAAGCTGCGCATCCGCGTCACCGCCGACGGCTTCGATCCGGCGATGAACGTCCAGTTCCCGCGCGCCATCCGTGAGGAGGGCGTATCGTATCTGGTCGATAAGGTCGTACCGAGCGCCGACGGCAGCTTCTACCGCGTCCAAGGCACCATCCGCCGCCTGCTGCGTCCCGGTGAGACCGTCGCGGCAAAGGGTCCGGCGCGCAGAGCAAGCTCCTCCGGCAAAGCCGCCAAGACGCCTGCCACCGCCGCCGATCTGCCGACCTGCACCGAGATCGGCACCGGGGTCCTGGTCCAGTGCGTGCCGGAAGGCAAGAAGCTCCGCGCCCGCGTGGTCTCCGACGGCTATAACCCTGACTGGAACATCCGCTTCCACCCCGCGGCGCGAAAACCCAAGCGATATCAGGCCCTTGCCGCGCCGCCGCCGCCGCCGCCCGCCCGCGGTGCTTGCGTCTCGACGAGCGCGCCGGTCGAAGCGATGGATCACAGGTGGATCACAGGTCGTGGTACGATTAGATGGAGGTCTTCTTGGGAGACATCGTCCGCCGCGTCAAAGGCGGCAAGTTCATTGGCTGGTATGTGCGCTTTAAAGACAGCGATGGTCGGCGGAAGATCCGCGTCAGCCATCAGCCGACCCGCGAGCTGGCTCGCCGCTATTTGATCGAAATCGAAGCGCGCATTGCCCGCGGACTTATCGGCATCCCCGAGCCTGCTGCGGCGAAACCGCCGACGGTAACGGAGCTGGTGGAGCGGTTCCTAGAGGAATACCGCCGGCCGCGAATAAAGGACTTGGAGCTGTATCGTCTGCACGCGCGAAAAAACATCCGTCGCGCGCTGCCGCTGCTCGGTCACAAGCTGGCGGAGGCCGTGCAGCCGGTGGACGTGGCTGCGATGCGCGACGCGGTGGCGCGGCGGTACTCGGCGGGGAGCGTACGAACTTGCCTGTCCTTTTTGGCCGCCGTCTATTCATGGGCGGTGCGGCAGGGAATCGTGCCGCACAATCCGGTTCAGGGAGTCGAACGGCCCTCTGTCCAGCCGAGCCTCGACTTTCTGGGGCGCGACGAGCTCCGCCTCGTCCTGCAGACGGCCAAGCAACAGGCCGCAGGTACGGGGTGCATGCGGCAAAAGCGGCTGTTCTGCTGTCTCAGCCTGGCTCTCCATACCGGCCTGCGCAAAGGCGAGCTGCTGGGGCTGCGCTGGCAGGACTTGGATCTTGATATGCAGCGGCTGACCGTAGCGCGCAGCTACAAGGGGCTGCCAAAGTCCGGCCACGCCCGGCACCTGCGCCTCCCCTCCGCCTGCGTGCCGGCGCTCCGCGAGTGGAAGCTCTGCTGTCCGCCGACCAAAGAAGGCTTGGTGTTTCCAATTCCGGGCAGCGGCCGGCGTCCGGAACGGTCTCTTTTGGGGATCACCAAGCTGCTCGCGGCGGCCGGAGTCCGCGTGCCGAAGCATCCGTGGCACGCGCTGCGGCACTCCTTCGCCTCGCATTTCATCATGGCCGGGGGGAACATCCTGACGCTGCAGCGCATCCTGGGCCACAGCGATTTAAAGTTGACGATGATCTACGCGCATCTGGCGCCGGATTTCCTGAATCAGGAGATGGAGCGGCTCCAGTTTGGTTGAGCCGGAGGGCGGCGGCGGATTTTTCGCCGTGGCAGTCGTATCGGGGTCGACGGCGCGCCGACCAGGCCGCTTCTTATTGCGCGCGGCTATTTTACCAGCACCGCGATCATTCCGTTGCACTCCGGATCGTTGCTGAGCGGCAGGAGCGGCAGCGAGCTCCGGCCATAGTAATGAACTTCGGAGAAGGCGCCGGAAAGATCGATGAGGGCGCGCAGCTCCTGTACCTGATAGAGCCGCTGCGGCAGCTGCTCCACATAGGAGTCGATGATCTGGTCCTGGCCTTGACCCAAGCGGCGGGCGGTGAGGCGGACTGTCACCAGGTGCTGCTGCGCTACGGCGTCATAGGGATCGTCCGGGAGCCCCCAGACCACCTCGATATCGGTGTCGTCCACGCGGCCGCGGTAAGCGCTGCCGTCGTAGGGATTCAGCAGCGCCCGCGGGTGGGTCGTTTCGATGACATAGATTCCTCCCGGCAGCAGATTCCGCGCCACCGCGCGCAGGTGGCGCACCATGTCCTCGTTCTTTAGGATGAGGAGAATGGTGTCCCACATACATGCCGCCATCGCGACCTGTCTTGTGAGGTCGAAATCTATGAGATCGGCCTCTACCAGCTCCAGCGTCACCGCTTCGCGCTGCGCCTCGATCTGCGCATAGTTCAGCATCCGCGGCTGCAGGTCGAGGCCGACGGTGCGGAAGCCGCGCCTGCTGAGCTCGCGGCCGTTGCGGGCCGGTCCGCAGCCGAGCTCGAGGAACGAACGCTCGCCGCACGTTCTCTGGCCGTGGCGGGCTAGACACGCTTCCAAAAAATCGCACTCGGCGGGGTAGTCACGTGCGAACAGGACATCGTAGTAAGCGGCGTATTGGTAAATGTCTTTGGACTGTTCGCGCATGAGTCTTACATCTAGTAAAGCACGCAGCCTCTGCCAGCGTCAATCAATGGTCATCTTGGGGGGTAAGTTGAGGGGAGTATTTGGGGGAGTATTGCGAGGGTCATTCCCTGGTTATCCCGGTTATCTGTCATGGCCGAATCTTTAGACCAGGCAGCGCCGAGGTGCGATAAGGGAGGCGGCCGGCGCGCTGTCATCGGAGCCTTGGACCCCTAGTGGACCACCCGCGGCGGCAAGTCCGGACTATTTCGTCGCTGTCCTTGTTCCGGCGGCCGGAACATCCGCTTCCCGCGCAGCGTTCGCGAGCTTGGCGTGCTTTACGTGTGCGATGAAGTCGTCGAAGCCGCGGCCGGCGGATCGTATATCGCGCAAGGCGAAGTCAAGCGCCTCATCCAGTAGCCTTACGCGCCGCGCGAAAGCGTTCTAAATCCAGGGGGGCGTTTTTACCGGACTCTCCCCGGATTAGAACGAATGAGAACGAATCAGGACGAACTAAACCACGCCTCGTATTAGACCCGCAGGTTCGGGC
This sequence comes from uncultured Myxococcales bacterium, assembly GCA_937879845.1. Taxonomy (GTDB): domain Bacteria; phylum Myxococcota_A; class Polyangia; order Palsa-1104; family JAEUJZ01; genus CALFML01. The sequence goes on from CALFML010000765.1 coordinate 16,560, forward strand.
TGCGCCGCGGGTCCTGTCACCTCCGGCACCCCGCTGCTGGCGCAGCGGGGCCCCCGCCTCCGGTGCCACCCGCTCTTTTGGCAAATACTTCGGGTTTCAACAGGGGCGCGATTTAGAACGGGCTAGAACGGCTTGCCGCCGACCTGCAGGAAGAACGAAAAACCCGCGGCCGGAGTCACGGAGCCCTCGGTGGGGATGGGCGAATAGAACTGATCCGGATAGTAGTATCTCTGATTGAGTATGTTGAAGAAGTGGATGCTGGTCCACAGCCGGTCCTTGAGGAAGCGGGCGCGCAGGCCGGAGTTTAGCAGCGCGTACGGCGGCAGGCGGTCGAACGTCAGGTCGCTGGCCGTGGCAACCGTCGTCCCATCGGCGAGCGTGGTGCTGGGCGTGATGTTCGGATCGTCGCTGGTCGAGTAGATGAGCAGGGTCCCGTTCCAGTCCAGCCAGCCCGGAATCAGCGCGATCACCCAGCCGGCGGAAAAGTTATGCGGCGATACGCTGCGGAGCAGCCCGCGATCATTGGTCGTGATGTTGAGAAAGCTATAGCCGAGCGAGAGGTCGTGCGTCGCGATGCGCATGCGCGCCGAGGCTTCCACCGCATGGATGTAGCGCTGCGAGAGCCCGTCGCCGCTGGCGCTGTCGATGCGGGAGTTCTGGTAGCGCCCGCGCGAGACCAGAATAAGTCCGTCAAGGAGCGTATAGGAGTAGTCCGCGCGCAGCTGCAGCGCGCGGATCGGCCCGACGTTGCGCAGCACGCGCGCGTTCCACTCGACCTGCGCCGAGTGGCTCTGCTCGTTGCGCAGCAGCTGGTTGCCGCCGTACTGCACCGCAGCGCCGTTGGAGTCGGTGTTGTTGAAGACCGGCGGCCGGAAGCCGTTGGCGTAGTTGGCCTTCATATACATCTCGCGGTACAGGTTCCACACGATCGATGCGCTGCCCAGGAGCTGGCCGGTGCCGCCGATGACCGCCCCCTGGTAGCCGCGCTGTCCGAACCCGGCCTGGTAGCGGATGCCGCCGTCCAGCGCCAGCCGCGGCACCGGCCGCCATTCGTTGGCGGCGTAGACGGCGGCGACGGCGCGGCTGGTGGCAAAGGCGAACGTCAGCGGACAGTCGGGCACGAACACCGGCATCCGGATCGTGCTGCCCGTCTCCACCGGACAGCTGATCGACAGCGCTTGCGGGTTGGCGCCGGGGAACCGGACCTCGGTAGGCGGGAGGAACTCATAGAACGCTTCGCCGCCGAAGCGCAGGCGGTTGTTGCGCGGCAGCACGGCATCGCTATCGACGGTGATTCCCACCCGGTAGGAGGTCGGCGAGGTCTGGAAGCTCTGGCCGCTCGGCAGCGCGGTCGTCGGCGGCGCGATGACGGTGTTGAACTCGCGGACGAACTGGATGCCGTACGACTTGATGTCAAGGCCCAGGCGGTCGTTGAGGAAGCGTCGGCGCAGCTGCAGGGTCACATAGCGGTCGTAGGCGTTGAGATAGTTGGTAAGCGGCTCGTTTGTGCGCTGCTTGGTCACCGGATCGATCGGACTCGGAGTCACGGTGCTGCCAAAGCTCAGCGAGGTGTTCATCTCAGCGAGCGGCACGGAGTACGAGAGCGTCACCGGACCAAATGAGAACCGGCCGTCGACGTTGAGGATGAAGGCGCGGGCGGGGTTGGACTCGATCACCGGGCCGTATAAGTTGGGACCCGTGGGCGACGGCGCCGAAGAGCGGTAAAGGAGCAGGGACCGCTCGGCGCGCGGGCTCAGATAGTTCTCATAGCTTATGTGCTGCACTACGGCGATCCGCACGCCGCGGACCTTCCAGCTCTTGCCAAACTGCGCCCACGCCCGTACGTCCTGCGGCGAGCCGTTGCCATCGCCGTAGCCGATCGCCCCTTCCAGGCCGTTTATGTCTTCCGCCTCTTTGGGAAGGAGGTTGATGATGCCGAGAAAGGAGTTGGCGCCCCACAGCACGCCGCCCGGGCCGGTGACGACTTCGATGCTCTTTACCGTCTCCAGCGGCAGGGCGCGGTTGGCCTGGGAGAGATTGAGCGTCGGTTCGAAGAACGAGATGCCGTCGCGCAGCAGAAGCGCCGCCTGCGGCGTACCGCGAACCGTCGGCAGGTTCGCCAAGTTGCCGAGGAAGAACGCATTCTGCCAGCCGGGAATCGTCTCCAGCGCCTGACCCAGGGTGCGGTAGCCGCGGGCGCGGATGTCCTCCGCCGGAATGACCGAGACCAGGGCCGGAGCCTCCTGCACCGTCCGCAGCTGCTTGGCGGCGGAGAGCACCTGCTCCGTGATATCGAGGTCGGGCGGGGCCGCGGCGCTGGCGCTACCCGCTGCCGCCTCGCTCGGCTCAGGGTCGGGCAGAAGGACGTCGTAGCTCGGGTCAAGGACGCTCTGCGGGTGCTGCGCCGGCGGGGCCGCTGCCGCCGCGGCTTTGGTCCGGCAGTCGGCAGTCCCCGGCTGTCCCAAGACTCCCAACAAGCCCACTAAAAGGCTGATAGTCCTAGCTACCCGCATGAGCACGCATGACCGCTCCTCAGTATCGCCCGAGTAACGGCCTAAACAAGCGCGATCGTCATCTGCCCCGGCAGCTGCGGCGTTTCGTCCTTTTCCTTTGTTCAAGTATTCAAGGCGGCCGGCGAGGCGGGGCCGGGGCAGGGGCCAGGGCAGTGGTATGATGGCTGCGGGGGCGACTAAAAATGACCACACCGCAGCAGCCAGAGCACGCGCCGGAAGGCGGCAGCGATGGAGCTACCGATCGACCGGAGGCGCTCCAAGGCGGCGGCCGCACCGCGAGCTTTGTCTTTGTCATCCTCCTTGTGTGCTCGGGTGTGTTCGCCGTGGGGTATCGGCTGCTCATGCACGCCAACCTCGGCCAGGGAGCGGCGCTGTTCATCGGGCTGCCCATCATTCTTGGGACCGTGGTGGCCCTTCTGACGGCGCCGCGCTCCGGACTTGGCATGGCGCTCAAGGTGACGGCGCTGTGCCTGTGCGTGATTGCGCCGCTTCTGGGGGAAGGGGCGGTGTGCCTGGCGATGGCGGCGCCGCTTTTCTTCGGCGTCGTGACGCTGACCGCGCTGCTCATTCGGGTTGCGACGACGCCGCCGGGGGGCAGCCGCGGGCGGGTCGGCTGCTGCGCGCTGCTCGTCGGGCTGTCGCCGCTTTTATGGGAGCCGGCGGCCAAGCTCCCCGGCTGGGAAGACCGCCGGCCGCTGGAAGAGGTGAGCACGTTCGTCGATTTATCCGCGCCGCCGGCCGCGGTGTGGCAGGCGCTGAGCGAGCCGCCCGCGGATCTGGATGCGGCGCCGCTGCCGGGGTTTCTCCGCTTGCGCTTGCACGCCGGACCGCGCTCGGTCACAGGGCGTGGCTTGCAGCTTGGCGCCATGCGGGAGCTCCGCTTGGATGACGACCGCTACCTGGCGACGGTCCGCACGAGCGAGCCGGCGCAGCGCGTCGTCTTCACCGTCACCGAGCCCGCCGCCCCCCAAGCCGGCGAGCGCATCGCCCTCTGGCTGCGGTTCGTCGAGGTCGAGTTCACTCTCCGCGATCGCGGCGGCGGCCAGACCCGGCTTACGCAGACCACCCGCTATCGCCGGTTGCTCGATCCGGGATTTTACTTTGCGCCGCTTGAGCGCTACGGCGTTTCTGCGATGCACCGCTACACGCTCGCCTTGTTCTCGGGGCGCGTCACGGCGCTGACCGCGACGGCCGCGGACCGCTAGCCGGCGATGCTGCAGCTGGTGCTGCCGCCCGATTGGGTGCCGCTGTTCCGGCTCGCCTACCTGCTGCTCGCCTTCGTCGTGACCTGGGTCGGGGTACGGCTGCGCCGGGCTTCCATCGGGGAGCAGCGCGCGGCGCTCGTGGCCGCCGGCGTGCAGCTGGTTCTGGCGGTGGTTTTGGACGCCGCGGGGCAGGCGGCGGGGCTGTGGCGGTATGCGGTTCGCGACGGACTCCTGCTCGGCGTGCCGCTGGATTTGCATCTGGCGTGGGCGCTTTTGTGGGGGCTTTTGTTTGTGCACTGGGCGCCCCGCCGGCTCCCAGCGGCGCTGCGCTACGCGGCGGTGTGGTGGGCGGCGACGCTGACCTACGACGGGATCCTGGCGCCGCAGGCGCAGGCGCTGGTCCGCCGCGGCGCCGGGCTGTCTTGGCTGCTGGGCGATGCGGGGATGATTGCCTGCCTCCTGCTTGCGGCGCTCTGGGTCCAGCGGGCCGTCCGGCATAGCGGCGAGGCGCTTTCGCGCGGCTCCGTCCCCATCTTCGAGCTCCAACGCCTCCGCCTGGGAGCCGCGCTCCGCGCCGGACTTTATCTTGTGGCGTTCGGCGCTATTTCCTTCGGCGTGCTGCCGTATCTGATCCTGACCCTCTCCGGACAGAGCATCTGGCCGCCGCTGCTGGCCGCGCCGCTGCGGGCCGGCATCATTTTGGCCGGCGCGCTGTGCCTGCTCTTTGCGCTGGGGGCCGTGCTGGAGTTTGTCCGCGCCGGCGGCACCCCGCTGCCCTTTGATCCGCCGCTGGCGCTGGTCACAGAAGGCCCCTATGCCTTCGTGCGCAACCCGATGCAGCTTGGCGCCATCGCCGCGGTGCTGGCGATGGCGGCGCTGTATCGGTCGGTCTGGCTCCTTATCTACGCCGTCGATCTGGTGCTGATGTCGCAGCTCTTCTTCCTGCCGCAGGAGGAAGCGGAGCTGCGCCGCCGATTCGGCGCGGCCTATGCCCGCTACTGCTTGGCGGTGCGCTGCTGGCTGCCGCGGCTGTTTCCCTACGGCGATCCGGACCAGCCGCCGCTGGTCGTCGGCTATGACGAGAGCTGCCCCGCTTGTGTCGATGCGGTGGCGAAGCTGCCGCGGCTAGTCGTCGGGCCGAAGCTGGTCGCCGCGCCGCTGCCCGCAGGCGACCGCCGCTTCTGCGTGAGCGAGCCGCGTCCGGGCGGTGGCCCGCCTGTGATCCATCACGGGCTAGACGCCTGGCTGGCGCTGCTGCGGCGGGGACCGATCTTCATCGCCTGCCTGGTGCCGCTTTTCTCACTGCCGCCGCTGCGGCTGCTGCTCCGCCTGTGCTACGACGTTGCCGCGGAGCAGCGGCCGCGGCGATAGCGCGGCGCCGCCAAGCTCCGCAGCGGAGTCAGCTCAGCGGAACCGGCGGGCCGGCCGCGGGCAGCGGCGCCGCCGGGCGCAGAGCGGCAGGCGGTGCGCCCGCTTGCAGGAGCACGCCGGCCAGGTGCTCGGCTTCAGCGAGCATCTGCGGCGTGCAGATCCGCGGCGAGTAATACGCTTGCTCCACGAGCTCGGTGAGCCGCGCCAGCGCATCCCCCGCCGCTCCGTAAGCCAGCGCCGCCCCGCGCAGCCGCGCCGCTTGCTCCAGCAGCTCCCGCGGGGTGGCCGTGCGCAGACGTGATTCTTGATCGATCAGGCTCTGCGCCACCCGGCGCCACTCACTGAGCAGACGGACGCGGATGGGTAAAAGGCGCACGCTGATCCCGCGCAGCTCCCCGCGATGCGGCATCGCGGCGGGGAAGCTCTGCGGCAGATAGCCCGGCGCAGTCACCTCGACGACGTAGCGGCCGGCGGCGAGCTGGCTTACGGCAAAGCGTCCCTCGTGGGAGGCGTTCACCGTCCGCGCAAGCTGCGGCTCGCTTGCGCCCGGACCGAGCGCCGCGGTCGGCTGCACGGTGAGCACCGCGCCGCTGACCGGCCGGCCGAAGCTCGCGTCCAGTACCTGGCCTTCCAGCGTCGTATCGACGGTCCGGCGCAGCGTCAGCCCGGTCAGGCGGCGGCTCTGGGCCAGGCTGACCCCCGGCTCGCCGAGCGATACCTCCGATGCAGACAAGGCGGGGGCGCTCTGACTCGCCGCGGCTCCCGGCGGGGGCGAGGCCTCCGGACGGCGCTTGTGCCACTGGGCCAGAAGGCTCAGGACATGCGGCCGCAGCCACCGCCCGGCCAGCCACATGAGCGCCCCCAGCACGGTGGCGCCGAGCGGCAGCAGGTAATAAAACGCGGAGACCGGCTCCGGCGGCAGCACGGTAATCGGCAGCTCCGGCGCGCGCGCCGGCAGGACATAGCGGTAACGCGGCGTCACCTGCGCCGCCAGCACCGCCGGTCCGGGGTGCAGCGGCAGGTGCGGGATGACGATGCGGAAGCGACCCCCCCGATCCGTGACGCCGCTGGCGACGGCGCGCAGGAGGCGCGGCAGCTCATCGGCGCCGCGGGCCGGGGGCGCAGTAGGAGACGCCGGCGACTCGCCCAAGCGCTCGCCGCCCGGCTGCTCGCTGACTTCCAGGTCTATGGGCTCACCGGAGAGCGGTCCTTCCTCATCCGTAACCGTGCCTACCGCGACCAGGGCGCTGCCTTGGGCGATCTCACCGGCGGCGGCCGCTCGCCCGCCCGGTGCCGTCCCGAGCTCAAGGGTAACCCGCGCCTGGCTGGTGAGCAGCACCGTGCGGCGCGCAAGCGCGCTTGTGTGCAGCGGATCGCCGGAATAGCTGGCCAGGATGTTCAGCACTTGTCCCTTGCGCAGCGCCGGCAGGCCGCGCAGCGGAATCGCCGTCTGGGCAAAGCCCCGCACAAGGCGCACCGGGCGCCGCACGCTGTCCAGGCTGACGGTGACCGTATCCGATAAACCCACTCCTTCGGAGATGAGCGTCAGCTGCAGCGACAGCTCACCATTGCGCGGCGCCTGCGAAGGGGCGCTCAGGTTCAAGAGCACCGGCTGCCGCCCCAGATCCACCTGCAGCTCGGCATGCGCCGGATCGCGATGCTCATCGCCGATATAGTCGGCCACCACGGTGTAGCTGCCCGCCGGCAGCTCGCCGAGCGATACCGTCGCGCTGCCGTCGCGGCCGGTCGTCGCCGTCTGTTGCGCCAGCTCATCGTCCGCAGTCCGCAGGCGCAGCCGGACGCGCTGCTCGGCAAACGAGCGCCGCGGATCGGCGTCGGCGCCGCCCGGCTCGGTCGGACCCGCCGGCAGGTCCGACTCCGTCCGCCCGCGCTCCTGCCCGTCGTCCAGCTCGACCGAGACGGTAAGCTGATAGCTGGCGCCGCTGCTGCGGACGCGCGCGCCTTCGCGCAGGCGCAGCTGCGTGCGCCCGCGGACATCGATCATCACCGGCTCCTGCGCCGCTGCCGCCGGCGGCTGCAGCAGCGCCGCCATCCCGCCGGCCAGGATCCCCGCGACGACCGGGAAAAAGCCGCAGCGTGCCCCGCCCCGTCCGGAAGCAAGACCGGCTCCGCCAAACCGGATCGGCCCCTTGCCGCTTACTTCCCTGGCCTTGCGCATGACAAGCCCCAGTATACGAGACCAGCGGCCCGGAGGCGCGCGCGGCCGCCGCTTACGAGGCCGCGGCGAGAGCGAACAGGCCCCAGCGCGGCGGCCCGGCGATGGGGCTGCGGACGGCGGGAGTGGCGGTGCGGCCCGGCCGGAGTACACTCGGCGTCCGAGCGGAACCCGCAAGGGGCCGACCCAATCTCTGCCGCGTGAGGATCTTGAAGATGGCCAGCCACATGATCACGGTTGTCGATGCGGATAAGAAGGTACGCCTCGCGGAGCTCTCCGCAGAGCCGCCCAAGGAGGCCTCGCGGGAGGAGGCGCAGCGGCAGCTCGGGGAGCTCGGGGAGGAGCTGTTCGAGCTGCAGGAGCTCATGTGGGGCGCGCGCACGCACAGCGTGCTGATCGTCCTCCAGGGCATGGACACCGCCGGCAAGGACGGGGCGATAAAGCACGTCGCCGGGTACCTCAACCCGCGCGGGGTGAGCGTGTATTCCTTCGGCGTGCCGACGCGCGAGGAGCTGGAGCACGACTTCCTGTGGCGGGTGCACCGGCAGGTGCCGCGCAAGGGGGAGTGGACCTTGTTCAATCGCTCGCACTATGAAGACGTGCTGGTAGCGCGGGTGGAAAATCTTGTGCCGGAAGAGCTGTGGAAAGAGCGCTACGGCCACATCCGCGACTTCGAGGAGCTGCTATCGGAACACGGCACGATCGTGTTCAAGTTCTTTTTGCACATCAGCCCCGGCGAGCAGAAAAAGCGCCTGCTTGGCCGCGAGCAGGACGAGCGCGCGGCGTGGAAGCTCAGCGTCGGCGACTGGCAGACCCGCAAGAAGTGGGCGGAGTACCAAGACGCCTACCAAGACGCGCTGCGCCGCTGCGCCTCCCCGAGCGCCCCTTGGTACATCGTGCCCGCCGACTCCAAGTGGTTCCGCAACCTCGCCATCGCCGCCACGGTGGTCGAGCGGCTGCGCCCGTACCGGAAAATCTGGCAGCGGCGGCTCGATGAGCTGGGGGATAAGGCCCGCGCCGAGCTCTCGGCGTATCGGGCAGCGGGCGAGCGCGCTGCGGATTAAGGCGGAGACGACGCCGGCGCTGGGCCTAGTGTGACGCCGCAGGTTACACCGCTGTAACTTTTTCAAAAAGCTTCTGGGCTAGAAGTTACAACCTTGTAATAGTTCGCCGCGTGTCTGAAACGAGCGTTGTCCGACTCGCGGGTTGTCTGCTTCCGGGCCGACGGGAAGCTCCGGTGCGCCGGGCGGCAGCGGTGGGTCTGTGGGGGCTTTGTCTGGCCGGATCCCTGGCCGGACTCCTAGGCTGTCAAAAAGGCGCAGAGGGACCGCCGGACGCGGCGACGCAGACGGCGATCCGGCGCGGCGATCACATCGAGATCCCCGCCGACTCGCCGCTTCGGCCGCGGCTGCAAATCCGCGCGGTGCAGTACCAGAGCGTGCGGCGCTCGCTGGAGGCGCCGGCGGAGGTAGAGGCGGATCCGGCGCGGATGGCGCGCATCACGCCGCCTTTGGCCGGCCGGGTGGTCAAGCTGTTCGTGCGCTTCGGCGACACGGTGACGCCGGGGCAGCCGCTTTTGGAGCTGGACTCGCCGGATCTGGTGGCGGCGCAGACCGACTACCTGCGGGCCAAGAGCGCGCTGGCGCAGGCGGAGCGGACGCTGTCGCGGCAGCAGGATCTGCGCAAGAACGGCATCGGCGCCCAGCGCGAGGTCGAGCAGGCGCAGACCGATCGCGATCTGGCCAATAGCGAGCTCGAACGCGCGACGCTGCGCCTCAAGCTCCTGGGAATGGATCCGGGAGCGCTGGGGCGGCCGCTGCCGGTGCGCTCGCCGATCGCCGGCCGCGTCGTCGAATATCACGTCGCACCCGGCGAGTTCCGCAACGACCTGTCGGATCCGCTCATGACGGTCGCCGACTTGTCCACGGTCTGGGTCACCGCCAGCGTGCAGGAAAAAGATCTGCGCCGGGTGCAGGCCGGCGAGGATGCCAGCGCCAGCTTCGCCGCCTACCCGGGCGAGAGCTGGCCCGGCAAGGTGCTGTTCGTCGGCGACCTCATAAAGCCCGAGACGCGCACGATCCAGGTCCGCATCTCCTTCGCCAACCAAGACCGCCGCCTGCGGCCGGGAATGTTCGGCAGCGTCAAGTTCACGGAGAAAGCGGCACCGGAGCTGGTGGTCGAAACGCCGGCGATCGTGCTTTTGGGCGATGCGAGCTTCGTCTTTGTCGAGGAGTCGCCGTGGGTCCTGCAGCGGCGGCGGATCACGCCCGGGGCGGCGCTGGACGGGCTGACCAGCGTGACCGACGGACTCCGCGCCGGAGAGCGAGTGGTCGTCGCCAATGCCGTCCTTTTGCAGTAGGCAGCGGACATTGCGCAGTAAGCACCGGGCAGCCGTCCCCCAGGGAGCGAGCAGGCAACGAGCATGATCATCGAAAGCTTTGTCACCACCGCCCTGCACCGCCGCTGGCTCATTCTGATCGCGTTTATCCTGCTCGGGGTCTTCGGCTACATGTCGTGGCAGGAGCTGGCGGTCGAGGCCTATCCCGACATCGCCGACACCACGGCGCAGGTCATCACCCAGTACCCCGGCCACGCCGCAGAGGAGGTGGAGGAGCAGGTCACGGTGCCGATCGAGCGGGAGCTCAACGGCACCCCGGGGCTGCAGGTGATGCGCTCGCGCAGCACGTTCGGGCTGTCGCTCATCACGCTGGTGTTTCAGGACGGCATCGACGATTACTTCGCCCGCCAGCGCATCCGCGAGCGCCTGGAGGCGGTGCGGCTGCCGCAGGGGGCCGATGCGTCACTCGATCCGCTGACCTCGCCGATCGGCGAGATCTACCGCTACACGCTGGAGAGCAGCTCCCGCTCGCAGCGCGAGCTGCGCGAGCTGCAGCGCTGGGTGGTGATCCCGACGCTGCGTCAGGTCTCCGGGATCGCCGACGTGACCAACTTCGGCGGCGAGACGACGCAGTTCCAGCTGCTCCTGGAGCCCGGCCGGCTCTTGCAGTACGGCCTTTCGCTCGACGATCTCACGACCGCCATCCAGCGCAACAACAGCAACGCCGGCGGCAGCGTCATGGTCCGCGGCGACCAGGGCTTCGTCGTGCGCGGCATCGGCCTTATCCGCAACCTGGAAGATCTGGGCAACATCGTCGTCACGGAGCAGAAGGGGACGCCGGTGTTTCTGCGCTCGCTCGGGTCTTTGCAGCTCGGGGCGCTGACGCGCAACGGCATCCTCGGCAAGGATCACAACGCGGACGGGGTGAGCGGCATCGTGCTGCTGCTGCGCGGCAACAACCCCTCGCGCGTGCTCGCCGGCCTGCATGAGCGGGTGCAGCTGCTCAACCACGGCCTCCTGCCGCCCGATGTCCGGGTCGTCCCCTATCTCGATCGCACCGAGCTTGTGCACACCACCCTGAGCACGGTGTCGCGGACGATGATGGAGGGGATCGGGCTTGTGATCTTCGTGCTCATCCTGTTTCTGGGCAGCCCGCGCAGCGCGCTGCTCGTCGCGATCACCATTCCGCTGTCGCTGCTCCTGTCGTTTATCCTCATGCGCTTTACCAGCATCCCGGCCAACCTCCTGTCGCTCGGGGCGATTGACTTCGGCATCATCGTCGACGGCGCGATCGTGGTGATGGAGGCCATCCTGCGCAAGCGCGAAGAGAAACCGGACGACCCGCTGACCGAGGCGGATGCGGCCGGTGCGGCAGCCGCCGTCGCGCGACCGATCTTTTTCGCCAAGGTGATCATCATCACCGCCTACCTGCCGCTGTTCGCCTTCCAGCGGGTGGAGAAGAAGCTGTTTTCCCCCATGGCGTACACCATCGGCTATGCTCTGGCGGCGGCGCTGCTGGTCGGCCTGGCGCTCATCCCGGGGCTGTCGCTGGCGGCGCTGCGTAAGCCGCGCAAGCTGTGGCATAACCCGATCCTGTCGCGGGCAGAGACGCGCTACCGGACGGTGCTGGCGAGCCTCCTGCGGCGGCCGATGTTGGCGCTGGGACCGGGGGTGGCGGCGGCGGTGGCGGCGGTCCTGCTCGGGATCTTCGTCGGCAAGGGCTTTCTGCCGGAGCTCGATGAGGGCTCGCTGTGGCTGCAGGTGCAGCTGCCGCCGGGGCTGTCGCTCGACAAGGCCAACCAGCTGGCGAGCGAGCTGCGCGAGGCGGTGCTGGAGGCTCCCCAGGTGAGCTACATCGTGACCCAGCTTGGCCGCAACGACGACGGCACCGACCCTTGGACGCCGTCGCATATCGAGAGCTCCGTCGGACTTATTCCCTACAGCCGCTGGCCCAAGGGCATGGTCAAGGCGGATCTCATCGCCAAGCTGGCGGCGCGGCTGCAGACGATTCCGGGTCTGGTGGTCGGCTTTTCGCAGCCGATGATCGACGGGGTGAACGACAAGATCGCGGGGGCGCACAGCGATCTGGTGATAAAAATCTTCGGCAGCGACCTGGGCGAAGCGCGGCGGGCGGCGGCGCAGATGGTCGAGCTGCTGGTGAAAGTGCCGGGCAGCGCCGACGTGGCCATCGATCAGGAGCCGCCGCTGCCGCAGCTCCAGGTCAAGGTGGACCGGGCGGCGGCGGCGCGCTTTGGCATTAATGTTTCGGACATCGCCGACCTCATCGAAGTCGCGGTGGGCGGGCGCGCCATCGCCCAGGTCTTTCAGGGCGAGCGCCACTACGACATCGCGGTGCGCTTCACCCCGCGCGTGCGCAGCTCGCCCGAGGCCATCGGCGACCTGACGATCTCGGCGCCGGGCGGGCAGCGGGTGCCGCTGTCGCAGGTGGCGCGGCTGGAGCTGCGCTCCGGCGAGAGCACGATCACCCGCGAGGACAACCGCCGCCACCTCACCGTGCGGCTGAACCTGCGCGGCCGCGACCTATCGAGCTTCCTCGCCGACGCCCAGGGCCGCATCCGCAGCCAGGTCTCCGTGCCGTCTGGGTACGAGGTCCGCTGGGGCGGCCAGTTCGAAAACCAGCAGCGGGCGGCGGCGCGCCTGGGGCTCATCCTGCCTATTGTGCTGGCGCTCATCTTCATTCTTCTGTACGGGGCGTTCGGGCAGTTCCGGCACGCCGCGCTGATCTTGGTCAACGTGCCTTTGGCGCTCCTCGGCGGGATGGTGGCGCTGCATGTGCGGGGCATGACGCTCAACGTCTCTTCCGCGGTCGGGTTCATCACGCTGTTCGGCGTCGCCGTGCAGAACGGCGTGATCGTCGTCTCCGGTCTCAACGAGCTGCGCCGCGCCGGCCTGCCGCTGCACGACGCGGTGGTGCGCGGGGCGACCGAGCGGCTGCGCGCGGTGCTGCTTACCGCGACGGTGGCGGCGCTCGGCATGCTGCCGGCGGCGATGGCGCACGGCATCGGCTCGGACGTGCAGCGGCCGCTGGCCACGGTGGTTGTGGGCGGGCTGCTCAGCGCCACGCTGCTGACGCTGTTCGTGGTTCCGGTGCTCTATCACCTGGTCGAGAGCCGCCTGGGCGATGGGGAGTCGGCGCCGGCAACCAGCACGGCGGCGGCCGGGGAGGTGGCGCCGTGAACCAAGCCGGGCTTTTGACTCCACGGCTTCTAGGGCATCGCTCCGCCATCGCCTGCAGCATCGTGCTGGCTGCGCTTTGCGGCGCGGTCCCGGTGGTGGCTGCGGCCGAGCCGCCCGCGGTGCCGATGACGTTCGCTTCCTATTTGAACCAGGTGGCGCAGTCGAACCTGGAGCTTGCCGCGCAGCGCGCCAACGTGCCGATTGCGGAGGCGCAGGTCGCCATCGCCCGCGTCTTCCCCGACCCGGTGATCACCGGCGGCGTGTCGCAGCTAGATGTCTCCGGCCAGGCGGCGCCGACGGTGAGTACGCTGGGGGTGACGCTGCAGCTGGAGCCTTTCGGCAAGCGCGGAGCGCGCATCGCGGCGGCTTCTGCCGACACCGCGGTCGTGCGGTCGGAGCTCGATGATTTCCTGCGCCGGCTGCGCGCCGATGCCGCGTCGGCGTATATCGACGCCCTGTATGCCCGCAAGGTACTGGAGCGCAAACAGACCACCCTTTCGAGCTTGGAGCGCCTGGTCACGGTCAATGAGCAGCGGCTCGCCGCCGGCGACATCGGCGAGGTGGCCCTCATCCAGTCGCGGGTGGAAGCGCAGCGCTACCAAGTCGAGGTCTCGGCGGCGGCGGCGGATGTGCTGGCGGCGGACCTGAGCCTGGCGCAGTTTCTCGGCCGCAGCGTGCCGGCGCCCGGGGTGCCGCTGCCGCTCGGGGGGGAGCTGCGCATCCCCGAGCATGCGTTCGATGCGGCGGCGCTCATCACCGCGGCGCTTTTACGGCCCGACGTGCGGGCGCGGCAGCAGGCCGTGGATGCGGCGGCGGCGCGGGTGCGCCTGGCGCGAGCCAACCGCTGGGTCGATTTCACCTTCAACGTCAGCTGGCAGCGCAGCTTGTTCAGCGAGCCGTTCGCCTCGCCGGCCTACGACGCGCTGACCGCGACTTTATCGCTGCCGCTGCCGCTGTCGCGCGTGTTCCGCGGTGAGCTGGCCGCCGCCGTGCAGACCGAGCTGCAGGCCGCCTCCACCCGCCGCAGCGCCGAGCTGCGCGCCGAGATCGAGGTCCGCAAGGCACTGTCGCGCTACGAGGCCGCGGTGCGCCAGGTGCGGCTCTACACCCAAGGGGTGCTGGTCGATGCCGACCGCGTGCTCGCGGCTACGCTATATAGCTACCAGCGCGGCGCCGCGACGCTTTTGGAGGTGCTAAACGCCCAGCGCACGGTGGCCGATGTGTACCTTGCATACTATGGGGCGCTCGCGGATAACGCCCGCCACCTCATCGCGGTCGAGCAGGCGGCGGGAATCTGGGACATCGACTTCTGAAGCTGCCATGAAACTACGCCGCGCAGGCGGGCAGGTGGATGACGAAGGTCGCGCCGGGGCGGGCGGTTCGGGGGGCGAGCAGTACATCGCCGCCGTGGACGCGGGCGATCTCGCGCACGATGGCCAGGCCCAGACCGGTGCCGGGGACTTCGCTCGCCCGCTCCCGCGGGCCGCGGTAAAACGGCTCGAAGATGCGCTCCGTGTCGTCTTCGGGGATGCCGGGGCCGGCGTCGCTCACCGTGATCTCGATGCCGTCGCGGCGGGCGGCGACGCGGACCTCGACCGCGCCGCCGGGCGGGGAGTGGCGCACGGCGTTTTCAAGGAGGTTGCGCACCATGCGCTCCAGATCGAGCGGCCGGCCCTGGATCGTCACCGCCGCCCCGGCGCCGCGGGTATCGCTCGTGAGGATGTGAACGCCGCGCTCGCCGGCGGCGCCGCGTACCGTGCGCATGGCCTCGTGGATGATGTCGGCCGGGTGCAGGCGCTCGGCCGGCTCGATGCGCGAGGCATCCAGGCGCACGAGCGTGAGCAGATCCTCGCTCAGCAGCTTGAGCCGCCGCGCCGAGTCGAGCGCCTCCTCGATGACCTCTTGATACGAGCTCTGATCGCGCGGCCGCCGCAGCGCGTACGACAGCTCGCCGTACAGGGTGGTGAGCGGGGAGCGCAGCTCGTGCGCGGCGTGGGCGATGAAGCGCCGCTGCGACGACAGGAGCGCCTCCAGCCGCTCGATCATGTAGTTGAGATCGCGCGCCAGCTGAGCGACCTCGCGATCGCTGGACAGCGGGGTGACGCGGGCGCTGAGATCACCGGCGGCGACCCGCCGCGCCGCCTGGGCGATGTCCTTGTGGGCGCGGGTCAGGCGGCCGAAGATCCAGCGCGCCACGCACAGCGCCCACAGCACCGCGGCGCCGAACACCCACGCCATCGCCCGGCCGAGCAGCGCGGCGTCGCCGTCCAGATCCTTGCGCGGCGCCGCCAAAAGGAGCTGCGCCAGCCCGCGGCGCGGCAGCGGCACCAGCACCGCCCGCAGGTGCTCCCCGCCGAACCACAGGTTGAAGCACTGGCCGGGCGGATGGCGCAGGGCGTCGCGCGGCGGCGGGCGGCGGCCGAAGTTGGGGGTCGCCGCCAGCACCGCGCCGCCGTCCACGGCGTAGAGCGCCGCGTACTTGGCCAGCGGCCCGACATCGTTGGCCGCCGGACCGGGCCGATCGCTAATCGATAAGGCGTGCTCGCCGGCCGCTATGACCTCGCGCGCTTCTTCATCGGCGACCCGCCGCAGCGCGTCGTCCAGGTGCCGCTGCTGCGCATGAATCACCGTCAAATAGACCGCGGTGAAGGCGCCGCCGAGCGTCACCACCGTCATAAGGGTCACCGCGCCGATGAGCCGGCCGCTGAAGCTCATGCCGTCCGCTCCGCCCGCAGCGAATAGCCAAGGCCGCGCACCGTGTCGATCATCCAGGCGTGCTCGCCCAGCTTGTCACGCAGGCGGCTGACCAGCACATCGACGAGGTTTGTGCCCGGATCGATGCTGAGCTCCCAGATGTTCGACAGGAGCTCGGAGCGCGGCACCGGCTTGCCCGCCTGGTGCGCGAGGTAGAGGAGAAATGCGTGCTCGCGGCCGGTCAGCTCGATGCTGCGGCCTTTGACAAGGGCGCTGTGGCGCATGCGGTCGAGCTCCAGCTCGCCGATGCGCAGCCGGCCGAATGCGGCGGTGCGGCGGATGAGGGCGAACATGCGCGCCAGGAGCTCATCGAGCTCGAAGGGCTTGACCAGGTAGTCGTCGGCGCCGGTCTTGAGCCCGAGCACCCGCTCTTTCAGGTCGCCGCGCGCGGTGAGCATCAGGATCGGCGTCAGCACGCCCTTTTGCCGCAGCTCGCGGCAGACCGACAAGCCGTCGCGGTCGGGCAGCATCCAGTCCAAAATCACCAGCGAATAAAGCCCGGAGCCGGCCTGCGCCAGGCAGTCTTCGCCGCCGGTGCACAGGTCAACGGTGTAGCCTTCCTCCGCCAAAAGGCGCCGCAGGAAGCGCGCCAGCTTGAGATCGTCTTCGACCAGCAGCACCTTCACGGGCGCGATTATAGTCAGCTTTATCGGGCCGGGCGGTCGGATGCTCGACTCGTTGTGATTGGACAGGCGCATCGGGAGGGGTACTATCCCGTCAATAACGTTAGGGTTGGATAATGCAGCAGTCCGACACATCGAATAAACCCGTCAGCGCCGAGCCCCGCGCCAGCAGCTCGGCGGAAGTCAGGGCGCTCCGCGAAGCCGAAGCCAAGGAAGCCGCGGCGCCGAAGCTGTTTCGCATCGGCGTCGCCAAAGAGATCTATCCCGGCGAGCGCCGCGTCGCCGCGACCCCGGCCACGGTTCACCAGCTGCGCAAGCTCGGGGTCGAGGTCCTTGTGCAGTCCGGCGCCGGCGAGGGGGCGAGCATGCTCGATGCCGAGTACGCCGAGGCCGGGGCGCAGATTGTCGCTTCGGCGGCGCTGCTCTATGCCGGCTCCGACCTGGTCATCAAGGTGCGGGCGCCGATGCCGCTTCAGGATGAGCACCTGCCGCCGCGGCCGACGGGGGGGGGACCGGCGGTGACGCATGAGGTCGACCTGCTCAAGCGCGAAGGGCGCCTCATTTCTTTTATCTGGCCGGCGCAGAACCCGGAGCTGTTGACGCAGCTGCAGGCGCGCAAGGCGACCGTGCTGGCGATGGATATGGTGCCGCGCGTCACCCGCGCGCAGAAGCTCGATGCGCTGTCGGCGATGGCCAACATCGCCGGGTACAAGGCGGTGATCGAGGCGGCGCACCACTACGGGCGCTTCCTGGGCGGCCAGGTCACGGCGGCGGGCCGGGTCCGTCCGGCGCAGGTCCTGGTCGTCGGCGCCGGCGTGGCCGGTCTGGCGGCGGTGGCGGCGGCGCGGGCGCTGGGGGCGGTGGTGTCGGCGTTCGACACCCGGCCGGCGGTGCGCGAGCAGGTGGAGTCGCTCGGCGGGCAGTTCATCGAGTTCCACTTCAACGAAACCGGCGAGGGCGAGGGGGGCTACGCCAAGCAGATGAGCGATGCCTACCTGGCGGCGGAGCAGGCGCTCCTGGCGACCCACTGCGCCACCGCCGACATCGTCATCACCACGGCGCTGATTCCGGGCATCGCGGCGCCCAAGCTCATCACCTCCGGCGCGGTGGTCGGCATGGCGCGCGGCTCGGTGATCGTCGATCTGGCGGCGGAGCAGGGCGGCAACTGCGCCCTTACCGAGCGCGAGCGCATCGTCGAAAAGTTCGGCGTCACGATCATCGGCCAGACCGATCTCACAAGCCAGATGGCCCGCCAGTCGAGCGAGCTTTACGCCGGCACCCTGCTCAACCTAATCCGCGACCTCATCACCGAAGGCCGCTTCGAGCTCGATCGCGAAGACGAGGTGCTGCGCAACATGATGGTCGTGGACACCGGCACTCTCACCTGGCCGCCGCCGCGCCTGGAGCTGCGCTCAGGGGCGCCGGAGCCGCGCAAGGAGCCGCCGCGTCCCTCCTCGGTCTCAAGCCGCATCGAGAGCCCGTGGCCGGCGCGCATGGCGCTTGTGGCGGCGGCGCTGCTGCTTTTGCCGATCGGGCTTTATGCGCCGCCGGCCTTCCTGCAGCACTTCACCGTGTTCCTGCTCGCCTGCATCGTCGGCTGGCACGTCATCTGGAACGTCACCCCGGCGCTGCACACGCCGCTCATGAGCGTGACCAACGCCATAAGCGGCATCATCCTGATCGGCGGCATGCTCCTTGGCCGCGGCAAGGAGGTGAGCGCATCGACGATCCTCGGGGCGGTGGCGGTGCTCCTGTCCACGATCAATGTCGCGGGCGGATTCCTGGTCACGCAGCGCATGCTGCGGATGTTCCGTAAGTAAGGGGAGGCCAAGATATGCGCAGCAGTGTGAGTAGCCTCTCCTATATCATCGCCGGCGTTCTGTTCGTGCTCAGCCTGCGCGGGCTTTCAACGCAAGTAAGCGCCCGCCGCGGCAACTTGCTGGGAACGCTGGGAATGATCCTGGCGACCGTTATCACCGCGCTCGGGCTGTTTATGGGTACCGAGGGCGACGCCGCCACGGCGACCCATGAAGTGCCGGCGGCGCTGGGAATCTTGATCGCGGCGCTCCTGGTCGGCGCCGCGATCGGCCAGGGTCTGGCGGCGCGGGTGCCGATGACGGCGATGCCGGAGCTGGTCGCGATTCTGCACAGCTTCGTCGGCGCCGCCGCAGTGCTGGTCGGAATCGGCTCGGCCTTGTCCGGAGAAGGCGGCGCGGATCTGGCGCACCAGATCGAAGTCTATGTCGGTGTGTTCATCGGCGCGGTGACGTTCACCGGTTCGATCGTCGCGTTCCTCAAGCTGCGCAACTCGATTGGCAGCCGGCCGCTTCTGTGGCCGGGGCGCCACGCGACAAGCGGCGCGCTCGTGCTGCTCGCGGTCGTGCTCGCGGTCTTCGGCTTCCAGGCGGGCGGGGCGGCCGGGGTTGCCTATCTTGTGGGGGTCGCCGTGGTGGCCGGGGTGCTCGGGGCGCAGCTCGTGCTGGCGATCGGCGGCGGCGATATGCCGGTGGTGGTGTCGCTGCTCAACAGCTACTCCGGCTGGACCGCATCGGCCGCCGGCTTCATGCTGTCAAACGACCTGCTCATCATCACCGGCGCGCTGGTCGGCTCAAGCGGCGCGATCTTGAGCTACATCATGTGCCGGGCGATGAACCGCTCGATCTGGAACGTCGTGTTCGGCGGCTTCGGCGAAGCGCCGGCCGCCGCCGCGGCCTCCACCGGTCCGCCGCAGAAAGTAAACGAGATCCAGGTCCCCGGGGTCGCCGACCTGCTCCTGCACGCCAAGACCGTGATCATCGTTCCCGGCTACGGCATGGCGGTGGCGCAGGCGCAGCATCCGGTGAAGGAAATCTCGACCTTGCTCGCCGCCCGCGGCGTGCAAGTGCGCTACGCCATCCATCCGGTGGCCGGCCGTCTGCCCGGACACATGAACGTGCTTTTGGCCGAAGCCAACGTCTCCTACGAGATCGTAAAAGAGATGGAAGAGATCAACGAGGACTTCGGCAAGACCGACGTCGTCCTTGTGATCGGCGCCAACGACATCGTAAATCCGAGCGCCCTTTCAGATCCGCACAGTCCCATCTACGGCATGCCGGTTCTGGAAGTCTGGCACTCCGCCCGCGTCGTCATGCTCAAGCGCGGACAGAGCGCGGGCTACGCCGGCGTCGATAATCCTCTGTGCTACTACGAAAACACGCTCATGCTCTACGGCGACGCCAAGCAGAGCATCCTCAAGCTCCTGGCCGCCCTGCAGGGACAGACCGAGTAATACCCCCCGCTCCCTTTCAGTACAGACTCTAGCTTTCCGCCCTGCTTCGGGTCTAGTCCGGCTGCGCCCCTAGGCCTTGTCTAAAGGACCGCGATTGCGGTACGATAAGGGGTTATGCCCGCTCCTGTCCCGAGGGTTTCAGACAGGATGCGCGGCCCTTTGTTCCGGGCGGAGTCTTGATGCGAAATTTCTATTTGTTGTGCCTCTTTAGTCTCTTTTTGGCGACACAGGGTGCGGCATGGGCGCAGGCGCCGCCGCGCGGAGCGGATCCCGCTGCAAGCGCCGCGGTCGGCGCCGCTAAGGGCGCGGCGGAGCCCGATAGCTATGAGGAACTGAAGAAGTCGGAGTTTTTCTCATTTTTCAATCTCAGCGAAGTCAAGCGCGTGCCGGCGGACAACGGCGACCTTCAGATCGCTCTTAAGACCGGCGGCTTCCGCGAGTTTATCGATATTCAGCTCACCGTAGACAAGAACGACTGGGCGCGGGAAGCCGTGCTGTTCATCGATCGCAGCTGGATAGGGGATGCCAAGCGCTTGAGTCCTTTCGCCAAGGACCTCGCCAAGAGCTTCATCTCTGCGATGACGGCGAGCCGCGATCGCAAGCAGGCCAAGCTTTTCACCGATGCAATCTGGAATCTGAAAGGGACCGAGGATCACGTAATCAGTCTGCGCCAAGAAGCGGAGTCCTCCGGGCCGCTGCCGCCCGATGTGAGCAAGGCGCTGGACGTTTACGCCGGCACCCAGCGGCGCCTGCGGGCTCCCATGCTGGCGACGGATCTGATCTTGGAGAATGTCACCGCCGACGGCCGCGATCGGCTGCGCATCACCGTGCGCCGTCTATCCCGCAGCACCCCGACAGAGTCGTCTCCAGCGGCGGCGGGCGGCGATGCCCGCGCGGCGGCCGGCGACGGCTCGGATCTCGCTGGCGCACTGCGGATGAGCAGCTTGGTGTTTGGCAACCGGGCGATGGCCATCGTCAACAAGGAGCTCAAAGCGCCCAAAGATGATGAGGTAAAGGCCAAGCTCGTCGTCTCGCCGGACGAGATCCTGATGTCGCTGCAGCTGGCGCTGCTGTTTCATGACAGCGAGACCGTCCAGCTCCTTATCCATGATGGCACGTCCGGACACTCGGTGCTGGCGATGGGGCGCTCCCAAGTCGTGGATCCGATCGAGTACCTGGAGACCTGGCCGCGGGGTTCGTTTCTGGAGCGCGGCAACAACCAGGGCGGAGTCGCGGCTGCCCCGAGCGCCGAGCGAAAGTTCTGGCTGGTCAAGGCCGATGAGCTGCGCCGGGTGCTGTATGCGATCCTGCTCGACCTGGATTACTTGAAGCAGATTGCGGCGTTCTGCTCTCTGGTGTCGCAGGATGAAGCGGGCATGGTGGCGGAGTACCGCAAGCGGGCGGACAAGGATCCGCAAAACTATCCTACCGCCGAAGTGCGCCTCGATCGGCTGGGACAGGTATTCCGGACGCACGGGATAAAGCCGCGCGCGCTCGGTACCTTCAAGCTCAATCTCGAGCTGCATCCGCAGTCGGCCGGCGCCGCGCTGCGGCTCGCCGACGTATATGCGGAGCAGGGAAACGCGGCGCTGGCCGGAATGCACTATCAGAAGGCGCTGGCGCTTGTGGGTCAGGATG
>CALFML010000766.1 GCA_937879845.1 uncultured Myxococcales bacterium
GATCTCGCCGCGCCGCCGCCGTGAGCGACCGCAGGCTGCGGGCGGCGAAGTGCGCCGCGATGCTCGACATCAGGATGGCGACGCTCAGCGCGACCAGGGCGGCGATGACAAAGCTCAGATGCAGCTGCGCCACCGCCTGCTCTACGGCCGACAGCGGCAGCGCCAGCCGCACGATGAACGGCCGCCGCTTTTGGGCGCTGTAAAACCGCGCCGCCACGTAGTGCATGCCGACCCCCAGCGTCCGGCTGGGGCGCGTGCTGTGGCCGCGGCCGTTGCGCAGGGCGCCGATGATCTCCGGCCGATCACGGTGGTTCTCCAGCTGCGGCACCGCCTCGATCAGCACCTCGGAGTCGGCCTGGACCTCGCTGTTTGCATCGAGCAGCGTGACGCGCGCCTGCGCCAGCCGGCCGAGCTCCGCCGCCAGCTGCGCCCACGCCGGCCGGTCGTCGGGCGCAAGATCGGCCGTCGCCGCAATCCGCGTCACCAGCTCCAGCCGCACCGCCAGATCGCTGCCGATGCGCCGGGTCAGAAACCGGCTTACCGCCGGCGTGAGCGCGCCATACCCGATTCCCAGCGAAGCGATGATAAGACTGAGCGAGATCAGAAACAGCTTGCTGCGGATGCCGAGCTTCACGAACCCGGCTCCGCGGGCAGCGGGGCGAACCGGTAGCCGACCCCGCGAACGGTCTCGATGTAGCTGCCGGCAAGGCCGATCTTTTCCCGCAGCCGCTTGATGTGCGTATCGACGGTGCGCGTGGTGACGTCGGCCTCGATGTCCCAGACATGGCCAAGCAGCATGGCGCGCGTCTGCACCCGATCTTTGGACTCGCACAGCTTGCGCAGCAGCTTAAACTCCAGCGCGGTGAGCCGGACTTCCTGCTCGGCGACGAAGACGCGGTGGGCGCTGCAGTCGATGCGCAGGCAGCCGAGCTCCATGACCGCGGCGGACTCACGCGGCGGGCTGCCGCGGCGCAGGATGACGGCGATGCGCAGCAAGAGCTCCCGGATGCTGAAGGGTTTCACTACGTAGTCGTCGGCGCCGAGCTCAAAGCCGACGATGCGGTCGGTCTCTTCGCCGCGCGCCGTCAGCATGACCACGGCGGAGCTCGCAGTCCGCGGATCGGCTTTGAGCATGCGGCAGACCTGCACGCCCGACATATCCGGCAGCATGAGGTCGAGCAGCACGAGCTCGGGACACCGCTCCGCGGCGAGCTGCAGCCCGATCTTCCCCTCGGCGGCGCACAGAACTTCATAGCCGGCCTGCCGCAAGTTGTATTCGAGTACGTGCTGCAGGTCGAGCTCATCTTCGATGACTAAAAGGGTCGGCATGCGGGTTCCATGGCAGACAAAGACTCCCTCCCATGTACCACAGCGCCGTCCCTTCAGGGATGGGCCGTACTTTTTTTTCGGGATTTTCCGGTGTGCTCTGCCGCCGCCAGGTCCAGCGGTCGGAGATGTTGCAGAAACGTCACAGACACGACACAGAGATGGCACTTGCCAGGGCCGATCCGCTGCTGCACGCCGTAGCGGGAAGCCGGTCTCGCCGTCCCGACAAGTCTAATGACCCATCAGCGTGTGGCAGTTGCTACAAGAGAACCCGTCCGGATGCGCCGGGTCGTACTTATCCACCTTTAGGAGGTCCGCCATTTTCGGCCAGACCTGATCGAGCATGAACTGGCTCCATCGCGCGTGTTCCGGATCTTTTATGTATTCCATGAACGCCTCCTCGCTGCCGGGGAGCGGGGGGATTTGCGGGCTGGGCATCGCGAAGGTGCCGTCGGTGGCACCGTTGCCGTGGCAGGTGGCGCAGGTCATGTTCTTGAACTTGGCGTCGAACGCGGCAAAGATCGGCGTCATCTGCGGCAGAACGACCGCGCTCATGAAGGCGGTGCGTTGTTCCCGGTTCATCTGCGCGTAGGCAGTCGGCTGCGGGTCCGCCGGCCCATCGTCCTGCGCGCTGCCGCAGGCGGCGATCAGCAGACAGGCCAAGACGGAGAGGTTCTTCGGGTTCATGTTCAATCTCCTTGAGTAGTTGGGCCTTGTTCTATAAACGCGACGAGGGAGGGCCTGCAAGATCGACAGGCGATCGCTTTTTTCTTTCTGCGCGTTGGTGGTTGTCATCGGGTAGCGATCTGGCGGTGGCGGCCGGCGGCGGTCCTCGCCAAGTCGCGGTCCGCTGTTTTGCCGCCGCCAATCTGCGATCCGGCTCAACCTAGGCCAAGGCTCTGACGAACGATCCCGATCGGGCCGCGCATCTCCCTGGACCTGCCGTCGCCCAGCCTGGGAAGAAAGCCTTAGCCGTTACGCGCCGGCGCACCGCGGCGCGGCAAAGGGCGCGGCCGCTGCGACGACCTAGACTTTGTCCGCGTTGCTGCCCTGCCGTAGTGATGCGGCGGCGCGGTCCACTTGCGACGGCGCCGGCGCGATTCTCGTCGAGAACTCGCGACAGACAGGACATCGGGAGCGCGGCGGGAATGGGGCGGAAGCGCCGGGAGGATGGGGCGGGAATGGAGCGGGAACGCGGCGGAATGGAGCGGGAACGCCGGAAGAACGCGGCGCCGGGGCCGGGCCGCGCGACGGCGGCGCGGCGGCGCGGCGGCGATCAGATAAGCGCCGGGTAGTCGGTGTAGCCCTTCTCTCCTTCCGTGTAGAAGGTCGCCGGATCCGGCTTGTTGAGCGGCGCGCTCTGGGCAAAGCGGTCCGGCAAATCGGGGTTGGCGAGATAGATCGCCCCGAAGGAGATAAGCTCCGCCGCGCCCGCCGCGAGCGCCTCTGCCGCGCTGTCGCGACCGTAGCCGCCGTTTAAGATGATCGGGCCGCCAAAACGCTGCCGCAGCAGCGGTCCCAAGGGCGGCGCGCCATTTACTCCAATCGGTTCCACCAAGTGCAGATAAGCCAGCTTCCGCGCCCCGAGCTCTGCCGCGGCATGACCGAACGTCGCGGCCGGATCCGAGTCATTCATATCGTTGAACGCGCCCTGCGGCGACAAGCGCACCCCGACCCGCTCGGCCCCCCACACTCCGACCACGGCATCGGTCGCCTCGACCAGGAAGCGGACGCGGTTGGCCACGCTGCCGCCGTAGGCATCGGTGCGCTGGTTCGAGCCGTCGCGCAAGAACTGATCGATGAGGTAGCCGTTGGCGCCGTGCAGCTCGACGCCGTCAAAGCCCGCGGCCTTGGCGTTGCGGGCGCCTTGCGCGAACTGGGCGACGACCTCTGGAATCTCGTGCAGTTCCAGCGCGCGCGGCGTGCTCAGGGCCTGCGGACCTTGGGTCGTATAGCTCATCCCCTTGGCGGCAATCGCCGAAGGCGCGACCGGGGCTCCGCCGTCGGGTTGAAAGGAGGTGTGCGAGACGCGGCCGACATGCCACAGCTGCAGAAAGATGCGGCCGCCGGCGCGGTGCACGGCATCGGTGACCAGGCGCCACCCGGCGATCTGCTCGGCGCTGTGGATGCCGGGGGTGCGCACGTAGCCCTGGCCGGCGGGGGTGACTTGCGACGCCTCCGTGATGATGAGGCCGGCGCTGGCCCGCTGGGCATAGTAGCGAGCATTCAGCTCGGTCTGAGCGTTGCCGCCGGCGGCGCGGCTGCGCGTCATCGGCGCCATGACGATGCGGTTTGGCAGGGTGAGCGGTCCCAACTGGAACGGCGTGAACAAAGGCGAGCAAGCTGCGGGCGCTGACTTGGTCATTGGCTTCCTCCATGGAAGGCATGGACTATATTTTAGGAAGTAACTTAAATTTAGGAAGTCAACCTGTCAAGTCCCCTTCCATCGGCGGGACGGAAGGGTTAAGTAAAGATCGTGAAGCGTCACTGTCAGGACCTGTGCCCGCATTTTCAGCTCGCCATGGCGCTTTTGGCCAAGCCGTGGAACGGGTTGATCATCGCGGCCCTGGAGACCGGGGCGGTGCGCTTCTCCGATCTGCAGGAACGCCTTGAGACCATTGGTGATCGGATGTTGTCGGAGCGCCTCAAGGAGCTGCAGGCCGCGGGCCTTGTCGATCGCCGGGTGGTCGCCGGTCCGCCGATCCGCGTCGAATATGAGCTGACCGCGTCGGGCCACGGCTTCCGCGGCGTCTACGAAGCCATCGCCCGCTGGGGCGAGATGCTCGGACCTAAAGGCGGCTAGCGCCCGCCCGCCGCGGTGCGCGCGGACTTGCCTGAGGGGCCAAGCGGCAGCTACACTCGACGGCAACTTCACAATTGAGCCACAGGAGGTCGGTCGTCATGAAAGCAACGTGGCAGGGTCAGGTCATCGCCCAGAGCGACAAGACCATTGAGGTGGATGGATTTCACTACTTTCCGCGCGATTCGGTCCGCATGGACATGCTGCGGCGGGCCGCCAAGACACAGAGCGATCACTCCTGTCCCAATGGAGTCCAGTTCTACGATGTGACGAAGGGAAAGGAGTGCAGCGAGCGGGCGGCCTGGTCGTATGAGGCGCCGCTGGCCAGCATGAAGCGGGTCGAGCACTGGATCGGTTTCTGGGGCGACGTCGAGACCAACTAAGCCCGCCGCGGCACCGCCCGCCGCTTTCTGTTCCCTGTCTCATCGGCGCCGAAACGGTGGGAAGTTCGCCGGCATTTCGCGGCGGCGGCTCGTTCCACTGCGAACCGCGCCGGCCAGCGAGGCGTGCGCGAGAAATCATCGGCATCCGCACATGCTTTCCCGCGATGGGAGACACGCACATCCGGCGACTTGTAGGGCCGCGTTGGTGTCCTCCGCTGCGCCGGAACATGACCTGCACATGTTCCAAACGCGCCGCCCGCCGGCCGCAGACGGTGAAGCTCCCGCCTGGGCCGATCCCTCCTCTTTCAGATTTAGCTTATCCATGAAATGGGACAACCAGAGTCCCTGGAAATCGCAAAAAACTTTTATAGCTACACAATCGCACCGCGATCAACCCGAACGGCGACCGATCTTTTTTAACGAACGGCCGGCACCCTGTTTGCAAAGTTTGCGCGCAAAGGGGGTTCTTATATGTCATTAAAGCGTTGCCTACATGCGGCCTTGTTGGCGGTCTGTCTGGGAGCATCTCCGGTAACGGCCTCCGCGGAAGTGAGCGCCGCGGCGTCCGTAGCGGTGGCAGTGGATGTATCGGCGGCCGGAAAAGCGGCGGCGGCGGTTGGCGATAAGGCCTATGCGGCCGGCGATTTCAAGGCGGCGCTTTTGGCCTACGGCGATGCCTTTGCCAAGACGCACGACGCGGTCCTCATCTATGCCGAAGCGCAGTGCCACCAGGGGCTCGCGCATAAGGCAGAGGCCGAGACGATGTTCAAGATGTACCTGGCGGCCGGCGCCAAGACGACGCTGAAGTATGAAAACGAGGCCAAGGCGGCCCTGGGCGGAGCCAAGTCGCTCGGTAAAAAAGTGATCGGCGGAATCACCGGAGCCGTTACCACCACCGCTGGCGCGGTCGCCGATCTGACGATAGGCGTAGCCGGCGGCGTGTACGGAGTGCTCAAGCTGTCGATCGCCGCGGAGCTCGAGGCGGGCGCCAAGGCCAAAGCGCAAGCCGCGGACGCCGCCTACGCCGCTGCCCGCTGGGACGAAGCCGCCAAGGGCTACGGCGAGGCCTTCTTCTCTTCCGAGAACCCGATCGCGCTTTTTGCTCAGGCCGAAGCGGAGGCGCAAGCAGGCCGCGCCGCGGAAGCGCGGGCCTTGCTCCAGGGTTACTTGCAAGCCGGCGCCAAGAGCAAGTACGCAGAGGAAGCCAAGCAGCTCTTGCTGGCGGTCGGCGGCGCGTCGGCAGAGGTGGCGACCAAAGTTGCGATCAAGGGCAAGGTCGCAGCGGAGCTTGCAGCCAACGTGGACGCCGGCGATGCCGCCTACAAAGCGGGTCGCTACCTGACCGCGGCCAAGGAATTCGGGGCGGCGGCGGCTAAGAAAGCCGAGCCCGTGCTTCTTTATGCCAAAGGCATGGCGGAATACTCTGCCGGACAGCTCGCCGATGCGCGCAAGGATCTGAGCGCCTACATTGCGGCCGGCGGCAAGCTTGAGTTCAAGGCTTCGGCAGACGTCGCCCTGAAGGCCTGCGGCAGCTGAAGATCCCCCCCCGCGCCGCACCCGCTGCGGCAACGCCATCCCCCAACTCCCGCGGTTCTCCCGACTTTGCGCAGCGCGATGCGTAGAGCCCTCGCTAGGTTTTGAGCGGCGCTCTTAATGCTTGAGATCGACGATCGGGAACACCGAGACGAAAGTCCCATCGGACGCCGTCTCGACCACGACGTACACCGGGCCGGACTGACTGTTGACGCGGTAGAGGGTGCTCGGCAGCTTGCCGGCATAGTCGGCGCTGGTCTTCTCGATCTTGAGCGGGTAGCCCGGCTTGCTCTGTTCCCCCTTGAGGAATCCCCACAGCCCCGCCGAGACCGCGATGGGCTCCTTGCTCTCCCCTTTCAGCGTCACGCCGATTGCGACCAGCACCGGCAGCATCTCCTGCTCCTCCTGGGGGTTTGACGCCTTGAGCGAGGTAAGCCGCGCCCCGCCGGGCCCGAGATGCAGAGCCGATACGCTGGTGCGGCCGAGCACCGACGCCCGGACCGCATCCCCGGGCTTGAGCGGCACGCTGAGTCCAAGATACGTCGTCGTCTCCTTGGGCAGCGAGAAGTCGTCTTTGCCAATCCGAGTGACCGCGCAGAAGTGGCGGTTCACATCCCGCTTCCCGGCTTCACACTGGATATCTTGGCTGAAGCGCTTGGGAAGCTCGGTTGCGGCACCACCCGCCCAGGCCAGAAGCGGACTCGCAATCAGAATCCCGCAGAGCAGACTACGAACGATTCGCATGAGCGATCTCCTTGAATGAGCAACGCTCAAGTCTATATCAGGGCCAACCTACGTCCCACAATTCAGCGCGTAATGGCAAAAAATCTCGACGCTCACCCCACACTGCCAGACCGTTACGTACCGCTCGCGCTGGGTGCGCTCGATGTTTTTTTTGCAGACCCAGTTCGCATTTTGGTATTCGGAAATATATAAATCCGACGACGTTGCCGCTTTGTCCTCGGCCATGCGGCAGGCGTCTTCAAGCGACTCATGGCTCTCCCCGTATTCCGGGTACGGACCGAGCTTTTGCACCTGTTTACCGTCAGGCGTCCGGGTGCCAGGCAGGCGGCCGCAGGCGGGGAGGGTCTTTTCCGTGGGCGGCTCCGTGGTGGTCTCGGTGCGGGCGTCCAAGGACAGCGCCGCGCAGCCGCCGGTCGTAAGAACATACACGGACAAAAGGAGTCCGCGGCGCAGCCGGTCCAGGGGTCTTCGCGGCTGGGCCCGCCCATTGGGTTTGGTCGTCAGCTTGATCATTGTGCGGATCCTCAGCTCCTTAGCGCATGGCGCGCCTGGGAGTGGCGTCATCCCAACCAAGGCGGAAAGATCGATCTGGCTCATCATACTCCAGCTGCGCGTTTGCTTCCCGCACAGAATTTCCGCCCGAGCGGACCGGCGGCTCCAAGTCGTCGCAGGATATAGGCCGCCGGCGCGGCGCCGATCGCCGCTAGCGGGCCAGTTCGCGAACGCGGCGTCACGCGGCGCGTCCGGCAAAGGCGGCAAGATGGCCGCGCTCCCCTCGGAGGAGAGGGTGATTCGCGTAAGGGCCCGGGGTTAGCGTATTCTGATCCGATGAGATCTGCAGACTCGCACCAGCCAGGGGATGCCTCTGAGGCCGAACTACAGCTTCTATCCGATTTAGATCTCGAGTCGTTGCGGAGCGAACGACTGCGGGCGACGATCATCGCCACGTTCGGCGGCATAGGCAGCCTCATGTTCCTGACGATGGAGAACTTCTTCGCCAAGCATGTCGAGCTCTTACGCGAACATCGCGGTTTCGGTACGTACATCGCGATAGCGCTGATGCTCCTTTTGGTCTGCGAGCTGATCCTGCGGGCCGCGATCTCGCGCCGCATCGACCGCGGCACGCCGGGCAGCGGGCGGGTCTGGCGCTACGCCAGCGCCGCGCTGGAGCTGACGGTGCCGACCGCGATGACGCTGCTTTTCATGAACCTTATGCAATCGGTCTGCGGGCTGCTGATGCCGCCGACTTCACTGTACTTCTTTTTTGTGCTGGTCAGCTCTTTGCGGATGGACTTCGGGGTCTCCCTGTTTACCGGCGTGCTGGCCGCGGCGGAGTACCTGCTGCTGTATTATTACGGCCGCAGTCATTATGATGACTCTGCGTCCACGGTTTTGCTTGTGACGCCGTTTCACCATGCAGCAAAGGCGCTGGGTCTTATCGTCTGCGGCGTGGCGGCGGGGGTGATAACGACCCAGCTCAAGCAGCGCGTCACCCGCTCGGTGCGTCTTTTGGCGGAGCGCAACCGCATCAACGCCATGTTCGGTCTGTATGTCTCGCCGAGCGTCGTCAACCAGCTCATGGAGCGCCCCTCCGATATTGAGGGCGAGCTGCGCAACGTGTGCGTCTTGTTCCTCGATATCCGCAACTTCACCCAGTTCTCGGAGAAGCGCTCCCCGCAGGAAGTGGTGCAATACCTGAACGGACTGTTCTCGTTCATGATAGACATCGTGGGCCGGAACCAAGGCATCATCAACAAGTTCCTCGGGGACGGCTTCATGGCGGTCTTCGGCGCCCCGCTGGCCGACGATCGGGCGTGCGAACACGCCATGCGCGCGGCGCTGGAGATAGGGGCGCAGCTGGACCACGAGGTGGCCGCCGGCCGGCTCCCGCCGACTCGCACCGGCATCGGCATCCACTACGGCCCCGCGCTAACCGGCAGCATTGGCTCATCGCGCCGGAAAGAGTACACGCTCATTGGCGATACGGTGAACCTGGCCTCGCGCATCGAGGCGCTGACCAAGCAGCACGATGCGCAGATCCTGGTCTCGCACCACGTCCTTCAGGCCGCCCCCGGCACCGATATCAAAGCCCAGTCCATCGGCGAAGTCGCGGTGCGCGGACGCGAAGCCCCGCTCGCCCTCTACAAGCTGGCCTAGGCCACGATCGGGACACCGTGGTCCACGTCGTCGGTTAGGATTTCAAACGCCGCCCGATGAGCGCTGTGCAGCTGGCGCGGCGGCTGTCCGCGGCGGGTCAGGGTCAGCTCGCAGGAGGCCAGCTTGGTGTTGAGGCAGGTCTTGGTCCCGCCGGGCGGATTGCCGTAGGTGAGCCCGACAAACCGCGCGCGCGGAGCGTGCATGCGGCAGTGGATCTCCGCCTTTTCGTCATGGGCCTGGAACTGCCAGTCGAAGTGCTCGATCGAAGCTTTGGCGCGGGCGGCGCGGATGATGGAGTTGATGGCGTACTGCTGCCCGTCAAGGCGCAGAACCACGCTCGTAAGCCACGGCGTCCACAGCGGTCCAAACCGCAGCTTGGCCGTGGCGCACTCCAAAAACGCGTCCGGAGCTTCATCGAAACCGGCGACCTGGCCCCAGGCATAGCGGTCGGTATGTTTCGATCCCCAGTTGTGATTCTGGCTTCCCGGCCACTGCTCGATGGCGTGCGCGGTTCCGTTTACCACGAAGGAGCCGGAGTAGCGGGCCCCCGGCGTACCGACCAGCACCTTGGCGCGCGGCAGGGGCGCCGAGTACAGCGGCTCAGCGAGCAAAAGGAGTGGCTCCTGTCCACCTGCGTATTGCAGACTCCACTCCAACATATTGCCGCCGCCTTGCGCATGGCCGGAGAGCTCGCCGTCGCGCAAGCGGGATTCGCCGATCGTGATGTCGAGCGCTGCGCTCCCAAAGCGGCAGCGCGCCCACGGCCAGGTCTGTTTCGCGGCGAAGATCTGGTTCGTCTCGCCATCGAACCAGATTCCCCACAGCTCGCCCACCGGTGTGCCGCCGCGGGGATGGAAGATGGTGTAGCGGATCCAGAACGCGAGCGGCCGGCTGGGATGATTGCCGCGCTGAAACCAGCTCTCGTAGTGACCGGTGCTGGACTGGGTCTGATGCCGGGGTAGATTGGCGCTAGTGCGATCCATCTCGGGAAGCAACTATTCCACGATCATGGGCTGCAGTCTTCCCAAAAGTTGGCCGCCCGCCGCGCTGCAGTGGGCACTGGACTATGGACAGGAGAACCGATACACATGCACGCTATGTTTAACCTACGTATGCCGGTAGCGGTGCCCTGATGAGGCCGCTATGGGTTTCAACAATAGGTCGGTTCGTCTTGTGCGCATGGGCGTTCGGCCTGCTCGCGGTCAGACCGGCGGCGGCCGCGGAGTCTGGTGCGGTGTTTGCTCCGCATGCCAAGCTCACCCTGGGCGGCCTGATCCAGCTTATCCACGAGCGATCGCCGACGCTGCAAGAGGAGCTGATAGCGGTCGACGCGGCCCAGGCCGACGTGCGCCAGAGCCGGCTGTGGGAAAATCCCACCCTCGACGCCGCCGTGGGGACGCTGCCGATCGGGGAGACCAATCCGTCCGATCTGGCGTCGCCGCTGACCTCGATCCCCAACTACGCGGTGGGGCTGTCGTATCGGCCGGATGTGGCGCGGCGACGATCGCGCCAGGCGCGAGCCACCGCCGGGCTGAACGCGGCGCGGGCCCAGCTGCGGTTCTCGGTGCGCGATCGGGCGCTGTCTCTGGCGCGGGTGCTGGGGGAGCTGGCGTCGGCATCGCTGCGCATCGAGGCGACGCGCGGGCTGCTGGAGCAGGCGCGCAGCGCGCTCGGCATGGCCGGCTCGCGGGTGAGCTCCGGGTACAGCGCGCCGCTGGAGGCCGATCGGGCCGAGATCGACGTGTTCCGGCTCGAAGAAAAGATCCACGCCGGCCAGGGCGAGCTGATGACCGAGCTGGCCCGCTGCGCCGAGCTCATCGGCGCGCGCTGTCTGCCGTTCGAATCGAGCGGCGAGGCCCGCGCGTTCCTGGTCGCCTGGTTTCCCTATGCCGAGCAGCCGCTTGTAGACATCGAGCGCCGAGCCGACCTGCAGGCCCTGAGCGCCCAGCGCGACGCGGCCGCCGCCGAAAAGAACCTCGCGGCGGCGCAGGCGGTGCCGGATCCGACGGTGCGGCTCGGCTACCTGTACGACAGCTTCGTGGTCTCCGGCAACCAGCGGCACTCGCTCAACGTATCGTTGTCCCTGCCGCTGCCGATTTTCGATCACGGCCAATCAGGCGCGCAGGCCGCGGCGGCGCGCATGCTCCACCTGGAGACGGAGCGGCGGCGGCGGCTTCTGGCGGCGCAAGCCCACATCGAGGCGCTTCAGTCGGCGTTCCAGTCGCAGCGCAAGCGGCGCGAGGTGCTGCAGACGCAGATGCTGCCCCGCGCCCAAGCCATGCTCATAAACCTCACCCGCGCGTTCGAGCTGCGCACCCTGCGGCTCACGGAGCTCGTGCAGGCGCGCACCATACTCGACGATCTGCTGCTCGCGGAGGCGGACAGCCTTCATGACAGCTATCTGACGGCCATCGAAATCTTGGAGCAGCTACCCGATGATAACCCCACCCGATGAGTCGCTTGCGCCGGCCGGTAAGTCCAGCGCTGCCAGCCCGCCGCTGCGCCCGGCATTCCGGCTCGAGCCGCGCAGCGTGATCGCCGGCGTCGCGCTGGGGGCGGTGCTCGGCGCGGGAGCAGCCCTTGGGCTGCGGCACCTTGGCGGAGGCGCCGGCGCGCACTCCGTCCAGAGCGCGTTCGTCGTCGAGGGAAGCGGCGTACGAATCCGTACCGATCTGCACGACGCCCTGCGCTTTGATGTCGTGCCGATCCGCGAAGCGCAGCCGCTTCAGCGCGCCCCGGTGACGGCGCGGGTGGCGGCGGTCGAGACCCGCACCGCCCCGAGCTTCGCCCCGCTGGAGGGCCGGATCGAGCGCGTCTCGGTCACCCTTGGGGACACGGTGCAGAAAGGAACGCGGCTCGTGCTGGTGCGCAGCGGCGATCTGGCCGGCATGCTGCGCGAGCTGCGGGCGAGCCAAGCGGCGGCGCAGACCAAGCGCGCGCTCATGCAGCGGATGAACATCCTTGTGGACTCGCGCGCCGCGGCCGAAAACGAGCTGCTGGTCGCCAAAAACGATCTCAAAGAGGCCGAGCTGCAGGCCAAGGCCGCCGACTCGCGGCTCAAGTCGCTGTCGGTGGCGGAAGAAGAAGACAATTTGTACTGGGTCTTATCGACGCAAAAAGGCACCGTGGTGCAGCTCGACGCCGTCGCCGGACAGCATGTCGGACCGAACAAAGAGCACGCGGTCGCCACCGTGGCCGATCTGGACGAGGTGCTGGTGCTGGCCGACGTGGCGCAGCAGGATGTCGGCGACCTCGCCGTGGGGGCGGAGGCGCAGATCCACATCCCCGGCTCCAGCTCCGCCCCCCTGACCGGCAAGGTCGAGACGGTGTCGCAGGTGGTCGATCCGGATCGGCAGACCGTACCCATCCGCGTCCGCATCGCCAACCCGGATCACAAGCTGCGGCCCAACGCCTTTGTCGAAGCCGTGTTCGTTCCCAGCCAGAACCCCCAGCGGCACGTCCTGCAGATCCCCACCGAGAGCGTGGTCAGCGATGGACTTGATGCGGTGGTGTTCGTCATGGAGGGCTCCGGCGTGTTCAAGCGCCGCAAGGTCACCGTCGGCCGCCAAGCCGACGGCTGGACCGAAGTCGGATCGGGTCTTTCCACCGGCGAGCGCGTCGTCCGCCGCGGCGCAATCCTGCTCCTCAACGCGTTGGACCTATGAGGACGCAAGGGAGGACTACCGATGCTTGAGCGCCTTGTCGCCTTCGCTCTCGGAAACCGCGCGGCGGTGCTGTTCGGGACGCTCGCCGTGCTGGTCTACGGCTACTCCGCCTATGCCGGGCTGACGATCGAGGCGTTCCCCGATCCCACCGACACCCAGGTCAACATCATCACCAGCTACCCCGGCCAGCCGGCGGAAGAGCTGGAGCGCCAGGTCTCGATTCCGATCGAGCGCGCCGTAAACGGCACCTCCGGACTGGCCAAGGTGCGCAGCATCAACCTGTTCGGCCTGTCGTTTCTGACGCTGACCTTTCACGACGGCGTCGACGTGCTGTTCGCGCGCTCGCAGACCATGGAGCGGCTGCGCCTCTGCGAGCTGCCCCCTGGCGTCACGCCGCAGCTCGGCTCGCTGTCGACGCCGATCGGCGAGGTCTATCGCTATTCGCTGACCTCGGCCGAGGGCGATCCCATGGCGCTGCGCACGCTGCAGGACTGGGTGGTGCGGCCGCGCCTGTTGCAGGTCGACGGCATCGCCGACGTCGTCAGCTACGGCGGCTTGCAGCGCGAGATTCAGGTGCGCCCGAATCCGGTGCTGCTGGCCGCCAAGGGCCTGACGCTGCGCGATCTGGAAGACGCGCTGCAGGGCGGCTCCAGCAATGCGTCGGGCGGCGTGCTCGAGCGCGGCTCCGAACAGCTGGTCATTCGCAGCGAGGGCCTGTTTTCCAACATCGCCGACATCGGCCGCGTGGCCGTGGCGACGCGCGGCGGCACGCCGATTCACGAGATCGGAAGAGCGTCGTGTAGGGAAAGAGTGTCTTCGCCTG
>CALFML010000767.1 GCA_937879845.1 uncultured Myxococcales bacterium
CCCCGCCTCCGGCGCCACCCGCTCTCCGGGCAATAACTTCGGGGTTCAACTGGGGCGCGGTTTAGTTCTCAAGTACGGTTCCGCCGCAAATTCCTGCGCATCGCTGCGCGCCGCACTTTCAAGCCCGGAACAGTCCCGGCCCGGCTTCGCTGTGGACATCAGCCTTTAGGGAGCTGTTCTAAGGAGGCGTGTTGAAGCACGACAGCGACTGCGGCGCCGAGACATCGTTGCCGCGGTTGCACTGGCCGGGCTGGCGCATGCCTTGGCCATCATCGCCGGCGCGCAGATAGAGATCGGTCTTGCGGGTCGGCGGGGGCGACCACAGGCAGCCCACGACCTGACAGCTGCCAGCGGCTAAGGGCGCCCGGGTCGCCGCCGTGCACACGGGTACGCCGCCGCCGTCGGGCGGGCCGTCGTAAAATGTTGCGCTGACCGGGGGCAGGGCCGGCGCGGTGCCGCGGTTGCAGACCTCTCCTAGCAGCGGCCAGGGAAGCGCGCAGTCGCGCGGCAACTGAGTCGGCAGGAGCCGCGCGGTCAGATCGATCTGCAGCCGCGGCGCCGCCGCGCCCAGCGTCAGGTTCTGACGATAGGTGTTATGCGTCAGCCAGCTCGGCGGCGGGGCGGCGGGCACGCGGAGATCGTCGTTGATGTGGCTTATATGGTAGGCGTGCTGGTTCCACAGTGGACGCGCCGGCAGCCACTTTTGCAGCGGATCGCTCAGGACGAAAATACCGCGCGACCAGCCGGACCACGGCGCGTGCGTCTCCGGTTCGGGGTGGCCGCCGTTTGTGCAGACCGCCAGGAAGTCGGTATCGGCATCGCTGGTGACGACGATGTCGGCGTGGCCGTCGCCGTTGACATCGGCTATGACCGGCACTTCCAGGCCGGTGCTGCTTGTGATCGTATAGGCGAACAGGGTCTTGCCATCGTGGCCGCGCAAGACGCGCAGCCAGCACTCATCGCGGTAGACGAGCTCCGCCGCCCCGTCGCCGTTGAAGTCGAACGCGGTGGAGCCGGCGCTGCCGGAGTGCGTGTCGGTGATCGGCTTTTCCCATAACAGCCCCGGACTGGACCCACGGCAGCCCGGTGCCGCCGGACTCAGCCCGCACTTGAGGGCGTAGGCAAAGTAAAACCGGCCGCCGGCCAGGCCGAAATCGAGCTCGCCATCCCCGTCGAGATCGGCGATCACCGCCGGCCCGCCCCAGGCGCCCGCGCCCAGCTGATACGGACCAAACAGCGTCCGCTGCGCGCGGTAATCGTAGATGCTCACGATCTGGTTATTTTCTTGCGACTGGATGAGCAGCAGATCCGGGTTCTTGTCGTGGTTGAAGTCCGCGACCTGCGGATAAAACGGCTTCTCCGAAAGTCCGCCTGGAGTCTTATCCATCCCGCTTGGGCCATCGTAAATCCGGTCGCTAGTGATTACTTCCGCGGCGCCGTCCCCATCGAGGTCTGCGGCCACGGACAGGGAGCCCCAGAACGCGGTGCGGTTTTCATGCGTCCACAGCACCTCGATGCGCGCCGGCGGGCCGCGGTGGAAGCGCGACACCTGCGCCCCGGCGATGATCTCCGGTGGCGCGATGCCGTCTACATCGGCGATGCTCGGAGAGCTCCAGACCTCCCAGAAATAGGGGTTGCGCTCCTGCAGCGGGGTCGGCGAAGTCGCCAACAGCTCGCCGCGGGCATCGAGCACGAACACCCGCGCCGCGGCGTCGATGCCGACAATCTCCGCTTCCCCATCGCCGTCAAGGTCCGCCACCGCCAGGCTGCCTTGCCCGTCGGCGAGCAGCGGCAGCGTCTTGTCCCACAGCGGCTCGCAGGTATCGCCGTGGATGGCGACGATGCGGTTGGGAAATCCTACGGTCACGATCTCCGGCTTGCCATCGCGGTCAAGGTCCGCCACAAGCGGCGTCGAAAAGGAGTTTACTTTCGAGTACTGGCAAAAGATGCGCGGTGGCGGAAAGGAGCCGCTGGGGAAGTTCGCTTCGCGGCAGTCCGGATCATAGGGAGCGAGTTTGTCGCACGCATCGAAACGGACGCAGGCCCCAAGGTAGCAGCGGCTGTCGTCGGCGCACTGCGGCTCCATGCCCTCCGTGCAAGCGCCGCGGTCGGGCAGGCAGACCTGACCGACGCAGCGCTGACCCTCGGGACACTGTCCTTGGTCGCTGCAGGGGTCGCCGTGACAGCCGGGATCAAAGACGTAGGCGAGATCGGCGGCAGTGCTCGCATCCGGGCGTCCAGCGTCTAGAGTCTCCATGTCGCGCGGGTCGATGCAGGCGCCGCACAACACCTGGAGCAGCAGCGGCACGGCGGCGCAGGAGCGCGCTAGGAGACAAAGGGCTGAGGGGACAAGGCGGCGCATGAATGCTGACGTGCAGACTTATATCGTGCCGCCCCGCCGCCCTCAAGCGGATAGCCCGGCCATTTGCTGCGCCGGCTCAGTCGGTCTTATCGCTCGTCGGCGCTCCGGAGCGCGAGCGGACCGATATAAGGCGCACGCGGGTCTGCAGACGCTTGGCCAGCGGCGTACGCACGCTGCCCTTGCCGGTCGTCTCATCAAACGTACCGGCGATGCCCGCGGTCACGGCGGAGACCATCCCGCTATTTCCCTCCGGCATCGGCGTCACGCGCGGCAGGTTCACCGCCACTTCGCCGCGCAGGACCCAGCGCGCCACCACGGGACCTGTGACCTCGCGAATCGGCCTTGTCTGGAGCGCTTGGCGCACCGCCCGCTCCGCTTCGGCATCAAACCGCCGCGAGCCCGACCGCCGCAGGACCCGGACCGACGTCACTTGTCCTTGGGCATCAAGCTCCACCTCGATCTCGGTCTCGCGCCCTTCGGAGGGTTCATCGTAGGCGTCCTGGGCCGCCTGGACCTCCGCCAGCAGCCGATTCCGCAGATCTTGCCGTGCCAGCCACCCGGCCCGGCTCTT
Source organism: uncultured Myxococcales bacterium (assembly GCA_937879845.1). Taxonomy (GTDB): domain Bacteria; phylum Myxococcota_A; class Polyangia; order Palsa-1104; family JAEUJZ01; genus CALFML01. Next base: position 2,934 of record CALFML010000767.1, read on the forward strand.
TTCCGGTTCCGGCGGCGCCGGCCGCAAGAGCTGCTGCATCACGAGCTCCTTGCGCGACGCCGGTGATGCCGACTCCACCGCGGGCGCGAAGGTCTGCTTGATATCACGCTCCAGCTCACGCCAGATCGGTGCGACCCTTCCCTGCCGCACGTCGGACTCGGCCTGGAGCTGCGCCTGGTCCTCTGCGATCGCCGCGCCGAGGCCCCGCCCGGACCCGGAGCGCTTGCCATCGGCACAGCCCACGGCCTGACATAGTGACGAATGCGGAAATAAGTCCACGCCGGCGGCCGCGCCCGGCGCAGACGCTCCAGGCCGCGGCGCGGCGGACTCGCTTGCCCCGTCCGGACCCGCGCGGCTTGGTCCGGGCGGAACCACGCGGCTTGGTCCGGAAGGACCTGCGCTGCTTGTTCCTCCGGCGGCCGCGCGGCCCGCGGAGGCGGGAGGCCTTCTGATTTCTGCTGCGGCGCCGAGCCTGGGCTCCGGCTTGGCGCGGCCGCTTGGCTCCAGCTTTTTCGGCAGCTCCGGCTCCGGCAGGGGGGGACGCGAGATCAGCGTGATGCCAGTCGGGAGACGAGCGCCAAGCGGTAGCCGCGGCAGCCGCGCCGTCCCCACGCCCAAGGCCAGCGCCAGCGCACCATGAAGCAATACGCTGAGGAAAAGCGCTCTGCCGCTCAAACGGTGCACGAACAGAGAACAGGTGAGCTGTTTTTTCTATTTCCGCGGCGCCTGGCGGCACATCCTGCCGGGCCAGGTTGGCTCACGCGCTGGTCGTGCCGGCCCCGCAAGCTCCCTGCCGCCAAAGCGTGCATGCGGCATTTTCACCGCTTGGCGGTAGCGGCGGAGGCGATTGCCGATTACAAAGGTCCCATGTCCATCGTCTATCGCGAAACCCACGATGTCGATCTCGAGCAGCTCGCGCATCTGTTCACCTGCGCCGATATGGGCGACCGCGCCGTAGACCGGGCGCGGCTCGCGCAGCAGGTAAGCGGCTCCATGTTCGTCGTCTCGGCCTGGGATGGCGGACGACTGGTCGGCTTCGCCCGTGCCATCTCCGATGGCGTGACCAATGCGTACATAAGCACGGTCGCCGTGCTGCCGCAGTACCGCCGCCAGGGCATCGGCCGGGAGATGATGCGGCGCCTCCTGGCTGGCCGCGATGGCATCACCTTCGCCCTGCACTCACGCAAGGAGGCCAAGGACTTTTATGTCGAGTGCGGCTTCTTGGAAACCGCGGATATGTTCCGCCGGCTGCGCAAATACTGAACGCAGCGCATGCGGCACGGCCAGACCTGGCGTCCGCGCAGACCTTGACCGGAAGGCGAGCCCGCGGTATTGCGAGACCCGAAGTCCTCCGATGAGCCGCGCCCGCACCCCTACGATGGAACCGCCGCACCCGCCCAAAAGAACCAAGCGCCGCTCCCCTGCTCCGCTTTTGCTAAGCGAGTCGGTCATCTTTTCGGGCGATGCGCTCACTGCGCTTGTGCGCCTGGCCGATCGCAGCGTCCAGTGCGCCGTCACCTCGCCGCCCTACTGGGGGCTGCGCGATTATAACATTCCGGATCAAATCGGCCTTGAGCCCTCGCTGCATCTTTTCATTCAGCGCCTGACCCTGGTGTTCGGGCAAGTGCGGCGGGTGCTGCGCGATGACGGCATCCTCTGGCTCAACATCGGCGATGGCTATACGAGCGGCAACCGCGGCTGGCGGGCTCCCGATAAGAAGAACCCGGCCCGCGCCATGGACATCCGGCCCGACACGCCCGCAGGACTCAAGCCCAAAGATCTGCTGGGAATTCCCTGGCGGCTGGCTTTCGCCCTGCAGGCCGACGGCTGGTACTTGCGCGCCGACATCATCTGGAACAAGCCGAACGCGATGCCGGAGAGCGTAAAGGATCGACCCACGCGCGCGCACGAATACATCTTCATGCTTACCAAGAGCGAGAAGTACTATTACGACCGCGCTGCCGTCCTCGATCGGGGCGGGCGCAACAAGCGCACGGTCTGGGACATCAACACGCAAGGGTTTGCCGGCGCGCACTTTGCCACGTTCCCACCACCCCTGGTCGAGCCCTGCATCCTTGCCGCGACCCGACCCGGTGACACCGTTTTGGATCCGTTCTTCGGCGCCGGAACCGTCGGCGCGGTCGCGCACAAGCTGCACCGCCGCTACATCGGAATCGAACTCAACCCGGAGTATGTCGCCTTGGCGGATGCGCGCCTGGCTGGCGGCGGCCACCGCATCATCCGGAGCTGACCCCCGCCCGCGGCCCGGCTTGCCTTTGGTTGCCGGTCACCAATCACCAATCACCAGATCGGCTGCAAGACCATGCGGCCGTACGCGATGAACGCCATGACAAGGCCCAGCGCGCCGCTCATGATGATGGGCGGGATCTCGCGGTACTTGACGTGTACACTGACAAATACAATGCTCTCGAGCGCCAGGATCGCCGCGGCGGCGACGGTGAGCCCCGGCTGCCAGCGGAAGGCGGCAGGGACGATCAGCCCGACCACGCAGACAAGCTCAATGATGCCGAGCGCAATCCAGACTCGCCGCGGCAACGCATCAAAGGACCGGACGTCCTTGGTTACCTTATCGAACATGAAGGCCTTCATGACGCCCGACGCTCCGTACAGGAGCGCAGCGAGCACCTGCAGAACCCACAACAGGATGTTCATCGTGTGCCTTCTCCGGTTTCCGCGTTGAATTAGGATCTGTTCGTTGAAACGGAACGGTAGAACTACATTTCCAGACACGTCAAGCCTTTGTTCGCTTGGGAGCGGTCAGCACCGAACAGATGTGTCGGCCAAGCACCGCGCCGACCGGTGGACCAAGTCAAAATGCAGTCGCAATGGGAGAGCGCAAAGGAACCCGTCTTCCGGAATGAGAAAGCAGCGCGGTCAGGGAGGATGAGGCGCGCGGAAGGACTTCGGGAAGCCGCGCAGAGACCGGCGGCTGACAATTGTAGTTTGCATCCCGGCGGCTTCTGGCTACGCTTCCCTTCGAATACCAAGGAGAGCCATCTCATGGGACGATCTCACGTTGTCGCCGCCAGCATCCTGAGCGCGGCGCTTTTATGGAGCGGCATCGCCGCCGCCAAGTTCAACATCAGCATGGGCAGCCTGAGCGCCGATGGTCAGGAGGTGCGCAACCTGTCTTGTTCGCTCGATGGCGGGGGTCTGTTCGCGGCGGTCGCGGTGGTCGGCGCGCTGGCCAAGCAGAAGAGCGGTCTTGATGCCTGCGCCCCGCAAGGCGCGGCGTTCACGGTCCAGTTCACCTTCGCCGATGGCGGAGCCAAAGAAGCCAAAGTGCTGGCCGGTACGGCCAAGGGCAAAGAGGCGTGCGTGTCCCACGCGCTGACCCGCATCCGTACAGACCTCAGCGGTCAGTGCACGGCCGTCGTCCTAGTCGGTAGTGCCGAGGCGGCGCGCAAAGCAGCGGACACCCTGGCGCCGGCGGTTGCCAAGGACTCCGGAAAAAAATAACCAACCACCGCGGCCCGGCCGCCGGAAGTCCGCCTCGCGCGGCTGACGCAACGTCGCCGAGCAGCGCGGCGAAGCGCCGCTCGGCGATTCCTATTTACAGGGCGCGTGAGCGCAGCCGCCGCCGGAGGATGGCGAGCACCCCCAGCGCCATGGCCAGCCCGCGCCAGGGAATCGCCCCGGGAGCAGCATGTCCCCGGGTCATCGTGCAGCCGGTCGGGGCGCTACCGCCGCCGCCTCCTCCTGCATCGCCGCCCGTGGCCGCATCCGGTGCACCGGCGTCCTGGCCCGGAGTCGTGCCCATATCCGGCGCGCTGCCGGTAGGCGTGTAGACGATCATGACCTTGTTGAAGCGGCCGGCGCTGGTCGTCATGTTGACGGGGTTTGGGCCGACCGCGAAGGTAAACGCCGCCTCATTATTCTGCGCCGTCGAGTTGGCGTTGCGATCCGCCAGCTCCATCTTCACGACGTAGTTCCCGTTTGCCACCTTGGCTTTATTGACGTCGCGCAGATCCCAGCTGACCGTGCGCGTGCCGTGCGCCGTAAACGTCGCACCGGTGACGGCATCGACGTTATTTCCCTTGGATGACGTATTCCAGGCCAGCAGGTACTGCTTGCGCGTTGCCGCCCACTGCGCCAGCGTCCGGACGAACGTGCCGCCAGGCGTCTCGATCCACACTGCGACGATGTTATTCGGCGCGAACTGCGGTGTCGGAGTCTGCATGGTGTCGAAGGTAAAGGTTGCGGACTGGGCATGCGCTGCGCTGGGAATTGCGACTCCGAGCGCCCCTGCCACCATAAGATTAAGAGTACATAGTTTAATATTCATGAGAGCCAATATAGAAGAAACGCCAAGCTTGCGGGCAAGATGTGAATATCCTCGCGCCGGCGCTGCGGAATTCTGCGCCGCGCATCCGGCCTGGTTTCTAGACGATCGGCACGCCCCCGGGGGGTGGCTCGATTCGTGCCACTGGCCCGGGGTGAGCCGGCTCGATTCGTGCCACCCGGGGTGCCTGTCCGCGCGGGATTGAGCGCCGGGCTAGCGGGTCGCGCGCCCGCGGTCTGCGGCCTCTTTGATTCCGTACGCATACAAGCGTCGGCGTAGAGCCATGCGAGAGATGCCAAGCGCCGCGGCGGCGCGGGTGAGATTGCCGCCGCACTGCTCGTACACCGCGAGCACATGGCGGCGGATGCATGACTCCAGGTTCGACGGCAGCGCAGCTTGCGGGCTGACTGCGTCTGCCACCGGTGCTTCGGCGGGCGGACGCCCCAGCGCCGGCAGCGGCGCCAGGGCCAGCTCCGCCGGCAGGTGGCGGCGCTGAAGCTCCTCGCCGCGGCACAGGAGCAGGCCGCGTTCGATCACGTTGCGGAGCTCGCGCACGTTGCCCGGCCAGTGGTGGGAGGCCAAGATACTCATCGCATCGGGAGAAATCCGCGGCTCCGCATAACCGAGCGGCACGCCGAGCAAGCGGCAGAAGTACATCGCCAGCTCGGGAATATCGTCGCGGCGCTGGCGCAGAGGCGGCAGCGCGACCTCGAATACGCGCAGCCGGTGATACAGGTCGGCGCGGAATCGTCCCGCGGCCACCTGCGCCGACAGGTCGCGGTTGGTGGCGCAGATGAGCCGCACGTCCACCACCAGATCGCGCTCGCCGCCGACGCGCCGAAAGGCATGCCCCTCCAAGACGCGCAGGAGCTTGGCCTGCAGATCCAGCGGCAGCTCGCCGATTTCATCTAGGAACAGGGCGCCGCCCGCCGCCATCTCGAACAGGCCGCGCCGCCGCTGCTGCGCCCCGGTGAAGGAGCCGGCCTCATGGCCGAACAGCTCCGACTCGATGAGGCTCGGGGTGAGACAGGCGGCGTTGATGACGACAAACGGCTGCCGGCCGCGCGCGCTCAGGTGGTGGAGCAGCGTCGCCGCGACCTCTTTGCCGACGCCGGGCTCGCCGGTCAGGAGCACCGTGGTCCGCGGCCCCTGCGCCGCGGCGCATAGCAGATCGAGGGCGCGCTGCCACGCCGGCGAGCTGCCGATAGGCAACGTCAGCGTACCGCTGCGCTGCGTTCCTTCGAGCGGCGTTCCCGGCAGCGGATACAGGGTGCCGACGCGCTGGCGGCTGCGGACGTGCTGGATGGCGCTGCTGAGCGCCGCCAAGAGCTCCGCCTGCGCCGGCGGCTTGGCGAGGTAGTCGATCGCTCCGGCGCGCAGCGCTTGCACCACCGCTGCGGGATCATGATGACTCGACAGGATGATGACCGGCAGATCCGGGGCGCGCGCCGCGACCTCAGGCAGCAGGCTGAAGCCGTCGCCATCGGGGAGCATCATATCGAGCAGCATGACGTCGGCGTCGTTTTCGCGCAGCGCCAGCCGTGCCGCCGCCACCGTCCCGGCCTGACGCACCTGGTAGCCGGCCTGGGTCAAGGTGGCGCTCATCGCCAGCATGAACACCGGGTCGTCTTCGACTAGTAGGATGCGAGTCATGGGGACCGCTTCGGCGGAACCGGCGGGAGCCGCCGTCTTTCTACCTTACCACTGCGGCGCTGTCAGCGGATAGGCATCTAGCTGGGCTCTCGACCTAGCGCGGACCAGCTCAGCACCGGTCTTGCATACAATCCCGGCGAAGCCGCTGCTATCGCGGTCAGCCGCCGCGGCATGAACAGAAGCTTCATGGACGCCAGCTTACGATGCACCACGACGCCCTACAAAGTGATCCTACGCCGACCCCGGCCGAGCTGCAGACCGTGCGGGTGCTGCTCGCCGAAGACGATCCGGTGAGCCAACATGTCGTCACCGTGCTCCTTGATCGACTCGGCTATCAGCGCGACCTTGTCACCGATGGACAGGAGGCGCTGATCATCCTGGCCCGGCGTTTTTACGACATCATCCTGCTCGATCTGTCGATGCCGGGGCTGGACGGGATCTCGGTGGCGCAGCGGGTGCGCGCCAGCGAAGGACGCGGACAGCGCCAGTACATAATCGCGCTCAGCACGAGCGCCGATAGCGAGGTCCGCTCGCGCTGCGTCGCCGCCGGCATGGATGCGTTTGTCGCCAAGCCGATCGCGTTTCACAACCTCGACCTCGCCCTGCAGCGGGCGCTGCAGAGCCGCCGCGCCGCGCTCGCCGAGCGGCCAGCCGAGACCGCAGCCGCCGGCCCCCCGTCTAACCCCGCGATCAAAGAGCATGACTCGGGCGAGTTCGGTGCGGGGGGCGGCGCGCCGCGCTCATCCACCTCGGTCCGACCGCAGCCGCGGCCCGCCGCGGACGTCGAGTCCGAAGCCGGGATACCGCACCCACTCTCTTCCTATTTGAGCCGCGGCCACGGGATCCTGGCGACGATGCGCACCGCGAGCCAGTCCGGGGATCGGGACCTTATACGGCGCTCGGCGCTGAACCTCAAAGGGGTGGCGCGCCTGCTCGGCGCGTTCGAGCTGGCGACTCTATGCGCCGAGCTCGAAGCCGCTCCCGCCGCTTCCGCCCGCGCGCTCAGCAGCGAGGCGGTCACCGAGATCGAAGAAGCGTTCCAGCGCTTCCGCACCTCGCTCATCGCGGCGCATCCGCGCTGACCCGCCCGCGTAGAAGCCAAGCGGTCAATCAGCGGGGCTGTCCGTACGGAACCGTTCCGCCGCAATAAGCGCCGCGCAGAGCGCGCTCTCCAGCGCCAATAGCTGCACCGCGACCGCTTGCGACGTGCCTCGCGCCAGCCGCTTTTCCAGCCGCGCCGCCGCCGTGGTCAGCTGCTCCGCGCCGATCGTCGATGCCGCGCCTTTGAGGGTATGCACGATCCGGATCGCCTCCGCGCTGCGGCCCGGCAGCGCGGCACGCAGCTTCTCTCCGACCGTGGAGTAGGTCTGGATGAAGATCGCTAATAACTGATGATAAAGCTGCTTGTCCCCCATGAGCCGCCCCACCGCGGCGTCCACATCCAGCACCGCGGCTGCGGCCGCGACGCCGGCGTCCCCATCGCCTGTGAGCTGCTGCGCCAGCGGCTGGTTCGGGCGAAGCCAGCGGCTAAGGACGCGATAAATTCGGACCGGGCTAATCGACTTCATCAGGTACTCATTCATTCCACATCAGGGCCAGTGCCGCACCTAGGGATAGCTAGATCCGTGCTAACCCCGTCGCGTAAACTGTGATCTATCGCACGCGCGGCCGCTACAGTCTAGACCGCTCTGTCGCTTTCTGCTGCCGACTTCCATCCGGCGTCAGTCATCGCCGCCGGCGTCAGTCATCGCCGCCGGCGTCAGTCAGATCCCCAGGCGGCAGCAGGTCAGCGGCGCTGCCCGCGGACGGACAGACCAGGGGGTCGTCTTGGCCCGCATCCGGATCGCAGGGGACAAGCTGCTGCACCGGCGGATCCGGCAGGCCGTCTTCGCGGGTGCAGAACCCCAGCCCGCAAACCAAGAGCACGAGCGCCAAAAAGAGCATGAACCGCGTCATAGGGCACCTCCCGCCGCGCCGCGCGACAGGGGAATCGCGATGCGCACGAACACCGAGCGCGGCGCCGCGTACGAGCTACCGACAAAGCCGTTGCCGATGCGGTAGGCGTAGTGGGAATCAAAGAGGTTGATGATGTCGATCGCCGCGCGCGGACGCAGCGGCAGGCTGTCGAAGGCGTACTGCAGCGTGAGATCGCAGCGGACATGCTGCGGCACGGTCTGGCTGTTGTCCGAGCCGGTGCGCAGGCCGGAGCCATAGGCGACAAGCGCGGTCAGCACCGCCGGTCCCTGCTGCAGCGTCGCGCCGAGGTTGGCGGTCCAGGTCTGCACATGATCGAGCGTCTGCCACTCCTCACTATCAAGCTGGTCTTGGGAGAAGAGGTACTTGGCGGAAGAGATTCCCTGGCCTTGGGCAATCTCCCACGACACGTTGCCGAACGCGCTCAGCCCGTGGCTCAGCGAGAGCTCGACCTTGCCTTCGGCGCCGACGGCGCGGCCGCGCTGGAAGTTATAGTTGGCGATGAGGTTGGTCGATCCGATCGCCACATCGTCCAGCTGATTGAGCGAGTAGCGCCCCCACAGCACCCCGCCCAGCCGCAGGCGCTTGCGCACCCGCCCGTCCAGACCCAGCTCGCTATACACCGCGGTCTCCGGCAGAACATCGTAGGGAACCTGCGTCGCCGCCGGGATCACGCCGAGCACCCGCGCCGCATTGGCGGCATCGATGGGCGACGGCGGCTGCCAGTTCAGACCCACGAACAAATGCCCGACCAGGTCGTCCAGAAAAGCGAAGCTGAGGCCAAGACGCGGGCTGAGTCCGACCTGATCACTGGCCTCTCCGCTCGCCAGCATGACGTGCTGTTCATCGATGCGCACGCCCAGGTTGACGCTCGTCCGGCCGTAGTCCCAGCGGTCCTGCAGATAGGCGCCAAACAGCAGCGCCCCCGTCCGATCCATGCCGCTGAACGTCAGGGCCGGATCCACTCCGCCCTGGGGCGAAGCGTCGCTCCGCTGGTACTGGGTATAGTCCGTCGCGCTGAGCAGATAGTTTACCTGAATGCCGGCCTTTATCTGATGCTTCCCCTGCAGCACCGAGTAGTGGACCACCCCGCCTATATGATCGGCGCGGCGCCCGACATCGCTTGCGATCGATCCCGGATCCGCGGTCGGCCCGAGCGCGTGCGTCGGATCGGCGGCCAGCACGCCGAGCGACAGCTTATAGTAGGGAGCCACCTGAAGGCGTCCGCGCTTGCCGAAGTTATGGACCCAGGAGGCGGTGACGAACAGCTCGTTCTCCGTCTCCGTGGCGTCGGTGTCGCGGGGAACGAACGGCGGCGAGCTGTTCCCGAGCGCGTCGATCGGACGGACATAGTCCGGACGCAGCGGATCAAGCGGCGCGATCGTGGGATCGATGGGAATCTGGAAGAAGTTATAGGCATAGCTGGCGAACATCTCGAAGCGGTCGCTTTCGCTGTGCTTCCAATCGATGCGGAAAAAGGCGCGGCCGGAGCGTCCGTCGTCATGCAGGATGGGCGTGACCGCCGGCGGATCGAGCGCCCGCTGCGACTGCAGGTAGCTCGCCCCGACAAAGAAGCTGAAGCGGCCCACGGACTGCGAGTAGTAGGCGCTCGGCTCGATGGTCTGAAACGAGCCGTAGCGGATCTGCGCCAGCCCGTCGGCCGTGGTGCCGCCGGTGCGCGAGGCGATGTTGACCACGGCGGCCAGCCGATTGCCGTACTCCGCCGGCAGACCACCGGTCAGGATCTCCACGCTGTCGATGAGCCGCACCGGAATCGCCTGCGCGAATAGATTCCCCACCGAATCGGGAATCGGAATGCCGTCGATCTGATACTGGATGTTGGCGTGATTGCCGCGCACGTAGACGTTGCCGAACGCGTCCTGCACAAAGCCCGGCTGCGTGGTCACGACCTCGGTGATCGGCCGATCTTCGCCCTGCGGCAGGGTCTTCAAAGTCTCGCGCGTGACCGTCGCCACGCTGCCCGCGGCGCGGCTTGGGCGCGGCGTCTCGCGCTCTTCGATGATGACCTCTTTTTCGGTCGCGGCGACGCAGTAAAGCTCGACATCGAGGACCTCGGACGAGGTGGCCTGCACGTGCTGGTGCGCTTCGGTTCGCCCCGGCGCCTTGGCTTCCACCGAGTATTCGCCGAAGGGAATTCCGGAAAAGACGAAGCTGCCGTCCGGCGCCGTGCGCAGCTCACGCACCAGGTGGCCGCGGCTGTCGTGCAGCACGATGGCCGCGCCGCCGATCGGATTCAAAAGCTCGTCGCGAACCACCCCTTTGATCACCGTGTCGACGGTGGCCAGCGCCGAACGCTCGAGCCGCGTCATAAGTAGCAGCGCCGCCAGCAGCCCAAATATACGAAGCAACAAAGACGCCGAACGAGATCGCATCGAACATCTACTCGCAGCGGAACGCGTACCGCACCTGCGCTGATCTGATCGCAATTTGTTTGCAACTGTCAGCGCGGCTCAGGACGACATCTCTAAACTTAGCGAGTAGAACCTCCCACAAATAGGTTTAGAACGATCCGGACTCAGTTTCAAGTAACTTGCATCTAGAAACCCGCGCTTTTTACCAAACCATCGCGGCGCATCTTTT
>CALFML010000768.1 GCA_937879845.1 uncultured Myxococcales bacterium
GGTCGATAACACGCTCGCCGGCGGCAAGGCCGCGGCGGCTGTCGGCGTAGGGGACCTGTCCGGGGACGGCAAGCCGGACCTGGTCATCGGCTGCAATCAGCCAAACGAAGTGCGCGTGCTCAAGCTTGAGAGCCAAGGCGCGGGGCAGCCGCCGAGCTTCGCCGGCATGTACAGCCACCAGTGGACCACCGCGACGAGCCAGAATAACCCGCCGGCGGCCATCGGCTTCGCGGTGGGAGAGCTCAACGGCGACAACGTCCCCGACATCGCGGTGGCCACCGACACCGACCTGCGCGTCCTCAACAGCCCCAAAGAGTCCGGCCGCGACTACAAGGACTATCTGGTCAGCATGCCGCTTTCGATGCGCACCTCCGCCGTCGGCATCGGCGACGTGAACGGCAACTCCGTCTCCGATCTGTCGGCCCTTGTAAACGGCCAGTCGGTGCAGGTGTTCGAGTATGCGACCGGCGGCGCCTACAACCAGGTGGCGGTCTACCAGAACCTCGGCACCGCCGGCCGCACCACCACTCAGAGCCTGGGCATCGCCGACATGTCGAGCGACGGCCGCAGCGACCTTGTCCTCAGCCTGCCAAACCCAAGCGAGATAAAAGTCGCGGTAAGCCGCGGCGAGAGCGGGGTTGTCGCGCAACCTATCACCCTCTCCTACCAGTACCCGATGGGTCAGCAGGTCTGCGACACCTGCCTGAGCCTCGGCGATATAAGCGGGGATGGGCGCACCGATCTGGTCTTGCGAAACGGCAATAAGATCTCGGTCCTGATAAGCGCCTCGCGCTAGGTCCGCCGTCGCCGTTTCCCGCTCAAAAAACCTCGCAGGTCCTGTATCATAGTTAGTATCCTGCATATTAGCGGCCTAGGCCCAAGGCCTGTGTCCAGGGTTACTTGCGTGCGGAACGTCCCTGTGTTGTGTGGAGAACCTCAGCCAAATCTGGCACCGCGCCCGGTGTCCCAGCAGGTACCGGCGTTGGCTTCGGTGCTGACGCTGGTGTCGGCGCTCGTGACCGGATTTTACGGCCAGGGTCCGGCGCAAGCGCAGCCCGGCGCCGCGGCCCCCGGCAAGTTCAAGAGCGATGAGGCGGCGGCGCGCAGCCTGTACCGCGAGGGCAAGGAGCTCGCGGCCGCCGGCAAGCCGAGCCAGGCGCTGGAGAAATATCTTGCGGCCTATAAGCTCGTGCCGACGCCGACGCTGCTGTGGCCCATCGCGGAGCTGCGGCTGCAGCTCGGGCAGCCGGCCGAGGGACTGGAGGCGCTGCGCACCTACCGGCAGACGGTGTCCCCGGAGCTCATGGAGCCGGGCCAGCAGCTCGCCGACGCCGACCGACTGGAGCGGCGGCTGCAGGAGCGGATTGGCAAGGTGCGGGTGAGCGGCAACGCCGGGGCGCTGGTGCTGCTCGACGGACAAGAGCTCGGACGAGCGCCGCTTAGCGAGCTGGTGCTGGTCAATCCCGGCAGCCATCGCGTCGATCTCACCACGGAGAAGGGAACCAAGACGATCATCGTCGAGGTCGGCGCGGGCGAAGAGCGGGCGGTGGGCGGACCCGAGGAAGCCGTCCCCGCCAGCAACAAGCCGCCCGAGGGCGCGGCGAAATCGCACTACCGCATCCATCCGCTGCCGGCGGTCTTGTTCGGCCTGGCCTCGGGCTCATTGACCGCGGCGACGGTGCTCGGCGGTCTGGCGCTCGATCGGACGCTGGCCCTCAACGAGCAGTGCCCGGACCACATCTGTCTCGGCATGCAGTCCACGGATCTGGACTCGCTCAACGACTCGGTGACCAAACAGCGCAGCTACTCCACGGCGGCTAGCGCGCTGTGGGGCATCGGCGGGGTGCTCCTGGTCAGCAGCGTGGTGCTCCTGGCCATCGACGTGTACCGCCAGCGCTCGGGACACCGGCTGTTCTCCTACTCCATGACGCCGCACCGCGAGGTGGCAGCGAGCAGCGCCAAGGCCTCTTCCGGACTGCTGCTGGGAGGGCGCTTCTGAGCTCCGAGAAGCCTGACAACAGGTCCGAGACCTGCTCCAGCTGCGGCGAGCGCTACGTCCGCGGCGAGGGTCACCGCTGCCGTCCCGGCGCGACGTCGGATCGCGGCGCCGTGAGCGACGACGCGCTCATCGGCACCACGATCGACAACCGCTACCAGATCGAGTCCCGCCTGGGCGAAGGCGGCATGGGCGTGGTCTACCGCGCCCGCCACGTCATCCTCAACAAGCCCGTCGCGATCAAGGTCCTGCGCAAGGCGCACGAAGAGTCGGCGTGGAAGCGCTTCGTCCAGGAGGCGCAGTCGGCCTCGATGATCAACCACACCAACGTGGTGGCGATCACCGACTTCGGCGTCATCAGCAACCACGCCTACCTGGTCATGGAGTTCCTCGAAGGACTGACCCTGACCGAGGCGATAAACGAAGGACCGCTGCCGGCGGTGCGCATGTGCCGCATCGGGGCGCAGATCGCCCGCGGCCTGCAAGAGGTCCACGAAAAAGGCATCGTCCACCGCGACCTGAAGCCCGACAACATCTTCCTGCTCGAGCGCGAAGGCAAGCGCGACATGGTGAAGATCGTCGACTTCGGGCTGGCCAAGATGGACGCCGGCGAGCGGCTGACCATGGACGGCACGGTCGTCGGCACCGCCGAGTACATCTCGCCCGAGCAGGTGACCGGCCAGGACACCGACCACCGGAGCGACCAGTACTCGCTCGGCTGCATCTTGTACGAGATGCTGACCTCGCAGCTGCCGTTTGACGGCGAGTCGACGGCGACGCTCATCTACAAGCACGTCTACAAGAACCCGACGCCGCCGCGCAAAGTCCGTCCGGAGATGAACATCCCGCAGTCGGTCGAGGCGGTGGTCCTAAAGTGCATGGCGAAAAAGCCGACCGACCGGTTCGGCAGCATGCGCGAGCTGGAGCAGGCGCTCACCCATGAGGAGCAGCTCATCGAGCCGCTGACCTCCGGCGGGACGACGATGATGGTGCGGCCGCACCCGGTGGCCAAGAGCTCGCTCGGGCGGCGGCTTGTCGGCTTCGCGCTGGCCGGCGCGGCGATCATCTCGGCCCTGGGCCTGCTCATCCATGTCGTGCCGCTGCGGGTGTCGGTAATAAACTCCGAGGATCTGACGACCTACAAGCTGCCGGATCTGGCGGCGCGGCGCGACTCGGCCCTAGTCGCCGACGGCGGCGCGGCTGCGGCCCGGCTCGACGCCGCGGCCCCTCCGGTTCCCGTGTCCCCGCCTCCGCCGGGGGAGACGCCCGACGGCGACAACCCGGACGGCGGCGGTGAGAAGGTCAAAAACCCGCGCAGCCAGCCCAAGGGCTCGCGCGGGCAGGTGCCGGTGCGCTTTGTCGTCGAGCCGGTCGCGGTCAACGCCACGGTGGTGTGCAAGACCCGCCGCACCACCTGCAAGGGAGCGTGCCAGATCTCCATCCCGCCGGGGGCCAGCTGCCAGTTCACCGCCCGCGGCTACCACGATAAGGTCGTACGCTTCCGCGAGCTGCGCACCGACAAGGGCAAGCGCTTCTTCCGCGTCGTGCTCTCGCCGTTCAAGCTGTAGCCGGCAGGCGCCGGCCGCCGGGGTCGAACAGCGAGGGGTGCAAAACGCCAAGGCGCGCCGCGCGAAACTGCAGCGACACGCCCACTACGCCCAGGCCGTAGCGCAGGCTGCGGCGAAAATCGAGGGATGACGAGTCGACGGCGTAGCGGGTCGGGCAGGTGATCTCGCCGATGCGGTAGCCGAAGTAGATGCACTGCGCCAGCATCTGCGCATCGAAGACGAAGTCATCGCTGTTTTCGTGCAGCGGCAGGCGCTCTAAGACGGCGCGGGCGAAGGCGCGGTAGCCGGTGTGGTACTCCGACAGCTTGGCGCCGGTGAGCACGTTCTCAAACGCGGTCAGGGCGCGGTTGGCGACGTACTTGTAAAGCGGCATGCCGCCGCGCCGCGCCCCGCCGGAGAGGATGCGCGAGCCGAGCACCACGTCGAACTGGTCGGCGCAGATGAGCGACGCCATCGCCGGAATGATCCGCGGCGTGTACTGGTAGTCGGGATGGAGCATGATCACCACGTCGGCACCGGTGCGCAGGGACGCGGTGTAGCAGGTCTTCTGGTTGCCGCCGTAGCCGCGGTTGCGCGGATGGACCAAGGTGTGCAGCCCCAGGCCGCGCGCCATCTCCACCGTGCCGTCTTGGCTCGCGTCATCGACCACGATGATCTCATCGACGACGGTGCGATCGATTTCGTCCAGGGTCTTACGGAGCGTCGCGGCGGCGTTATACGCCGGCATGACCACACAGATCCGCTTGCCGGAGAGCATGCGAAAATTTTTGCAGCGCAGAAAGGGATCCTGTCAAGACACCGGGTCCTAGCGGACTCTACTTATGAATTCCCTTGAACTCCCCTGAACTACCCCTGAACTACTAAAGATGAGCTCGGAATTCATAAAGGAAGAGTCTGCTTTCTCGGCGGAGAATGTGCCTCCTTAGCGATCATTCCCTTGTCCTTAAATCCAACCATCTGTGCTAAAGAGCGCGATGAAGCAGACTGCAGGAATCGATTCCATACACCTGGCTTATTGAATCGGACTCATCTGCAAGCTCCAAACACTAGCCAAAGGAGGACTTCATGTCTCAACCACGCACCGCCCGAGCACGAAACTCCGGCGCGCTCAGCATCCTGCTGGGACTTCTGCTGCTCGGGGCAGCGGGCGCCGCCAGCGCGCAAAAAGCGGCCATCGTCACCGGCACCCGCTCCGGGGAAGCCGCCTGGTGGCAGTACGTCAAGACCAAGATCGTCGAGACCGGACTTTATCCCGGCGGCGTCGATCAGATAGACGCCGCCTACACCGATCCCTCGGCGACCGCGCTTCTGCCCTACAAGCTGGTCGTCATCCTCAGCAGCGACTACGGCCTCTCGAGCTCCGACGGCGTCGGCAACGCCCTGGGCGACTACCTGACCATGGTGCCCACCGGCTCCGTGCTCATGTTTCAGCCGTACACCTTCCAGACCGGACTTTTCGCCGATCCGGCGGTCGGCGGCACGTTCCTGGCAAACTACGCCCTGACCACCCAGGGCAACGCCAACCTGGCCACCGCGACCAAGCGCGGGACCGTCACCTCCGGGGATCCGCTCATCGACGGCGTGACCGCGTTCACCTGCGGCACCAACTGCGTCCGCGTCACCGGGCAGACCGTCAAGCCCGGCGCCAGCGTGGTGGCGTACTGGCAGGATGGAACGATCCTGGCCGTGCGCGGCAAGCGGCGGGTGGATCTGAACATGATGCCGGCGAGCGACACGGTGATCACCGGCTCGTGGCAGGCCGCCGGCGGCGACCTTATCACCAACGCCATCTTGTACCTGTCGGCGCCGATCCTGCAGTCGCCGCGCCGCGCCGACTTCCCGATGACGGGCCTTGGCGTGACCAGCAAGCCGACGACGATCACGTTCCGCAATATCTCCGGCGCGACGCAGGAGCTCGTCGGCATCGGCATCGACGGCACGGGCCGCAGCCAGTTCCAGTTCAAGTCGACCAAGAACCCCACCCCGGCCGCCCCCATCACCCTGGGCGTCAACGCGACGTTCACGGCGCAGGTGTGGTTCAAGCCGCAGATAAAGGGCAACTACCAGGCCAGCCTCTTTGTCGAGGTCACCGGCAAGCCGCGCATCCAGGCACCGCTCAACGGCGCCACGCTGGGGGATCTGTATGTCTCGCAGTCGCCGATCGACTTCGGCGGCATTGCATCGGCGACCACGGCGGGGCCGGTGACGATCCGGCTGAAGAACACCGGGGCCAATACGATCGACATGGACAAGCCGGTGATCGATGACACGACGCACTTCGTGCTGACGCCGGCGGTGCCGGATCCCAAGGTCACGCTGTCGCCGGGAGCCACGTACTCCTTCGATGTGAAGTTCGATCCGGGGATGATGCCGGGCGACTACAGCACCCAGATCACCATCACCTCCACCGATGCCGACAGCCCGCTGGTCATTCCGGTGCGGGCGCTGGCGGGGCCGCCCAAGACGCAGCTGGCCTATACGTCGCTGCTTTTGCCCGACGTGCCGACCGGCGCCATGGGCATGCCGATGGACATCAACATCACCAACACCGGCAACTCGGATCTCAACGTGCTGTCGATCACCGCGGACAAGATGGACTTCGTGATTCCCAACGCGCCGATGATGGGGATGCCGCTGGTCATCGC
The DNA here is from genome assembly GCA_937879845.1 of uncultured Myxococcales bacterium. Taxonomy (GTDB): domain Bacteria; phylum Myxococcota_A; class Polyangia; order Palsa-1104; family JAEUJZ01; genus CALFML01. The sequence goes on from CALFML010000768.1 coordinate 6,210, forward strand.
GGCGCGCGACACCCGCGCGTTCCAGCTGGTCTTCGCGCCGCAGCAGGACGGGCTGCGCACCGGGACGCTCACGGTCAAGACCAACGAGCCGCCGCCGATGGGCATGCCGACCTCGGACAAGCTGATCGCCCTAGCCGGCAACGGCACCAAGCCCAAGTTCCATGTCAACGTCACCCAGCTCGACTTCGGCAACGTCGAGATCGGCCAGCCGATTCCGAAAAAGACCTTCGACCTGGTAAACGATGGCGACGGCGATCTGATGGTGAAGGAGGTCGCGGTGGTGATGGGGATGTCGTCGGAGTCGTTCACGGTCAGCACGGCCGACCCGACGCCGTTCCTACTCCGCGCCGGGACCACGGCGCAAGCTACGGTGACGCTTGTGCCCAAGAGCGCCGGCATGCTGACCGCATCGTTGCGCGTGGTCACCGACCTTATGACCGGCGGCTCGGCGATGGTCGATCTCAAGGCGTCGGCCAGCGGCGCGGTCGGGCAGATAAGCCCGGCGCAGCTCAACTTCGGCGATCAGCGGGTCAAGCAGAAGGTGACCAAGACCGTCGTTCTCACCAACAACGGCAACAAGGATCTCACCATCCTCAAGAGCAGCCTGAGCCCGATGATGGGCGGGGTGTTTGCGACGACCCTGCCGCCTAACGGCACCAAGGTGGCGGCCGGCAAGACCCTGACCCTGTCCGTCGACTGCATCCCGGCGATGGTCGGGGCGGCGACCGGCAAGATTCAGCTCGACACCGATGATCCGGGGGTGCCGGGCGGGACCTCGTTCATCGTCAACCTGAGCGTCAACGGCGTCATCGCCAACGTCACGCTCATGCCGTCGGTGCTGGACTTCAGCAGCACGCCCATCTACGTCGGCCAGCAGAGCGATGCGCAGATGTTCAAGGTCACCAACACCGGCAACGTGCCGATCGACAACCTCATGATCATGCCTTCGGGGCCGGACGCTGGCGACTTCACCGTGGTGACGGGCTTTAAGACCAAGCTCATGCCCACCGAGTCGACGGACATCGGCGTGGTGTTCTCGCCGCACGTCGCCAAGTCGCAGAGCTCGGCGACGCTGGTGCTGGTCGCGGACGGGGTGCAGGTGATGATGACGGTGGCGCTCAAGGGCTCGTCGATGTCGCCGCTCATCAACGCCCAGCCGACCGATCTGCGGTTCGAGCGCACGTTCGTCGGTGAGACAGCGATGCAGAAGATCATCCTGCTGAGCAACGACGGGGCGCAGCCGCTGGAGATCGAGGTCGTGCCGCCGACCACCGAGGACTTCGTCATCGACGCCGCCGCGGTGACCAGCCGCCTGGCCCCCGGCGACACCACCAAGCTGCCGGTGACCTTCTCCCCGCAGAGCGTCGGCGAAAAGAGCGAGACGATCAGCGTCCGCCTCAAAGGCACGACGAACCTGGTGGCGACCATCGGCATCGAAGGAACCGCGGTGCTCAAGCCCATGACGCCGATGGAGTCGGGCTGCCAGACCGCGCCGCACGGCGCCGCAAGCCCGCTCGGCACGCTGCTGCTCGCGCTCGGCGTCCTGGGACTCCTTGGACGGCGGCGCTTGGCCTTGTAAGCTGCGGAGCCGGCGCCTGGGCCCGGCTCTGACTCCGCTCCTGCATCCCTCCTGCCTCTAGAACTTCTTTACATTCGCTGCTCGGCTCGTCTATGACCTGCGGGTGCACGCACGGCGAGCCGAGGTCACAGCCGCATGTTCCATCCCTCCTAATCCGCTACGCGGGAGCCGCCGGTGAGTGCGCTGCGGCTCTACGGTCTGCGGGCCCTGCCGGTGCTGTGGGCGGCGCTTTTGGCGATGGCGGTCGCCTCGGTGCTCACGCGCCTTTATGGCGAGTCGCCGCTGGCGGTATACCGGCTGCTCTTTGCCGGGACGTGGGGCAGCAGCTATGGGCTCGGGCAGGTGCTGTTCAAGACCACGCCGCTCATTTTTACCGGTCTGGCGGTGGCGGTGGCGCTGCGCGCCGGGCTGTTCAACGTCGGCGGCGAAGGGCAGCTCATCACCGGCGCGCTGTGCACGGCGCTGTGCGGTGCCTGGCTGCCCGCCGGCACCCCGGGCCTTTTGGCGCTGCCGCTTTCGCTGCTGTGCGGTTTCATCGGCGGGGCGGCGCTCGGCGCGGTGCCCGGACTTTTGAAGTGGTGGGCCGGGGCGCACGAGGTGATTGTCACGATCCTTGTCAACTTCATCGTCCGGGCCGTCCTGGTCGGGCTCGGGGCGCACCTGTTCGTCAAGGAGTCGGTGCATACGGCGCCCGTGGTAGCGGCGGCGCGGCTGTCGCGGCTGTCGCGGCTTTTGCCGATGCTGCACGGCTCGGCGGTGAACACGGCGCTGCTGCTCGGGCTCGGGCTGCTCGGCGTGATGGCGGTCTTGCTCGGGCGGTCGCGGCTCGGCTTCGCCTTGCGGACGGTGGGCCAGAACCCGGATGCGGCGCAGGCGGCCGGGATGCACCTGGGGCGGGTGCGGACGATCGCGCTCATGCTGTCCGGCGGCATCGCCGGGCTTGGCGGGGCGAACTTCGTGCTCGGCTACAAGTACTACTACGAAGACGGCTTCTCCTCCGGCATCGGGTATCTGGGGATCGCGGTGGCGGTGCTCGGGCAGAGCCGCCCGCTCGGGGTGCTGGCAGCGGCGCTGCTGTTCGGCACGCTGTCGCAAGGGGGCCTGGCGGTCAACGCCCTGTGCCCGCGTGAGCTCATGGATGTGCTGAGCGCCGTGATGATCCTGGCCGTAGCGACGTTCACGCCCGAGGTGCGGCGCCTCATCGCCCGCCTGCCGGCGATCGCCGCGGCCGCGGTGCGCCCGACCGGTACCGATGATCCCGCGGCATCGTCTGCCGCCGCCGCGGACCGCCCCGCCCCCGCCATGCCGCCGCCGCTCCGGCCGCAGCGGCCGGCGCCGACCCCCGAGTCCGCCCGGCAGCGGGGAGCGGCGTAGGCTGCCATGCTGACCCTCGCCGGCGTCTGGCTGCTCGGGTATGTCTTGGCGGTGCTGCGCATCAGCGTACCCTATGTGACGGCGGCGCTCGGCGGTACGGTGTGCGAGCGGGCGGGCGTCATCAACATCGCGCTGGAGGCGTTCCTCTTGCTCGCGGCGCTCGGGACCGCGCTCGGGGCTCCGTACGGGGCGGCGAGCGCGGTTTTGTGCGGGCTCGCCGCCGGCGTCGTTGCGGCGGCGCTGTACGGGCTCCTGGTCGTGTTTTGGCGCGGCGATCAGATCGTGTGCGGGGTGGCGATGTTCATGCTCGCCGACGGGCTGTCGCGGTTCCTGCTGAAGGTGGTTTTCGGCTCGACCAGCAACTCGCCGCGGCTGCCGGCGCTGGTCGGCCGCGGACCGCTGCTTTTGGGCCTTGCGGCGGTGCTGGGCGTCGGGCTCCTGCAGCTCATCCTGTACCGCAGCGTGTTCGGGCTGCGCCTGCGCGCGGTCGGCGACAAGCCGCAGGCGGCGCGGGCTCTGGGCGTATCGGTGCCGGCGGTGCGGATGGCGGCGGTGCTGCTGTCGGGGCTGCTCACCGCGGTCGGCGGGGTCTACCTGGTCTTCGATCAGCGGCAGTTCGTCGCCCTCATGTCGGGAGGAAGAGGGTTTCTCGCCCTGGCGGCGATGATCTTCGGCGGCTGGCGGCCGCTGCCGGCGGCTCTTGCGGCGCTGCTGTTCGCCGCGGCGGAGGCGCTGGGCATCCGGCTCCAGGCCAGCGGCCTGCACCTGCCCAACTGGCTGACGCAGCTTATCCCGTACGCGCTGACGCTCGTGGCGCTGCTGCTCCGCGGGACGCTGGGGACGCGCCGGCAGCTCGCACCGGCGGCGCTGGGCCAGCCGCGCGACTGACGGCCGGCTCTCTGCTTAGCCCTCAAGCCCCATGATCCGCGACACGATCCGATCGAGCAGGAAGGTCGGCACGAAGCGGGTGAGAAACAGCAAAAATCCCATACGCCCGGGAACGACGTAGCGGGCGCGCGGGCGGCGGGCGTTCATCGCATGCTCCAGCGCCTGCTCTACCACCTCCGGTCCGACTTCGTGCCGCGCCGCCAGCGCCTGCAAGCGCCCGACCTTGGCGTAAGCCGCCGCGTAATGGGAATCCGTCCGGGCCAGGTAGGTGCCGGCGCTGTCGAGGGCGCGGGCGGCGAACTCCGAGCGGATCGGACCGGGCTCGATGATCGCCACATCCATGCCGAGCGGCCGCAGCTCCATGCGCAGCGCGTCGGAGAGCGCCTCCAGCGCGTACTTGGAAGCGTGGTAGGCGCCGCTGAGCGGCATGGTGAGCCGGCCGCCGATGCTGCTGATGTTTATGATCCGGCCGCGCGAGCTGCGCCGCAGCGCCGGCAGCAGCGCCCGGGTTACGGCCATGAGGCCAAAGACATTGGTATCGAACTGGCGGCGCAGGTCCGCATCGGACAGGTCGATGAGCGCGCCGCCTTGCGCGTAGCCGGCGTTATTGACCAGGACATCCAGGGCGCCGCCGTCGAGCAGCCGGTCGACCTCGGCCGCCGCCGCGGTGATCGAAGCCGAGTCGGCGACATCCAGCCGCACGCGGTGAATCCGCCCCTTCCCTTCCGCGACCAGGGAGGCGAGCGCCGACTCGTTGCGTCCGCTGGCGATGACGCGGTGGCCTTTTTGCGCCAGCTGCAGCGCGGAATAGCGGCCGATGCCCGCGCCGCTGCCGGTGATAAGGATGGTCCGTGCTGTGCTCATGCTTGGCTCTTAGCGCACCGGGCCGGGGCTGGGAAGCGATAAGGCGGACGGCGGCGGCGCAAGCTCTAGCAGCGTCAGCTCTTGGCGCATCCCGAGACGATTGGGCGGTCCCCAGTACCCCGCGCCGCGATTGACATAGAGCCATAAGTCACCCACCCGGTATAAGCCGGCGCTGTACGGCTCCGTAAAGTTCACAAGCAGGGTCAGCGGAAAGAACTGCCCGCCGTGCAGGTGGCCGCTGAGCTGCACGTCCATCCCCTGCCCGAGCGCGGCATCGCTTGGCCGATGCGCCAGCAGGATGCGCAGCTCGGCGTCTTTTTCGGTGTGCAAAAGCGGCGTCAGAGCGGCGCGCCGCTCCGCTTCGGTCTGCGTCTCCGCGTTCGGATCGCAGATGCCGCACAGGAGCACGCGCGCCCCGGCGTGCTCGATGACGACGTGCTGGTTTGCCAGCACCCGCAGCCCAAGCCCCGCAAGCTCCGCGCACCACTCTGCGGCGCGGTAAAAGTATTCGTGATTGCCGGTGACAAAGTACGTGCCGTGGCGGGCGCGCAGCGTGCTGAGCGGCGCCACCTGCTCGCGCAGCTGGCTGACGTAGCCATCGACCAGATCTCCGGTGATGACGATCAGATCCGCGTCCAGGGCATTGATCGTCCGGCATAACTTTTCGACATAACCGCGGCGGATGGTGGGACCGATGTGCAGATCGCTGACCTGCACGATCCGGAGTCCGGAGGCGGGAAAGCTCGGCGGTAGGCGCGGGCAGGGAATCCGCACTCGGCACACGATCGGCTGGGCCTGCGCTACGGCATAACCAAGCATCGTCGCCGCGCCCGCCGCGCCGCCGACCACGGCGTTGAGTCCGTGGAGCAGCGCCCGCCTTCTCTCCCCAAGCGCAAGCTTCTGCTCCGGCTCCGCCTGACGATGAAGCGAGCGCGCCCAAAAAAGGAGCCGCCCGACCGCCCACAGCGCATCACGCAGCAAAAGTCCCGCGATAAGCAGGATGCAGAACCCGACCTCCGTGAACGCCACATGTCCGAGCGGCACCGCCCATCCCGCCGCCTGCCGCGGCGCATACAAGCTAAGGACCAGCGCCCCCGGAAGCAAAAGGAAGTTCCCAAGCAGCAGATAGAGGATCCGCCGTCGCCACCGCGACCCCGGCAATAGCCCCGGCAACAGCCGCAGAGCAAAGTACAGGTGGGTGGCAAGCGTGACCAGGCTGGCGGTAAGAAAGTAATTGAGCATGAGCAAGGCGTGACTGCGCCGGACAAAGCCGGGAAGGGAAATAAGACCCGAGGTACTACGGGACGGGCGGGCACTCCCGCGTCAGGTTCTCCCAGGTGCTCGGAGGGACGAAGGAGGAGCTTGGGAGGGGGCCATCGACAACCTCTTGCAGGTTCTCCGCCACCGACGTAGCGAGGAGCGGCCGCCGCAGCGCCTGCCAGACGGTCGGAACGCGCTCCGGAGCAAAGCCCATAAGACGGGTGCAGCACAGATCGACCAGCACCGGATCTTGTCCGGCGCACAAGAGCCCGGCGTGGCGCGGCGTCGAGGCCAGCGGGCCATCGCCTTCCCCGGCGATGATGCCATCGACGAATACCAGGCAGCGGCGCTGCGGCGTGTCGTGGACGCGGCCGCTGCGATCGGCGTGCAGCACCAGGTCGTGCAGATCCAAAGTCGTCCGCCAGATCGTGTCGTTGCCGTCCCACGACCCTTCCAGAATGTAGCCGCGCAGCAGTCCGTTCTGCGGTCCGGAAATCCGCGGCGCCCGCGCGATGAGCGAGTGATCGCCGGGCAGCGGGAAGCGCTGCAGCTGGTTTTCGACCCGCACCCACAGCGGCGGGCGCAGCGGATACTCGTCGCCGTCTTCGCCGACCGTGCCGGCGGTGTAGTGCGGCAGCCAGTACTTTTCGTTGCACAGGCCGATCACCGCCTTGAGCGCCATCGTCACCCCGGACTTTTTGTGCGTCTTCATCTTGGCGACGTTCAAGATCGCGTCGGCAAAAAGGACGGTACGCGGCAGGGAGTACTCATGGCGCCCGCCGGTATGGTGCGGCACCGGCGTGTAAAGATGTGAGCGGTGGAAGCGGTAGTGCGGCCCGCGCTGCTCGACATCGGCGAAGCGCGAGCGGCTCCCCAGGTCCACGACCTGCGAGCCCAAAGGATCGCCGGGCAGCTTCTCCCGCACCAGCATCCCGAGGTTCCACGACCGACCGCCGCGCCGAACATTATCGAGCAGCATGCGCGGCACGACCTGGAACTTGCGCAGGTCATAGAACTCGATGTGGTGGCCGCGCTCCCGGTAGTAGCGGAGCAGCGCTTCGATCCCAAGACCGGTGAGGACCTGCTGCACGTTGCAGCCCTCCACCGGCGTATCGACCACCGCGACCGTGCCGCGCGGTCCGGCGGCGCGCAAGGCGTAGTCGATGATCGGCCGCAGCACCGAGCCGTGCGTCGAGCTGCACGCCAGCATCTCCCCCTTTATCACCTGATGGAAGTTCTTGGAGGCGACAAAGTTCGGCTTTATCACCACCCGATCCCCAGGGGCGATCACATCCCCGAGCGGATTCCACTCCGGCGTCCCGACCCGCCCGCGATCCAGCCCCAGCGAGCGCAGCGCCGACTCGACCATCTCATAGACGGGGTTTGGCGGATCGAAGGGCGGCTGCGCCGGATAGTCCGCACCCGGACGCGAGATGACCGCGACCGGTACCGAAGTCTTCCGGCTCATGACCCGGGCTCGGCGCCGACATCCGCGGCGGCGGACCCGGTCACGGTGCTGCCGCCCTCCTGCAGATCGATCTTGAGCTTGGACACCGCGACCAGCCGCTTGCCGGTGCGGACCATCGGAATGGTGTCGGTGAACTCGACCTTGATCTGCATCCGCGCGCCCAGGAAGCGCTGCAGCACGGCGATAAGTTCGCTGAGCGCCTGGTCGCTGAACCGCCCGCCCTTGACGATCTTGAGGAGGATCTCACCGGGCTTGTCCTGCACGACCTGGTAGTGGCGGATGGCGTGGTCGTAGTCTTTGAGCAGGTGCGCGAAGAACGTCCCCGGCAGGTACTGGCCGTCGGCGCCGATGATGATCGACTGCACCCGGCCCTCGATCTTGCCGATGCGCGGCAGACCGCGGCCGCACGCGCACGCCGCTTGGTTGTCCATCGCCTCGGCCAGATCGCCGATGCGGTAACGGAGAAACGGCAGGCAGTAGTTGTTGAGATCCGTGATGACGATCTCGCCGATCTCGCCGGGGGCGGCGGGACGGCCGTCCTTCAAGATCTCGACGATGTAGCCCTCGGCGACGACGTGGTGGCCGCTGTGCGCTTCGCACTCGTAGGCGATGCCGGAGAACTCGCGCGCGCCGTACTTGTCAAAGACCTTGCAGCCAAACGCCTCTTCGATGATCTGGCGCGAGCTCTCCGGCAAGGTCTGCGCCGACGACATGATGCCGCGGGGTTTGTAGCGCAGGGTGCGGCCGTGCGACTTGAGGTAGCCGGCGAGGAAGTTCAGCGACTCGGCGTAGCCGTCCATGAGCACGGGCTGGAAGTTCTCGATCTCGGTGATGAGCTCCGCCAGGTTCTGATCCGTCATCTCGAACGCCGGAACGAACCGCCGCCGCGACAGGAACGCATCGGTGTGTTCGCGCGCGATCTGGGTGCGGCTCATCCCCAGGGTCTGGTGCCACAGGCGCAGGGTGCGGTCGCCGAAGCGGTAGCCGGTCCACTCCTGCGCCCGCAGGGTCGCCGCCCAGCGGAACTCCAGCTGCGCCCGATCGACGTAACAGACAAACGGCTCGCCCGTCGAGCCGGAGGTCGAGATGCGCAGGATCTCGGACTTTTTGTGGTTGTCCGACAGGATGTCGAAGTAAAGGTGCTTGCGCACGTCCGCCTTGGTCAAAAACGGCAGCTTGCGCAGATCGTCGAGCGTGCGGATGTCCTGCGGCCCGATGCCGTGCGCCCGCAGCCGATCGCGGTAGTAGGGAACGTGGGTGTAGGCATGCTGCACGAGCTTGCGCAGCTTGCGCTCCTGCAGCTCGCGCACCGCATCGACGGAGAGCCATTGGCTCTTCTGCAGATCTCCAAGATGCGTCGCGACATCGCGCGTCATCATCCAGTGCGTCGCGCCGAAGACGGAAAGATACGCGTCCAGGTAGGCCCGCTGCAACAGCGGCCGCGGCGGCGAGCGGTCGAACACCGGCCGGCTCTCGTCGAGAAACGGCCCAAGGTCCGAGCTGCGCGCCGGCCGGAAGCGGTACTCGTACACCGCGCGGCCCAGGTCGACGAACGTGCGCAGGATCGGCTTTATCGGCTGCTTGTCGAGGAACGACACGCCGGCCTTGCGGTTCTCGAACAGCGTCTCGACTTCCTTGTAGGTGTAGCCCTTGTGGTGGGCGGCGACGAGGATGAACGACTGCCAGTAGAAGTACTGGCCGCGGTAGTCGAGCAGATCCGCCATGACCTCGCGGGCGCACAGGACAAAGCCGCTCTTGTTGTCCTTGCAGCGCATGCCGAAGGCGGTGTTGAGCATCGAGTTGAGCCCGCGCGAGTAGTAGTAGCGCGGCCCGCGCTCGCGCCCGACCGGCGAGCGCCAGCCCTGCACCAGATCGACGCCGGAGAAATAGAGCTCGCGCCGCAGGCGCAGGATGTCCTCCGGCTGGTACTGCAGGTCGGCGTCGATGAAGCACACAAGGTGCCCGCGCGCCGCGGCGACGCCGGTCTTCCACGCGGCGGCGATGCCGCGGTTGTGCGGGTGGCGCTGCGGCCGCACGAACGGGTGCTGCGCCGCAAGCTCCGCCATGAGCTCCGGGCTGCGATCGGTGGAGCCGTCATCGACGAGGATCAGCTCGCCCGGCAGTTCCTCGCGCTTGTTCCCGTCGCCCTGGCCGCTGTCGCCGCCGCCGGGTTCCTTGGCCGGGCGCTCCGTCGGACCACCGGGCTTATACAGCTCACGGCGGTGCAGGACCTCGCCGATGCGGCGCACGAGCTCCGGCAGGTTGGCCTCCTCGTTGAGGCAGGGAACGATGATGCTAAGCTCCATGTCGGACATCATGGTGACATCGTCCATACGCGTCAACCAGCCAGCGGCCGCGCCGCGCCGCCCGGCTCGTCCGCCCGGCTGCAGAAGGCGTAGAAACTCCGCTCCGCCGCGGGTATACATACGTGTATGCGGATTCACACGGCTGGCGAAAATTCCCGACAATCCCCACCACGGTCTGCCGGGCAGCCGCGACCGGCGGCGCGCACCGCCACCCGGGCCGTGGCGCTCGCAGGCCTTGTCGGCGCTGCCGGCTGCGGCGGCGGCACCGTGAATGTCGACGTGGAGCGCGGCGCGCTCAGCTATCACCTGGGATCGACCGACTGCGCGGTGCACTACACCGGGGTAAAAGATCAGGCCCCGACTTCTATTGATCTGAACTGCCCGGTGGATCTGCAGCCCTCGTCGACCCAGCCGGCGCTGCTTCTGTCCGTGCCGCTGACCTCGCCGATCGCAACGTCGGTGCCGCTGGTCGATGCCCGGTACGGCACCCCGGACTATGTCCCCGGCCACTTCGTGCTCGTCACCTACCGCGACGGCGGGCGGACGATCACCTGCGATCCCAAGCAAGCGTCCGGCAGCGTGAGCTACCTCTCCGTCCCGCAGTTCCAGAGCCCGAAGAAGCAGCGGCTCGCCGGCAGCTTCGCCGACGGCGCGGCGCTGCTCAACTGCCACAGCGACACCGGCCCCGAACCCGGCGGACCGCTCAAGCTCAACGGCAGCTTCGACGTTCTTGTCCCCTAGCCGGCGACGCTGTAACCCGGCGCAAGGGCTGGGCTTTTTCACTCCTATATCGAGGCCTCCCCGTCCGCGCGATACTGAGGGACGATGGCCTGTAATTCGTCTTTTCGTGGTGTTACCGCGTCGCTTTTGCTGTCTCTGTCGCTGGGCGTCGGGGCGGCGCTCGGCGCTCTCACGCTCGGCGGCTGCGCCACCGGCAAGGGCAAAGGCGCGCAGCCTGCGGCCGCGGTCCAGCCGCTGCCCTGGCCCAAGGACGCGGTGTTCGCCGGCTTCCCCGTCCTGCACTGCAGCAGCGAGGAGTTCTCCAGCGCCTTCCTCACCGATCTGAAACAGCACGGCGGCGATGAGCAGACCGGCAAAGAGCTTTATCTGACGACGCGCGACGCGGTGCTCCTCACCATGAACCTGTTCCTCGCCACCGGCGGCTGGGCCGGCCGGATGGTGCAGATCACGCCGACGCGCGAGCAGCCGCGCCAAGGCGGCCCGCCCGAGTGCCGCATGTTCGAGCTCGCCCTGGCCGATGAGATCGAGGTCCGCCTGCCCAAGAGCTGGAGCGCCGCCCCCTACCTCGCGCCGATCGCCATGGTCGGCTATGACTACGAGCCCGCCACGAGCCCCGACAGCGTCCCCAAAATCGCCGTCCGCGTGGCGGCGCTGCTCGCCCGCGGCGATGGAAAAGTCCTGCGCACGGTCTCGACCGTGGCCCGCGCCGACTACGCGGTCCGCCTGCCGGTCTATAAAGAGCGGACCTCGCAGGAGGTCGCCCAGGAGCTGACCGAGCAGGTCGCCCGCGGCCTGGCGCAAAACCTCAACGCCCCCGCTCCCGCCCCCGCCCCCAAACGCTAAGCGCTTTACCCCTTTAATCTGTTACGCCGCCGTCGGCGGGCATGAAGCAGCGCTCGATGGTGTAGTTGGCGCGGCACTCGCAGAGGCAGAGGTTGCGGGCGCTCGTCTGCGCCTGGGTGCAGCGCGGCATGACCGGCCGCAGAGCGGTGCCGGTGTTGCCCTTTTCGTCGGTGTAGACGATCTGGATCTGCAGGGTGCGGTCGGGGATTTCGATGGGGAGGAAGTTCGGGCAGGCGGGGATGTTGGCGACATCGCTGATGTCGGCGCGCAGCACCTGCCAGCCCGCGGCCGGGCTCGGCGGGGTCGTACCCGCCGGCAGATCCACCAAGGTGGTGCTGCGCTCTTCAAAGACGATGATGCCGCCCGGCGTCCCCGGTGGCAGGGGCTGCCCGGCGGCGGTCTCGCTGCGCCGCAGCTCACCGCGAATCGTCCCGCGGCTGCCGCTGGCGCCGCGGACGAGCGCGCCGATGAAGATGACGTGGCCACCCTGAATCGGCCGCACGAGCTCGACCGGATCGCCGGCGGCGATCGGCACAAGCTCGGCGCCGGCAAACTGCGTCGGCACGACTTCCAGCGAGCCGGCGATCGGCCCTTGGCAGCCGGTTGCGGCAGCGAGGCCCGCAAGCGCCGCGCTGAAAAAACTCCGTCGCCATCGCGCTCTGCCGCTGTCAGACCGGGGAGCTACCGTGCTGCCTACCCGGCGCGGCTTGCGCCCCGGTTTGTGCCCGATTTTTGGCCCGGGACCGCTCCCGTTCTCGTTCCAAGTCCAGAGCCAGGTCCGGATCTGCGACCAGCGGCCCGCGGCCCGCGGCTCGCAGCCCGCAGCGATGACCATGTGTCGCTTTGTCGCCATGGCCATCTCTAGCCAAATTCACCCGCGGTTTCAATGACCTGACGGGTCATCTGTCCGGAAAAACCTTGTAATGAAGGGCTAGTCAGGGCCGCGGTTTCCGAAGTATGCTGACGAAATGGGACCCCGGTCGCTGGCGTGCATGCTCTCACAGGAGCTAGTGCCGCAGATGCGCGCTCTTGCCGAAACCGTCTGGCGTCTGGTTCGCCGCGACAAGAGCCAGACTGCTGTGCACTTGATCAGTCGCGTCCTCAGTGAGCTCGACCTGCAGCAGAAGGATCCGGCGAAGCAGGACCGCGAGCAACGCGCCTATCTATTGAACCTGCGCGGCGTCATCTACGCCCAGCGCGGGCAGGAACAGACGGCCCTGGCCGACCTGCAGGGAGCGACGGAGCTGTCGCCGAGCTGGCCGGTGCCGCTGTACAACCTGGGCCTTTTGCACAAGCAGGCCCGCCGCTGGTCGGAAGCAGCGACGGTGCTGCAGCAGGGGCTGACGTGCGTGCGGCGGCAGGCCGGGCGGTTCGTCGGGACAAGCACCCTTGGCAGCAGCTCCGGGCTGTGCCGGTCGATCCTGTGGAACCTCGGGCTGTCGCAGACCGCGCTCGGGCACATCGATGAGGCGCGCTCGACCTGGCAGGCGTGCGGCATCGCCCCGCCGCGCGGCACCGCGCACGCCGACCTTGGGCTGGCCCAGCTGTCGCTGCCGACGCAGGGGCCGTACTCGGTGGAGCGGGTGTGGGTGCAGCGGCTCGATCCGGCGCGAGCGCGCATTCTCAGCGTCGTGCGCTACGGCGCGCCGTGCCAGTTCGGCGACATCGTGCTGTGCGACAGCGGCACCGGGCAGAGCTCCTTCAGCGACGGTCTAGTCACCGGCGATGGCGAAGAAGAGGAGCATGAGGACACAAGCTCCGGCCTGCAGTTCCTCGACCTGATCGAGTCGGCGGCCTATGCCCTGCACGTGGTGCACGGCGGCATGGCGACCCCGACCCAGGCGATGGCCCTGACCGAGCGGCTGCGCGAGAGCGGCCTGCATATCGAGGTCTGGTCGCTGACCATGCGCCTGCCCGGCAGCGCCCCGCCGCCGGACAACAGCGACGAGCGCGCCGGCACGCCGCTGTGCGCCGGCCTGGTCCTGCCGGCCGGCCCGCTGCGTGAGGCGGCGCCGCTTGGCCCGGTGCGCATCGGCGAAGGCGAGATCCCCAGCGCCCTTTTACCCAACGACGCCCGCCGCACCGCCGAGAAAGCCGTGGCGGTCATGAGCGGCGCCTCGCGCGAGCTCGGGCTGTCGCTGTACGCACCGACCCTGATGACCGCGGCCGGCGATGAGCTGGGCGCGGCGCGCCACCGCAAGGCGCTAAAGCGCGCCGCCGGGGGCGAGCGCTAACAAAGCCGGCTCTTTTTCGATCGGCAGAAATGCGGCACGATGGGGGCGATGAACGTCTCGTCGCGGCGGAATTTCCTGCTACGGCTTATAAGCGCCTCTGCGGTCGCCGCCAGCCTGCAGGCGCTCCCGCCCGATCGCCGTAGCGGGCTGTGGCGCCTGGCCGCCGCGACCGAGTCCCTGCCGCAGCCCGGCTCGCCGACCCTGAACTCCATCAAGCGCCATCACCGCCTGCGCGTGGGAATCCTGGTGGGCTCGGCGCCGTTTGCCAGCATCGACCAGAACGCGCATGAGGTCCGGCTGATCACCGCCGCGGATCCGCCGCCGCTGCACCCGGCGACCGGCGGCCATACGGTGGTGGGTCTGGACGCCGATCTGGCGGCGGCGGTGGCCAAGCTCTTGGGGGTGGAGCTGGAGCTGTGCCCGATCAACCAGTTTGATGCGCTCTTCGATCAGCTCGGGCGGGGCGAGGTCGATATGGCGCTCGGCGGTCTGAGCCGCACCGCCTCCCGCGCTTCGGCGCTGGCGTTTTCGCTGCCCTACCTTACCTCCGGGCAGGAGGTGTTCGTCCTCGAAGAGCGCCGCTTCACCACCCTGGCCGAGGTCAACCAGCCGGCCGTGCGCGTCGGGGTCCGCGATGGCGCGACCGGGCAGAGCTTCGCCGTGCGCGATCTCAACCGCGCCCACCTGTGCTCCTACCCCAGCGTGGCCGAGCTGTTCGTGGGCCTGGCGCGGCATGAGATCGACGTCGTCATCGCCGACGGCCCGGTCGGCCGCGACTTCGCCCTGCGGCGCAAGCTGCCGCTGTTCTCGGTCGAGCGGCGCCGCGTGACCACCGAGGCGATCGCCATCGCCGCGCGCCAGGGAGACAGCGACTTTGTCGAGTTCCTATCGCTTTTTATCCGCGAGCTGCGCCAGACCGGCGAGTTCATGCACCTGGCCCGGCGTTATCACAACTGGCTGCGAGTCGACCGGTGAGCACCCAAGCCCCGCCGCCGGCCGCCCCTGGCTCGGCCGACAGCCCGGCGGTCCCTGTCCCGGTGGTGATCAAAAAAAGCCGGCCGTCGCGCCTGCGCGCGTTCCGGGCCCGCATCGCCGACCGCCTGGCGCGCAGCAGTCATGTGTTCCTGCTCGGACTCCTGGTCGCTTGCGGCATCGAGGTGGTGGTCGACTGGAACTCGACTCTGTTTGAGATCAACGTGCTGCGCGATGGGATGCGCCAGCGCGGTCTGAACTACTCGCGCATCCTCGCCAACGCCGCCGTCGATCCGATGTTGTCGTTTGACCCGGAGGCGCTGGATCGGCTCTCCCAGGGCCTGTTCCACGATCAGGATGTGGTGTTCGTGCGCTTCGCCGATCAGCAGGGAACGGTGATGCTCGATCGTCTCCGCGGACCCTACGGAGCGCACTTCGCCAAGCGCCGCAAGAGCGCCTTCGCGGACTACTACGCCTCGCAGATGCGCCGTGATATCGGCGGCATCCTGACCGATCCGGACATGCTGGCGCAGCGCATGGCGAACAGCCGCCACCGTGACTTTGTCCAGGCGTGGAACGACTTTCAGCAAAAAATTGAGGAGCGCATAAGCGGTCCCCGGCCGCAGCTCGGACGGCAGGGCGGAGTGTCGCTGTATCAGGACCGCCTGAAGCGGAAACCCGACGGCCATGAGTCAGAGGTAACCTACGCGCTCAGCACGGTTACCGATGAGCGCGGGGAAGACTTGGGGGTGGTCCTGGTGGCGTTCAGCATGGAGACCGTGAACGACCAGATTGCCAAGAAGTACCTCAAAGGCCTGGGAATGGTGGTGTTCTTTGTCGGACTAATCCTCATACAGAACATCCTGTCGCGCCGCGAGAAGCTGCGCCTGTTCGAGCTGGAAGAGCGGCAGCGCGCCGCCAAGCTCGCCCTGCGCGATGCCCTGCCGGCCGGCAGCGGCGATACGATCGATCTGGGGACCCTCTCGGTGGCCAGCGGGCTGCTGCAGTCGGAGGGAATCGTGGACGGAGTCGCCTGGGATCTCTTGCCGCCGGGCGACTCGGGCGCCCCGGGCGAGCTGCTCCTCCTGGTCGTGGATCCGGACGGCGAAGGAGTCAGCGCCGTGGCGACCTCCCTGCACGTCCTGCGGACTTTCCGCCAGCGGCGCGAAAGCGGACCGCTGGCGGATTTCAGCAGCGAGGTCGCCGCGCTGGGTCAGGCGGCGCTGACGATTCCGCTCACCCGTCCGCTGCACCTGTGGCTCCTGCGCCTGGATCTTACGACCGGGGCGATGGAGGGAGTCTGTAGCCCGCTCGGCAGCGCGTGGGTGCTGCACCCACCTACCGGACGCCAGCGCGCCGCGGCGCAGCAGCCGATAGAGCTTAAGCCGGAGCCGCTCTACACGGTGGAGGAGACGCCGCCGGGACTTGTCGGTCCGCTGTACCGATTGCAGGGCGAGCTCCCGCCCGGCGCGCTCCTGTGCGGCCTGTTCATCGGAGTCGGCCACGGCTCCGACAAGCACGACAGCGATGCCCACTTGCTGGCCGAACACCTCTCCCGCGGGCACCGGGCCAAGATGGAGCTCGGGTCGGTCGCGGCAGCCGCGAGCCGCTGGACGCGCAGCCGGCTCTCCACCGCCCGCGGCGACGTACTGGTACTCCTGGCCGACCGCTCCGCCGCAGCGAAAAGCGCGTCGCCCTGAATCCCAGCCCCCCCTAGGGCGGCTTTCCTTCACCGGGGACTACGCCGCGGAGCGCGAACGACTCCGCGGTCTCCGCAAAAAACAATCGGCGTCAAAGCCAAGGGTTCCGGAGCCTTATCAGCCTTATCCCGGAGGCCCTCCTGCTTCACGCCGACGCTTCCTACTCGCCGCGCGTCCCCGCGCGGCTTGCTTTCACCGGAAGGAGCTTAGGGGATCGAGTACGTGCTCCCCGCCTTGCCCGCGAGCTTGGTGCGCTTGACCTGGTTCCGCTTCACAAGACCGGTCAGGTTGTTCTCCGCCTTGCCGCCGCGGCCGCTGCTCTTCCAGTGGTTCCGGATTTCCTCCGTGGTCGCTCCGCCCTTCTCTTTCAGGAACTGGAGGATGAACTCGTCCCCGGTGACCGAAAACTTGCCCGAGCGCGGCGCCCGGCGGGTGGCCTTGGCGGCGCCCGTCTTGGCGGCCTTGGTCGCCTTGCTGCCCTTGCGGCGGCCGCCGCGGCCCTTCTTGGTAGCTGCGGGGGCGGCCTCTGCCGCCTTCCGGCGTCCTCCCTTGCCCTTGCGCGTCGCGGTGGCCGCGCCGCCGCCGATTCCGAACTCCCGGAACGTCGCATCGATCTCGGCAATCGAGTCGATGTGGTGCTGCCGCTCGACGCACAGCTGGTTGATGAGGTTCTTCAGCTCCGCCGCGCGGGGGCGGTTCTGCTTGCCGGTGTCGGCGGCTACGTTCTTGGAGGTGCTCTTCGCTGCGGTCTTACGGGTCCGTTTTCTTGCCATGTTGTGTATTCCTATTTTAGGAAGCCTGCCGTGGAAGCTACATAAGGAATCCTTTTCGGACAAGCACTATTCTTGCGGGGAGTGCGGTTTTTACGCAGAGCCGGACTTGCAACCGGATGCGAAACCGGAAAAAGGAGTCCGAGATGGAATCCCCTGCGCCTCGCTGCCGGCCAGGTCTGCTTGCGCTTTTGCGCCCGGGCTCAGGGAGCGGAGCGCGCGATGATGCGCTGGACGAGCCGGAGCAGCGCATCCAGGCGGAACGGCTTCTGCAAGCTGCCAGCGATGGGCAGGCCGTGCAGCCGGTCGGCATACTCCGAAGGTCCATAGCCGCTCAAGATCACAAGCGGGAGCGCGGAACGGAGGCCGTGCAGCCGACGCGCCAAGGACTCTCCCTCCTGCCGGTGCAGCGCCCAGTCGATAAGGGCCAGCGAGATGGGGGTCGCGGGCGCCGCGGCCAGAGCCACCGCTTCCTCCGCGCTCCCGGTTGGCAGCACCTTGTAACCAGCTGTGCGCAAAACTCGCGCGATAAACTCGCGCACGGTCGGCTCGTCGTCTACTACCAAGATGGTGTGGGTGACGGCGGACAGCCGCGGGAGGGAATGCCCCTCGGGCTGCGCTCGCACCTTTTCCGGGGAGGCCGCGCGGATGCTGGGAAACAAAAGCTCGAACTCCGTTCCCTGCCCTACGTTGCTGCGCACACACAGGACCCCGCGGTGTCCTTTTACTACCCCGAGCACAATCGACAGTCCGAGACCCCGTCCGGCCTGGGAGACACTCGACTTGGTGGTGAAGAAGGGCTCGAACGCGCGGTCGAGCACCGCCTTGGCCATGCCGACTCCGTTGTCGCAGACTTTTAGCGCAACGTGGACTCCGGGGCTCGCATCCGCAGCGGCATAGGCGGCGCGCAGGGTGTCGGCGTCCAGCTGCACGAGCTTGGTCGCAATGCAGATCTCACCCTGCCCGCTGCGGGCGGCGCTTATCGCTTCAGCGCTGTTGGTCACAAGGTTCAAAAGCACCTGCCGCAGCTGGGTGGTATCGGCCAGCACCTGCGGCAGATCATCCAAGAGCTGCAGCTTGAGGTGCGCTCGCCCACTAATAGAGAGCTGAAGCAGCGGCAGGGTCTCTGCCACCAGCTGACTGAGGTTGATGCGGGCAAAGGTCAGCGCCCCGCGTCCGGCATAGACCAGCACCTGCTGACAGAGGTCGCCGGCGCAGAGAACCGCGGTCTCGATCTGTTCGAGGTGCGTCTCCACGGTCTGCGGGCTTTCGATCGCGGCGCGCATCTGCGAGACGCTGCCGAGCACCGCGGTGAGCAGGTTGTTGAGATCATGGGCGAAGCCGCCGGCGAGGATGCTCAGGCTCGGCGCCGGCGATGCCAGCGGCGGCGGGACGGCGATGACGGCGGCGCCCGCGGAACCGGCGGGGTCGGCCGGCGCCGCGGCGGACGCCAGTCCAGTGCCCGGCGCTCCGGCTGCGGGCGGCAGGCTCGGGTTATTGGGCTCCCCCGAGCTCCGCCGCTCGGCGGGGGCAGATGGACGCAGTTGCACGAGCCGAGCCAGCAGCTGCATGCCGGCCAGGGCGCACAGCTCGCGCACCTGCGGACTCGGCCAGCGCGGTCGGGAATGGCCGCCGAGCACGCAGCCCCACGGCCGCACCCCGTCACTCAGCGTGAGCAAAAGCGCCGCGCGCACCGTCCCCAAAAGGCCATGGCGGACAAACTCCGCCGGCACGTCCAGCACGCTGCGAAAGCCGGGCGGCAGCTGCGCGGTCGCCGCATGCGGTTCCGCCCACACGAGCGGCACCCCCGCCGACTCGACATCCGCCACCGCGTACACCTGGCCGCCGGGCTGCAGCAGCGCCGCGCGCTCGGCGGCGATGAGCGGGCAGTGCAGCGCCAGGCGGGCCCAAAACGCCGACCCATCGTCCGGCGGGACGGGCACGGCCGCGCTCAACCCGCCGCCGGCATCCGCCGCCCCCTGCAGGATCACGAGCTGCTCATACCCGGTCAGGACCTGCAGCTTTTGGCACGCCGCCGCGCACACCTGGGTCAGGGTCTCGGCGCGGGCGATGGCCTGCTGATAGCCGCGCAGCCAGCGCAGCGCCGCCCGCTCGCCGGGATCGCCGCCGCGCGACTCGCCGAGCTCCGCCACCTCGGCCCCGCCGCCGGGCTCCAGCTCCATGCACAGCTGCCCCGCGCTCACCTGCAGCTGCGCCGTCAACCAGCTCCCGCGATTGCCGAGCGGCAGCCAGCCGAGCGGCACCACCGGCTCCGTCTCCAATGCTGAAAGCGCCTGCGGCAGCCGGGCGGCCAGCGCCGGCCGCAGGATGTCGGCGGCGCTCCGCCCCAGGATCATCGACAGCGGCCGCCCGAGAAAGCCGTCGGCGTTGGCGCTGGCGGCGACCACCTTGAGCTCTGCCCCGCGCAAAAGCAGCCGCGCCCCGATCGCCTGGCTGCCCGCAACCACTGCGCACGCACCGGCGTCGCCGGGGGCGAGATGCGGATCAGCGGGGGAAGGGCGCTCGGTCATTTGGGTCCGTTGCCTCGCGAACGACAAAGGCGCGGGTTCCGAATAGCCAAAATCGCAAATGAAAATAAGTAATTAACCAACGTGACGGTGGACACTGCGATATGTTTTCTTAGATTTCTCTTTTCCCATTAAAACATGTATCGCCAATGTAAAATTTCTTCCCCTGCGACAGCGGAATCTCATGCCATTTACCGTCGCCCACCCCATCTTCAAGCTGGTCATCACTCGCCCTTTAAATCGAGAACTCGAGTTCCCACATCGAGTTCCATTTCCACATATATATTACTATCTATTTGCCTCTACGGTCTAGTCTTACGTAGGAATACCCGAACCCGCCGCTGCGCTCAAAGCCGAGACATGCCATGCTGCGGAGCCATGAGTCGTGCTCTTGTCGCAAAGCCCCTCCGTCCGTGGTTTGGTCTGGCTGCCTGCGGCCTCTTCGCCGCGGCGCTCGGCGGTTGCTCGCCGCCGCCGCCGCCGCCGTGGCGGGTCGTGACGACGGACCCGACGGGCTGGATGCTCGCGGTGGCGGCGACCGCCGACCGCGTCATCACAGCCGGCGGTCAGCCCGGCAGCGGACCGGGGATGCCGGGCCAGGGCGTCGTCACCGTGGTGCGCGGGACCGCCGCCGCGACCGTGACCCGCCTCCCGAGCCCGCAGCCCGGTATGCTGTGGTGGGTGCACGCGCTGCCCGGCGGCGCGGTGTGGTTCGCCGGAGAAAACGGCTCGGTCGTCCGCTATGACGAAAGCCAGCTCGACCCCAAGACCCAAAATCCCGAGCTGCGCGCCATCCCGACTAGCACCACCGCGACCCTGTACGGCATATGGGCGCTCTCTGATGAGGATGTCTGGGCCGTGGGCGGCGACGACGGCCAGCCCGGGGTCATCCTGCACGGCGGACGCAGCGGCCTCACGGTCGATACCACCGCGCCCACCGTGGCATCGCTATTCAAGGTCTTCGCCGCCGATCCCGAGCACCTCTTCGTCGTCGGCAGCGGCGGCGTGGCCCTGCGGCGCAGCGGCGGCGGCTGGACGCGCGATCCCACCCCCACCACCGATCGCTTGCTCACCGTCTGGGGCACCGGACCCGAGGATGTCTTCGCGGTCGGCGGGCTGGGCGATGCGCAGGCGCTGCACTGGGACGGCGGCCGCTGGTCGGCCCTCACCACGTTGGGACTGGAGGCGCTGGCCGGGCTGACCGTGGCCCAAAGCGAGGTCCTGGCCACCGGCCAGCGCGGGCTGGTCGCGACGCGGCCGCAGAACAGTGACGCCGACGCCGCGTGGCAACGCGCCGAGACGCCGACCACGCTGGATCTGCACGCCGCCGCCGCCGTGGACGCAGCCCGCTTCGCGGTCGGCGGCAACCTCAGCCAGTACCGCCTGCAGCCGCCGCAGGGGGTCCTGTTGCAGCGCGGCGGCCCGGAGCGCCAAGCCGCCAACTAGAGCACCAAACGGGTTTACCAGCCTGCTGCGGCCGGTCAAACCATTTAGTGCTCTAGCCGCCCGGCGCCGCTCTGGCCGCCAGCCACTTTGGCAAGGCCTGCGCGTCGCCGCGCTCGCGCAGGGCGGATAGATCGACGCTGTTATAGCTATGGATGAACAGCACCCGCTTGCCGTTCAGGCGCCCGGCCGCGGCATCCGCCAAAAGCGCGGCCATCGTCTTGCCGGTATAGGTCGGCTCTAGATAAAGACCACAGGCCGCGGTCCGCTCTATCGCCGCCAGCGCTGCCGGCGTCGGATGGGCATAGCCCGCACCGACCCACCGCCCATCGAGCCGCAGCTCCGGCCGCGGCGGCAGCGGCGGCGGCGCGGCTCCGCCCAGCGCGTGCAGCCGGCGCAGCAACGCCTCGGTGCGGCCGGCCAGCCAGCGTACGGTGGTGCGGCTGGCGATCGGCCACGGGACGACCCGCACCGCGCAGAGCTCCGCCGCCGCTTCGCCGAGCCCCAGCCACAGTCCGGCGACCATCCCGCCGCTGCCGAGCGCCGCGTACACCACGTCGAAGCGCGGCGCCGCCCCCGCGCGGACCTGCTCCGCGATCTCAAGCCCCCCAGCGACCCAGCCGAGCGTGCCGAGCGGCGACGAGCCTCCCGGTGCCAGCTCCACTACCGGACCCTCCCGCCGGGCGCGGGCGCGCATGAGCGGAACGTGGAGGTAGCTGCGGCTGACAAAAAGCCGCATCCCCGCCCCGAGCTGCTCGCGCAGGCGCGCCTGGACAAGCGGCGTCACCGGCTGCGGGTACAGCACCGCAGAGACCTCATAGCCGAGCGCGCGGCCAAAAAGTCCCGTGGCGAGCGTGTAGTTTGATGCGTAGGTGCCATAGGCGATGAGCCGCGGCGTTTGGGTGCTCGGCTCGCCGCCGCGCTCCGGCTCAGGCGCCAGACCGGGGCGCAGCTCGGGGGCTCCACCGGGGGCTTGGTCGCGGCGCGCGGCGGGACCGGCGAGCTGCGGATCGGCGAGCAGCAGCTCCAGCTTGCGGACCTTGTTGCCGCCGTAAAGCGCCGCGGCCTGGTCTTCGCGCTTGACGAACAGCTCGACCTGCGGCGGCAAAAGCCCGTCCACCCGCTCGATGGCCGTGGGGAAGTTGCCAAGGCGGTGGTACGCAAGGCGCCCCTTCAGCGCAGGAAATCGCTCAAAGAGGGCGCGCGGCATGGCGGCAACTATATAGCGCACAGCTACTGCCGGTGCAGGTCCCGATCTACCGCGCACGTTGACAGAAGCCGTGTCGGCGCGGGATGCTGGATCGGCCCGCTGTGTGTCCACCGTCGATGGTCCAGGCCCTCCGTGAGCCCCGGAGCGGCAAGGCTCCGCTCGGAGCGCCCAGCTGGGGGAGTTTACCGCCGCATGGAGTCATGGCAAAGGTTGGCATCAGCGAGTTCACCGGCTAGCTCATCGGCTGGCCGGTCCGCTGGCGCGCAGCCTGCGGCGGGCGGGTCCGCCGGTGCCGGCGATCCCGTCGATCCGCCGGGAAACGCCGCCCGGCCGCACGTGCTCCTGGTCGATGACGAAGACGGCGTACGCCGGGTCTTCGCCCGCGTCCTGTCCCGCGCCGGCTTCCAGGTCAGCGAGGCCGCCGATGGCGCCACCGCCTTGGCGATGCTCGGGCGGCAGCGCTTCGATGTGATCCTCAGCGACATCGCCATGCCCGGGCTCTCCGGCATGCAGCTCGTGCAGGCGGTGCGCGAGCGCGGCCACCGCGTCCAGGTGGTCCTGGCCACCGGGAACCCGACGCTGGAGACGGCGATGCGGGCCGGCGCCCTCGGTGTTGTGCACTACCTTACAAAGCCGGTGGAGCACGCGGTGCTCATCGACGTGGTGCGCAAGGCGGCGGAGCTGCAGCAGCTCTTGCCGGCCGCGCCGCCGTCGCGTCCCCAGGTGGATTCGAGCCCGGGGCTTTTGAGCAACCGCGACGGCCTCACCGCCTCTTTGAACCGCGCCTTGGCGGGTCTGGAGCTGTACTTCCAGCCGGTCGTCTCGGTGTCGCAGCGCTGCCTCTGGGGCTATGAGGCCCTGCTGCGCTCGCACGAGCCGGCCCTGCCGACGCCGGACGCGGTGCTGCTGGCGGCGGAGAAGCTGTCTCTGCTCGTGCCGCTCGGGCGGCGGGTGCGCGAGCTGGCGGCGGCCGGGGCGGCATCGCTGCCTGCGGGCAGCCGCCTGCTCGTCAACATCCACCCGTTTGATCTCGTGGATCCGCAGCTGCTCGACGCGCAGGCTCCGCTGTCGGCGCACGCCGAGCGCGTGATTCTGGAGGTCACCGAGCGCGCTTCGCTGCAAAACGCGATCGATGTCGAGCGCGCCCTGCTCGCCCTGCGCACGCTCGGCTACGGGGTCGCGGTGGACGATCTGGGGGCGGGCTACGCCGGCCTGCTCAGCCTCCTGCACCTGCGCCCCGATGTCGTAAAGCTCGACATGCAGCTTATCCGCGACGTGGACCAGGATCCGCGGCGGCAGAAGCTCGTGCGCATGGTCCTCACCGGGTGCCGTGAGCTCGCAGTGGACGTGATCGTCGAAGGGGTGGAGACCAGCAAGGAGCGCGACGCGCTCACCCTGCTTGGCTGCGATCTGATGCAGGGCTACTTCTTCGGCCACCCCAACCCTGAGTTTCTCGCCGTCGCTCCGGAGCGCTACTCGTGAGCTCGCCCACCCGCCCGGTCCCGCGGCCCTTGAGTCATGAAGAGTTCATTGCCGGCAAGCGCGTCTCGCGGCTTTTGCGGCAGTGCCTGCTCGGGCTGCTGGCGATGCTCCTTGGCAGCTTGCCACTGTCGCTGCTGGTGGCCACGAGTCAGCTGCCGCGCCCGGTGCTGCCGATTGCTACCGCGATCGGCGCGGTCGGCATCGGCATGGCGCTTTTGCACCACGAGCGGCAGCAGCGCGCGGCGGTGTACCTGGCGACGCTCAGCCTGCTCCTTTTCAGCTCCGTCAGCTTGCTCGCCTGCGGGATGCGCTACGGCGGACCGGCGCTTTTGACGCTGACCGCGCCGATCTTGCTGCTCGGGCTTATCCATCAGCGGCGCGGCGTGGTGGGAGCCACGGCGCTGGCGGTGCTGGCGCTGGCGCTGGCCGCCGCCCTGGAGCTGCGCGCGGAGCTGCGCGCACACACGGCGACCACCGCGGCGCTGCTGTCGCTTCTGCTGCCGCGCGCGGCGCTGGCCGCCGTGGCGCTCGGCGGGATCGGGTTTCTCGTCGACCGTTTCCTCGCCATCCTGCACGACCGCGAGCAGTTTTTGGCCGGCGTGTTCACCAACATCGAGACCGCGGTCATGGTCTACGACATCGATCCCCAGGGCGAGATGTACCTGGCGGCGATGAACACGGCGTGCGAGCAGCTCCTGGGCGTGGCCGGGTCGCGGGTGATCGGCCGCAGCCGCAGCGAGATCCGCACGGCGCTGGCCAGCTATGCGCTCCCCGGCCAGTCGCTGCCCGGCAACCCGGCTTTGGATCTGGCGACCACCCAAGCGGCGCGCACCCGCGAGATCGCCCGCGGCGAGCTGCGCCTGCGGGTCGGCACGAGCGAGCGGGAGTTCTGGGTCGTGACGGCGCCGGTGCTGGACGACTCGGGCGCGGTGATGCGGCTCGTGGTCAGCGCCACCGACATCTCCGCCTACCGCCAGGCGGAGCGGCAGCTGCGCTTTCAATCGGATGTCCTTGAGAGCATCAACGACGCCGTCATCGCCATCGATCGCGGCGGGATGATTACGTACATGAACCGCGCGGCGGAGCGGCTCTATCTGCAGCCGGCGGCGAGCTGCATCGGCACCCCGCTGTCCGCCTTGTGCGGTGAGGACTTCAGCCGCGCCGTCGCCGCCACCGCCAACCAGCGGCAGGCGGCGGGC
Organism: uncultured Myxococcales bacterium; assembly: GCA_937879845.1. GTDB lineage: Bacteria > Myxococcota_A > Polyangia > Palsa-1104 > JAEUJZ01 > CALFML01. Next base: position 31,071 of record CALFML010000768.1, read on the forward strand.
GAGGTCGGCAGCGGACAGTTCTCGCGCTCGGATCTGGTCCAGGTGCCGGTCGAGTTTACCGTCTCGACGCTGCGCGGCGAGGGCGACCAGGCGATCGGCACCCTGGCGGTGATCCGCGATGTGACCGAGCGGCGGCAGCTGCAGGCGCAGCTCGTGCAGGCGCAGAAGCAGGAAGCGCTGGGGCGGCTGGCCGGCGGCGTGGCGCACGACTTCAACAACCTGCTCGTGGTCATCCGCGGCAGCGCCGAGTTCGTGCGCGCCGACCTGCCGCCGCACCACGCCAGCCAGCCGGATCTGCTGGAGGTCATGCGCGCCGCCGACCGCGCCGCGAGCCTCGTGCGCCAGCTTTTGGCTTTCGCCCGGCGGCAGCCGCCGAGCCCGCGCAGCGTCGATCTGAATCAGGTGCTGCACGATCTCACGTACATGCTGCGGCGCCTCATCCGCGAGGAAATCAAGCTGCAGGTCGATATCGAGCCAGCCCTGTGGAGCGTGCAGGTCGACGTCGCCCAGATCGAACAGGTCATCGTCAACCTGCTGGTCAACGCCCGCGACGCCATCCCCGCCGCCGGCACCATCGTCATCAGCGCCCGCAACGCCCCGGTCGCCGGCGCCGAAGCCCGCGTTCTGGGGATAAATCCCGGCGACTACGTGCTCCTCAAGGTCCGCGACGACGGCGTCGGCATGGATGCCGAGACGATGAAGCACATCTTCGAGCCGTTCTTCTCCACCAAGGTCACCGGCGCCGGAACCGGCCTGGGGCTGGCGGTCTGCTACGGCATCATCCAGCAGCTGCGCGGCGGCATCGTCGCCCAGAGCACGCCCGGCCAGGGCGCGGAGTTCACGCTCGCGCTGCCGCGCTCCTTGTTTCCGGCGCGCTCGCCCACCGCCCCGCGCAGCCTGGAGCTGCCGCGCGGCACCGAGACCGTGCTCCTGGTCGAAGACGATCAGGCGGTGCGCGAGCTGGCGGTGCGGGTGCTGCGGACCCAGGGTTATAAAGTCTATGAGGCGGCCGATGGGGCGGCGGCGCTGGCGCTGGTCGAAAAGCTCGGCGAGGCGCGCATCGATCTGCTGTTCACCGATGTCGTGCTGCCGCAGATGCGCGGCCAGGAGCTTGCCCAGTGCCTGATGGAGCGGCGGCCGGATCTGACCGTCCTCATGGCCTCCGGCTACGGCGACAGCGGCCTCACCCCGGTCGCGGGCGCCGAAGGGGTCCAAGCATGGCTGGCCAAACCGTACGGTCCCGCGGCGCTCCTGCAGCGGGTGCGTGAGGTGCTGGATGCAGCGCAGCGCACGCACGCCGCCACAAGCCCGGTCGCCCTCCCCGAGGAACCCATCGAAGCCTTCTAAACCACGCCTCGCAAAAGACCCGCAGGTTCGGGCTGCGCCGCGGGTCCTGTC
>CALFML010000769.1 GCA_937879845.1 uncultured Myxococcales bacterium
GCGCTTGGCGGACGCCGGGTTTCCGGTGCTCCGTTTCGACTACGATGGGACCGGCGACTCGGTAGGTACCGACGCGGATCCCGACCGACTGCGCGCTTGGCTGGACAGCGTCCGGGCGGCGGTCGATAAGGTCCTGCAGCTGAGCGGCCAGAAGACCGTGGGCCTTGTGGGTCTGCGGCTCGGCGCGACCCTGGCGTATCTCGCCGCGGCCGAGCATCCGAGCGTGAGTCGTCTGGTGCTGTGGGCGCCGAGCCTCACCGGCAAGTCTTACGTCCGCGAGTGGAAGGCCCTGCGTATGCTCAAGGACGGCCAGGCTGGTTCCACGCCCAGCGCGGATGGCGAGCAAGAGGCAGCCGGCTTTTTGATGACCCGCCAGACCCTCCACGACCTCCACCAGGTAGAGCTCCTGGCCGGTCCGGTACCGGCGGCGCAGGTGCTTCTATTGGCGCGCGATGCGACCCTAGGTGAAAAGCGGCTCGCGGCGCACCTGCGGTCGCGCGGCGTCCCGGTGGACCACCGGTTCATCCCCGGCTATGCGACGCTTTTGGTGGAGCCCTACAATGTCGTTGTTCCCGACGCCGTATTCGCAGAGATCGTCGCCTTTTTTTCCGCCGCGTGTGCGCCTGCTGCAGAAAAACCGCCGCCTGCCGCCGCCGGATCGGAGTCAGCGCAGCTGCGCCTCTCCCACGCCCCAGTCTGCGAATCGGCGGTCCGCTTCGGAGCGGACGAAGCACTGTTTGGCATCCTGACCGAGCCGAGCGGCCCGGCAGCCGAGTCGCACCGCCCGGCGTTGCTGCTGCTCAACACCAGCGTGATTCACCGCGTCGGCGCCAACCGCATGCATGTACCGATGGCGCGGCACTTTGCGGCGGCCGGCTTCCCGGTGCTGCGCCTGGATCTCGCCGGGCTCGGCGACAGTCCGCATCCCGGTTGGCGGGCCCGCCAGCGCATGTACTCCCAAGACGGGGTGCAGGATGTCCGCGCCGCGATGGACTACCTGTCGGCGGCCCGCGGCATCAATCAGTTCATCGTCGTCGGCCTGTGCTCCGGGGCGTACATGGCCTTCCACACCGGTCTTGCCGACAGCCGCGTCATCGGCCAGGTGATGCTGAACCCGCAGACGTTTGAGTGGAAGGAAGGCGACTCCTTGGACGTCGGCCGCAAGCTCGAATACAAGTCGTTCCGCTTCTATCTGCGCAAGGCGCTGCAAAAACAGACCTGGTCCCGACTGCTCCAGGGCGAAGTCCACTGGCAGGGCATCCTGCGCGCCCTTACCGAGAGGATCCTCAAGAACGTCCGCACCTCGCTGCAGCAAATCGCGACCACCCTTATCGAAAACCGCGCGGCTGAAAACAAGGTGTGGAACAAGTTCAAGGAGCTGCTGGAGCGGAACATTCACATGTACCTCATCTACAGCCAGGAAGATCCGGGCCTGGACGAGTTCGCGCTGCAGCTTGGCAAGGAAGCGGCCCGGCTGCAGTACTATCGCAACTTCAAGCTGGAGCTCATCGACGGCCCGGACCACACGTTCACGCCCATATGGTCGCAGCGGCGCGTCGAAGAGCTGATCACGGCCTATCTCATGCGCTGGCACTAGCGGCGGCCGCGAACTCCCTGGGGCGAGCATCGGTAGCCGCCCCGCAGCCGGTTACGGCGTTACAGCGTTACGGTGTTACGGTGCCGGTGTTACGGTGCCGGTGTTACGGTCGCTCCAGCGTTCCCGTCGAGAAGCAAGCGCCGGGCGCCGCTTCGCGGCTGGGATGGTTTCGCTCCGCCCTGCCCTCCTTTGCTCGCTCTTCGTCGCTGAGTGGCGTTGGCCTGGTTCTTGATTACTCCCAAATCAAGAGCACGCAACGACACGCAAACAAGGAGCCCACCATGACTACCCGTAACGATTCCCGCGCCGTCTCCCGTACCAACTCCCGCCCCGGCTACGGCCGACTGCTCGTCCTGGCTGGTGGCTTCTTGCTCGGCACCGCGCTGGCAGGCTGCGGCGACAGCGGCTATGAGACCGATGAGGCGCAGTCGGCGGTGACGGCCGCCACGGCTCCGAGCTGGGCGCCGGGCGTCAGCTATAAGGCCGGGGATCTGGTCTCTTACAATGGCCGGATTTACAAAGTGCTGACCACGCATACAAGCCTTGCGACCTGGACGCCCGATGTCGTGCCGGCGCTGTTTCAGGACCAGGGAGCGGCCACGTCCACCCCGCCGCCGCCGGCCCCGCCGCCGACCTCCCCGCCTCCGGCTGGCTGCACCGCCGCCACCTGGTCGGCAGGCGTCTATTATTCGCTGGGCGCGGTGGTGAAATATCCCGCCAACGGCCAGTAAGATCGGAAGAGCACACGTCTGAACTCCAGTCACGCCAATGTATCTCGTAT
>CALFML010000770.1 GCA_937879845.1 uncultured Myxococcales bacterium
TTTTTCGAGCGCAAAGAGGTCAAAGACGCCATCGCCTACCTCAAGGTGCTCGCCTATCCGCATGATGAGATCGCCCTGCGCCGGGTCATCAACTACCCGGCGCGGGGCCTGGGTCCGGCGGCGATGGAGCGGCTCACGGCGGCGCACCGCAAGGCGCAGAAGCTGCGCCGCGACACGTCGCTGTGGGATGTGCTGGCGGCGATCGCGCGGGCCGGTGCGGCGGCGCAAGGCGGGCTGTTCGCGGCTCCCGCGGCGGCGCCGGAAGCCCCGGCGCCCGACTTGGCGCTGGGGGAGGTGCTCAGCGACCGCGCCTGCGCCGCGCTGACGCAGTTCGTCGATGGGGTGCAGCGCTACCGCTCGCACATTTTGCACGCCGCGCCGGAGAAGCTGCAGGCGGCGGCGGAGCGCTTCCTGCGCGATATGGGCGTGCACGACGACCTGACCCGCTCTGGGCCGACCGCGCTGCAGGCGGAGCGGCGCCACCGCTCGCTCAGCGATTTTCTCGCCAGCCTGCAGCGCTACGCAGAGCGGGCCGGGGCTTCGTTCGACCTGCTCGGCTACTTAAACCGCCTGGCGCTGACCTCGCAGGATGACGATGCCGACGACAGCCTGCGCGATGCGGTGACGTTATCGACCCTGCACGGGGCCAAGGGGCTGGAGTTCCGCGTCGTGTTCTTCGTCGGCGTGGAGGAAGAGCTCCTGCCGCACAAGCGCAGCCTCTACCCGCGCGAGGCCGACTTCACCCTCGCCGCTGGCGGCGAGAGCGAGGGCGGCGACGGCGCCCACGCGGCCGACATCACCGAAGAGCGCCGCCTCTGCTACGTCGGCATCACCCGCGCGCGCGAGCAGCTGTACATGAGCTGGGCGCGGGCGCGCAACGGCCGTCCCGAGCTGCGCTGCGCCAGCCGCTTTCTTTCCGATCTGCCCAAAGATACCTACTTCGAGCGCGACCTCGATGGCCCGGCGGTCAAGCAAGACTCGGCGGACGAAGCGCGCCTCATCCGCGAGATGATCGAGCGCGCCAAAGCGGTGAGCGCCTGACGGTCGCGACTATTAATACGAATAGCGCCGCGCCGACACGTTCATGAGCAGCCCGAGCGTCAGCATCACCGTCAGCAAGCTCGAGCCGCCGTACGACACGAGCGGCAGCGTCACGCCGACCACCGGGGCCATCCCGATCACCATGCCGATGTTGATCGCGACGTGCCAAAACAGCAGGCTGGCGCAGCCGATCGTCAGGTAGCGGGCGAAGCGGTCGCGCGCCTCGTTGGCCAGGTACAGCGACCACAGGATGAGCAGGAGGAAGCACACCATCATCGCCAGGCAGCCGGCGAGCCCCCACTCCTCGGCCCACACCGCGAAGGGGAAATCCGTCCAGTGCTCGGGCAGGAACTGCAGCTGGTTCTGGGTGCCGCGCAGGTAGCCCTTGCCGAGCAGCCGGCCGCTGCCGATGGCGAAGATCGCCTGCCGCGCGTGCCAGCCGGCCCCCGTCGGATCGCTGTTCGGATCAAGGAACGTCAGGAAGCGCTTTTTCTGATAGGTCTTCAGGCCGAACAAGAAGATCGCCGTCGCCGCCGACAGATCGACCGCCGCCACCGCCGCCTTGACCCGCCCCGGCAGCGGCACCAAGAGCAGCATCGACGCCGCCACCAAAACGCACAGCAGCGCCGTCCCCAGATCCGGCTGCTTGAGGATGAGCAGCGCCGGAAACAGCAGCAAAAGGTGCCAGCTTACGGCGTAGCGCCACGGCCGCGCCAAAAGGTCCGCCGGGTCGGAAGAGAACAGCCGCGCATACGCCAGGATCAGGGTCAGCTTCATGAGCTCCGACGGCTGAATGCCGAAGTTGCCAAACCCGAACCAACGCCGCGAACCGTTGACCACCTTGCCCGCCAAGAGCACCGCGACGAGCATCGCCAGCACCGCCGCATACGACGGCATCGCCAGCCGCTGCAGCAGCCGCAGATCGATCGCCGCGGTCAAGATGACCAGGACCACGCCGATGCCGTAGAACATGAGCTGGGTGTTAAACAGCCCCTTGGGCGCGACCTGCGTCGCCGAGTACAGGTTCACAAGGCCCATGCCGATGATCGAAAGCACCGCCACCCCGAGCGGCCAGTCGAAAAAAGCCAGCGGCCGACGCAGCTCCGACATCGCGGCTCCCCGCTCGGCCTAGCGCGAACCGCCGGCGGTGGGCAGGGTGGTGCGCAGCCGTGACGGCTCGGCGGCGAGCAGCGGACGCGGGCGCTGCTCGGGCGCGATCTGGTTGAAGTAGCCGGCGATGATCTTGGTCGCGGTCGGCGCGGCGATGTGGCCGCCCAGCCCTCCGTGCTCGACCAGGACCGCCACCGCGATCTTGGCGCGGCGCGAAGGCGAAAACCCGACGAACCAGGCGTGCGAGTTGTCCAGATCCCAGCCCGCCGATTCGCCGCGCCGGTTCTTGCGCACCTGCGCCGTACCGCTCTTGCCGGCGACATCGATGCCTTCGATCGACGCCGTGTTCGCCGTGCCCTTGATATCGGCGACGACATCGACCAGCGCCTGGCGCATGCGCTCTAGCGAGTCCGGCGACACCGGCAGCACGCTGCGCAAGGTCGGCGTGTTTGCGTGGACGAGCTCACCCGACGGCCGCTCGATGCGCTCGACCAAAAGCGGCTGGAACAGCCGGCCGCCGTTGCCGAGCGCCGCATACGCCAGCGCCAGCTGCAGCACCGTCACCCGCACCGCCCCCTGCCCGAGCGCCGTGTTGAGCGCGTACCCACCGCGGAAGCCGCCGCTCTTTTTGTAAAAGTCCAGCGTCGGCACAAAGCCCGGCGTCTCGCCAAGGCCGACCCCCGAGGCCTGGCCGAAGCCGAACTGCTGCGCCATCTTGGCCATGCGCTCAAGGCCCACCTTCTCCGCCAGGTGATAAAAGTACACGTTGCACGACTGCACGATGGCGTCGTGCAGGTTCATCGGCCCGTGCGTCTTCATGCAGTGGAACACGTGGCGACCGAGCTCATAGCGGCCGTAGCACGGCACTTTCTCATCCGGGTTGAGCAGCCGCTCTTCCAGCGCCGCCAGCGCCGGCACGACCTTGAACGTGGAGCCGGGGTAGTAGCTCTCGCGCAGCGACTTGTCGAGCAGCGGATGGAACGGATCGGCGGCCAGGCGCTGGGCCTCGGCGTGCGAGAGCCGGCCGGTGAGCAGGTTGGGATCGGCGCTCGGGTAGGAGGCCAGGGCCAGCACCTTGCCGGTCTCGACTTCGACCACGGCGGCGGCGGCGGAGGGATGGTGCGACAGCGCCTCTTCGACGATGCGCTGCAGCCCCAGATCGATGGTCAGCACCGCGTGCAGACCCGGCGTCGGCTCGCGCTGCAGCTCCGCCCCGGCGAGCTGCCGCATCTTGCCGATCTCGGTCTCGCTCTTGCGGCGACCGCGGGCATCGACGAAAAATTTCTCGAAGCCCGGCGTGCCGCGCAGCTGCGGCTCCAGCAGGTGCTCAAGCCCGGAGCGGCCCACGTACTCGCCGCTCCTATAGCCGTGGCGCAGATCTTCGGGTCCGGCCTGGTTCATGTAACCGAGCAGGTGCGACAGCCGCGTCCCGTGCGGGTAGTAGCGGTGCGCCCGCGTCTCGACATCGACGCCGGGCAGCGACTCTTTCTCCGACTCCAGGAGCGCCATCTGATCGCGGGTGATCTCCTCGCTGACCAGGACTTGCTTGAAGCGCTCAAGGCCGCGCCGGGCCGCGAGCTTGGCGGTCAGCTGGCTGAACTGCTCATCGCTGAGCTCCAGGTACTTGCGCAGCCGCTGCAGCTCCCCGTCGACCAAAAAGCGCGGGGTGACGTAGACGCTGTAGGCCGGGCGGTTTTCGACCAGGACCGTCCCGTTGCGATCGCGGATCTGGCCGCGCACCGCCGGCCAGTCGCGCTCATGGATGAAGTTGTTGGTGCTCTTTTGGTAGTACTCATCGCCGTGCAGCGCCTGCAGCTGGACCAGGCGCCCGGCGAGCAGCAAAAAGATCACCACCACCGCCGCCACCGCCGCCCGCAGCGAGCCGTCGAGCCGCTGCTGCGCCGCCGGCGCTCCCGCCGCCGCCGGCACGCCGCCGCCCGACATCGGCGATAGCGGCGTCAGCGGCGTCAAGGCGCCCAGCGATCCCGGTCGTCCCAGGCCCGCTCCGCGGCCCAGCCGCAGCTCCAGCCGCAGCTTGCCAGGCGTATTTCTAATAGAGCGACCGAGGATTCCCATAACCAAGCCCCTGGGCGCGCGGATCGCGCCACAACCGAGCGTCGATGCGACTTAACACATGAAACCCGAGCGGTGCTAGTAGCCCCGTGGTCAGAGCCTGCAAAAACGCCGCCCGCCAACCGGACAGAGCCGTCTCCAAGCCGCGGTCGAGGAGCAACAGGAGCACGGTGGTGAGCCCGCGGAATAGGAGCGTCACCACCGCCGCCACCGCCATGACGGCGGCAGGGCTGCGGACCAGGAGCTGGCTCGCCAGGGCGCGCAGCCCTAAAAGCAGCAGCGCCAGACCCAGGGCGCGCAGGCCGACCGGCGTCCCGCAGATGACATCGGAGAGGTAGCCCATCGCCGCGCCGAGCCCGAGCATCGCCAGCGGTCCGGCATCGCGCAGCGTCGCCACCGCGCCGCCGGCAAAGCGACACGTCAGGCCGGCGTACAGAGCTACCAGGAGTCCCAGATCGGGTAGCGGCCACGATACGAACACCGCCAAAGAGCTGTGCAGGATCAGGGCGAGATACGCCACCGCCAGCAGGCCGAGCGCGCGTCCCCAGGTCATGCCGCGGCTCCCCCACGGCGCGCGAGCCGGGGCGCGGCGATTTTGCAGCGCAGAAGCCGTCGGCTCATCGCGGAATCCCCAGGCCGCGCGCGCTCTCGGTCGGCCGCTTGCCGAGGTCGGGGTCCGGGGCGGGCGGCGGCGACAGCACCACCAGGACCTCGCGCAGCTTGCCGAAGTCGACGCTCGGTTCGACTTCGACCTCTTGATAGAGGCTGGCGTCGGTCCGGCGCAGCCGCACCACCTTGCCCACGGGAACCTCGCGCGGGAAGATCGCGCCCAGGCCCGAAGTCATCACCGTATCGCCGAGCTGCACCTCGTCTTTTTGCACCAGGTACTCGATGCGGCAGAGGTAACGGGTGTCGCTGGCGACTCCCTTTAGGACGCCGCGGCTGCCGGTGCGCGGCAGAATCACGTCGATCGACGATTTCGGATCCGTCGCCAGCTGGACATCGGCGAACGGTCCGACGGTGCGGGCGATGCGGCCGACCACCCCGGCGATCGACAGCACCGGCATGCCGGGCCGCATCTCGGCGCCGCCGCGGGCAAGGCGCAGGCGCAGGACGCGGAACTGCTGCGAGGTCTCCATGCCGATGATCTGCGCCGCCGCGGTGTCGGTGAGAACCTGACTGCGCAGCTCCAGCAGGCGCTCCAGCCGTTCGGCGCGGGCGGCGAGCTGGGACTGGCTGGCCAGCCGGGCGGCGAGCTCGGTGTTCTCTTTGAGCAGGCGCTCGTTTTCGCGCTTTACGCCGACCAGCGCGACGTAATGCGACCATCCCGAGCTCACCTGCCCGAGGACGCGCCCCACCGCGCCCTGCAGCGGCGCCGTGACGCGCACCACCGCCCGGTCCACCGGGGTCTGACGCTCCGGGGCGCGGGCGCTCGCCCGCAGAACCAGCGCCAAGAGCAGAAGCAGCGCCGCTGCGATGAGGAGTCGCCGGGCGCGCCGAAGCAGATCCAAGCTTTTACCCCGTTACGAGACCGTAACTTCCTTGAGCAGCCGCAGCTCGTCCAGGGCCTTGCCGGAGCCGAGCACCACCGCCAGCTGCGGCGTCTCCGAGACGAACACCGGCAGGCCGGTCTCTTCGCGCAGCAGCATGTCCAGGTTCTTGAGCTGCGAGCCGCCGCCGGACAGCACGATGCCCTTATCGACGATGTCGGCGGAGAGCTCAGGCGGGGTGCGCTCCAGCACGACGCGCACCGCTTCGACGATGGCGTTGACCGGCTCGCCCAGGGCGTCGCGGATCTCGTCGGAGTTTATCGTCAGCGTCTTGGGTACGCCGGCCACGAGGTCGCGGCCTTTGACATCGATGGTGAGGACCTCGTCGAGCGGGTAGGCGGAGCCGATCTGCTTCTTGATGTCCTCGGCGGTGCGCTCGCCGATGAGGAGGTTGTACTTGCGCTTTATGTGCTGGACGATCGCCTCATCCATCTTGTCGCCGCCGACGCGGATGGACTTGCTGACGACGATGCCGGCGAGCGAGATCACCGCGACCTCGGTGGTGCCGCCGCCGATGTCGACGATCATGTTGCCGGAGGGCTCGGTGATCGGCAGCCCGGCGCCGATCGCCGCCGCCATCGGCTCTTCGATGAGGTAGACCTCGCGCGCCCCGGCGGCGAGGGCGGAGTCGCGCACGGCGCGCTTTTCGACCTCGGTGATGCCCGAGGGGACGCAGATGATGATGCGCGGCTTGACGAGGGTGCGGCGGTTGTGCGCCCGCATGATGAAGTAGCGCAGCATCGCCTCGGTGACTTCGAAGTCGGCGATGACGCCGTCCTTCATCGGCCGCACGGCGACGATGTTGCCGGGGGTGCGGCCGAGCATCTCTTTGGCCTCGCGACCGACGGCAAGCACCTTCTTGCTGCCGGTGTTGTGGCGCTGCACCGCGACCACCGACGGCTCGTTGGAGACGATGCCCTTGCCCTTTACGAACGTCAGGGTCGTGGCCGTCCCAAGATCAATCGCCAAGTCGTTCGAGAACAGTCCGTAGACCCAGTCAAAGAGCATGTCCAAGTCCTATCTTCTCGATGCAG
>CALFML010000771.1 GCA_937879845.1 uncultured Myxococcales bacterium
CGCGACGCGCGCGACCAGATCGTAGACCCGCCCCATCGCCGGACTTGTGCCGACAAGCTCCCCGAAGTGCTGCGCCGAGGCGACGGCCCGCCGCAGGCTCTTTACCTCCTCGCGCAGTGCGCGGTGCTGCACGGCGCGGGTCAGCGCCAAGGCCAGCGCGTCCACCTCGAAGGGCTTGGTCAGAAAGTCGTAGGCGCCGGAGCGCATGGCGGCGATGGCGGTCTCCATGCTGCCAAAGGCGGTGATGAGGATGATCGGCAGATCCGGACGGTTGGCGAGCACGCGCTGGCACAGCTCCGTCCCCTTGAGCCCGGGCATGTTGAGATCGACGACAATCGCTTCGATATGATCCTCGGGGAGCACATGCAGCGCCGCCAGGGGTTGGGTGCGCCAGACCACATCGAAGCCGCGCTTGCGCAGGCCGATTTCCAAAAGCTCGCACATGCCGCGGTCGTCATCGACCACCAGCACCCGCGGCTTCACCCCGCGCTTATCGGGCCGCTCCGCGGTTGCTTCGGTAGAAACACTGTGAATCGGCTCCCTTTCCATGGCTCGCTTCGCACCTCGATCCAGCCGCCGTGGTCGCGGATGATCTCATGAGTAATCGACAGCCCGAGTCCTGTCCCTGCCCCTGCCTGCTGCGTGGTGAAGAACGGTTCGAAGATATGTGGGAGGTTTTCTGTTGCAATTCCCGTTCCGCTATCCTCTACCGTCAACCGCACGTGCTCCAGCAGCGGTCCGCTGCCATCCTCCGGCATCGGGCGGGATACCGTGTCGACGCCCACGCGGACCGTACCTCCGTCGGGGATGGCCTGGATCGCATTCATGACCAGGTTGCTCAGGGCTTGTTCTATCTGCGTCGAATCGACGGCCGCCGCCGCCGCGGTGCCGCCGGATAACAAGACCAGCTCCACGCTTCGCTTGCCGGCCAAGGGGCGCAACAGCCCTAGCACGCGCCGGGCGAGGTCGCCGATATGCGCCATCTCTTGCTGCGGCCCGCGGCGCCGGGCGAAGTCCAAGAGCTGCCGGATGGTGGACGCGACGCGCTCGCTCTGCTCGACAATGGCGGCCGCGTGCTGCTTGGCTTCGATGAGCGTCGTGTCCGTTTCCGTGATGAGCCGGGCGCGTCCGCCGATCACGTTGAGCGGCGTTCCGACCTCATGGGCGATACCGGAGGAAATCTGCCCGACCGTGGCCAATCGGTCGCGGTGGCGAAGCTGCTCCACGGTCGCGATACGCGCCGTGGTCTCCTTGGCGAGGAGCCGCCGCAGGATGTCGCGGTCCCGCCGCACGCGCGCCGTAAACTGCCCGATGGCGACAAGCAGGATCAGACGCACCGTCGTATTCCACAGCTGCGCGAAGCTCAGCTCACCGACCTGCTGCGAAAGGTCGCCCATGTAGATGCCAAGGCTCGCCGCCGCGGAAATCCCCAGCGCCGCCCAGCTGCCGAGAAACCAGCCGGCCAGCATCATCGGCAGCGCATAAAAAAGCGTCATGGTGATGCGCGGCCCGGTCAGCCAGTCGATAAGACCGATGAAAAGGACCGGCACCAAGAGGGCCGCGAACCACAGACCTTTTTGCCTGCCTGGCTGCATATCTCTTTACGCTTAGCACAACGCCGTTTTTGTGCACCGCCCCGCCCTCCCGCTGCGCCGCGCCGGATGCAAAACGGCCCGAGCATCTACGGGTCAATCCGCTGATATCTCTACCCCTCCCAACGCCGAGTCGATGTCCGGACCGAAAGAACGTCGGCTCACAGCTTGTCCGTGAAGGCCTTGTCTCCGCGGTCGCGCCGAAGCCGTCCGGACGGCGCTCAGCGGGGGGCGGGGCGGAGCTCATCGACCACGCGGGTGGCACCGTAGACTTTGATGAGGGCTTCCAAGATGGCCCCGCTGTGCACTGAGACAGATCGGTTGGAGGCGCCGTCGAAGCCGTAGTCGGCGCCGATCATCTGCATATTCCCGTCGAACATCACGCCGACGATCTCGGCCTTGCGGTTGAGCACGGGGGAGCCGGAGTTGCCGTTTATGATGTCGTGGGCGCCGGCGAAGTTGAAGGGGAGGCTGAGATTGAGGCGGCTGCGCGCTTTGAGCCATCGCTCGGGAAGGGCGTAGGGAGCGCGGCCGGTGGCGCGCTCATAGAGGCCGCCAAGGGTGGTAAACGGCGCGATGGCGCGGCCGCCGTCTTCCCACCCGGCGACGGGGCCGAAGGACAGACGGAGGGTGAAGGTGGCGTCCGGATAGGTGGACGTACCGAGAACGGCGAAGCGGGCCTTGGCGAGCAGCTCGCTGCTCTGCCGCACCACGGCCTCGACTTCGTCCTCGTACTGCTTGCGCACGGCGCGGGCATCGGCATCGGCGAGGCGGACGAAGCGGAGGAGCGGATCGGCGCTCGCCAGCACGGCAGCCCGGCCGCCCTGCCACAGCGCGCGGCGGACGGCGGGGTCCTTGAGCCGCGTGCCCTTGATCAGGCGGGCGGCGACTTCCTCAGGCGCCTCGCCGCCGAGCACCTTGCGCACGAACGGATGGTCCAGGCCCAGGTCGGCGCGCATCCGCGTGAGGGCGCTCGCGATGAGCAAGCTCTCCAGGTCGTCATCGAGCGGAATGGGACTGCCGAGCTCCAGCTCCAAGCTGGCCAGGTTGGCGTCACGGTACTCGCTCAGGCGCTCGCCATCGGGGCGGAGGCGCTCGTCGGCGGCACGCACGAGCGTGCGGCCCAGTCCGACCAAGCGGCTTGGTACGATGAAGCTGGACTCGGCGTAGCCGTAGAGCTTATGCAGGCGGCGACGGGCGAGCTGAGCGCGGGCGATGGCGTCCCAGGCCCCGCCGTACTTGCCGGCGAGGGCGGGATCGCGCGCGACCTTGTCACGCAGCGCCTTCTCTTCTGCGATCTTGGCGGCGAAAAAGCCCGGATCGGTGAGGGTCTCAAACCGGGCCACGGTGCCCTTGTAGCCGCCGTCGAGGCCGAACATGAGGTCGCCGGAGACGCGGCGGGCCTCGGGTGAGCGGCGCTGGAACTCCGTGAGCTGGCCGCGCAGCTCGGCGATGAGAATGAGGCGCTCCGGCAGCGTGACATCGCGCAGGTAGGTGAGCTGGGCGATGGTGAGCTCGCGCGCGGTCGAGCCGGGGTGGCCGGCGATGAAAGTGAGCTCGCCGGCAGCGGGGCCGGCCGGCGACCAGCGGAAGTACTGCTCGGCGGAGAGCTGGGCGGGGCGGCCGTTATCGTAGGCGCGCAAGAACGTGAAGTCGAGCGCGTAACGGGGGAAGGTGAAGTCGTCGGGGTTGCCGCCGAAGAAGGAGACGGAGTACTCCGGGGCGAACACCAGACGCACATCGGTATAGCGGCGGTAGCGGTACAGGTGAAAGGCGCCGCCGTGGTACAGCGGAACGACCTCGCAGCGCACGGTCCCGCTGTCCTTGCCGGCGCACTCCTTCTCGATTCTGGCGACCTCCGCCTTTTCCGCGGCGTGGTGCTGGCGCTGGTCGGCGGCGCCGGCGGTGGCGGCGGCAAGGCGCGGGGTGACGTCGCGGATGTCGACCAGCTGCTCGACCTGGAAGTCGGGGCAGCGCTGCTCATCGGCGGCGGTGGCGGCGGAAAAGCCGGTGGCGATGTAGTCGCGCTGGGCGCTGGAGAGCTGCTGGATGCAGCGGTGTGCGCAGTGGTGGTTGGTGAGCAGGAGCCCGGCGGATGAGACAAAGCTGCCGGAGCAGCCGCTGGCGATGCGGGCGGCGCCGGAGCGGACATGGGCGAGCCAGGCGTCGTCGGGAGCAAAGCCGTAGCGCGTTTGCAGGCGGTCTTTGGGAACCGCGTTGAGCGGCCACATACCTTCATCGGCGTACGCGGGCAGCGTCGTAAGAGCGGACAGGAAAAAGAGCGGGATGAGAGGACGCATGCGATCTCCAGAGCTTGAAGGGTTCTAATGTAAAGTGACGGCAGGGAGCAGATGGTTTCAGAAATTTTTCGCGAATCTGATGCCGGGCGGCGTGACACTCCCTTGCTCGCCCGTGACGGGCCTCACAAGCGCGGAGTTGAAAAAACTGGTTATTTTCCTGCTTAATTTTTGCCATAATTATGATCCTCAGTGGCGCGAAGCCACCCTCCCGGCCAGGGCGCTTGGCGGTGGTCTGGCCGAAAAGGCCGTTTATGAGAACCCTCCTCCCATGATGTCAGTGAATGCGGACGCGACAGGCCCGAGGAATCGGCGGGTCCTCATCGTGGACGACAACCGGGCGATCCACGACGACATCCGCAAGAGCCTCGCCGCCGCCCCTAGCAGTACCCCGGAGACCGAGGAGATGGAGGCGCTCCTGTTTGGCGACAAGGTGCGCGAGGCTCCCGGCCCGCCGGCGGTCCACTTCGAGATCAGCTCCGCCTACCAGGGCGAAGAGGGGATTGAGCACGTCCATCGCGCCATCAGCACCGGCGCGCCGTTCGCGCTCGCGTTCATGGACGTGCGGATGCCGCCCGGGCTCGACGGCATCGAAGCGCTCGCCCGCATCTGGCAGGAGGATCCGGCGCTGCAAGCCGTCATCTGCTCGGCCTATTCGGACTATTCCTGGACCGCGCTCATCGCGCGTCTGCCGCAGGTCGACCGCTTCCTGGTCCTCAAAAAACCCTTCGATTCCGTCGAGATTCGCCAGATGGCCTATTCCTTGACGGAGAAGTGGAACGCGCACGCCGATGGCAGCGCGGCGTATGCGTCCCTGCACAAGAGTAAGGAGAGCCAGCGGGCGGTGCTCCGCGCCATCCCGGATACCATCTTGCGCCTCGACGCGGACGGCGCGTGCCTGGACTTCAAGCCGCCCACCGGCGCTTCTGCCGCGCTGGCGGCCTATGGCGCCGCGCTCCCCGCGGAGATGGCCCGCCACTTCCGAGACAGCGTGCGGCGCGCCATCGGCGAGCGCATCACCCAGCGCGTCGAGTTCGAGCTCCCCGTCGGTCCAGGCGTGTGCAGCTTCGACGCGCAGATCGCCAGTCTGGAGGGGGAGGAGGCGGTCGCGGTGGTCCGTGACATCACCGAAACCAAGCGGGCGTCGGCGCAAGAGGCGCTCGGGCGCGAGCGCGAGGCGATCATCCGGGCGCAGGCCGAGGCGCTGTCGCAGCTCTCGATGCCCTTTATTCCCATCACGGAGCGGGTCGCCGTCATGCCGCTCATCGGCGATATGGACGGCAGGCGGGTCGAGCGGATCCGCGAAACGCTGGTCCAGCGGCTCGCCGACCAGCGGGCGAGCGCGGTCATCATCGACCTGACCGGCGTGGAAAACGTGGCGGCGGCGGCGGTCGTGCAGCTCGTGCGGATGGTCCAAGCGGTGGCGCTGCTCGGCACGGAGCTCATCCTCACCGGGATCCGCGGCGCGGTCGCGCGGCGGCTGGTGGAGCTTGGCGCGGATTTTCGCGGCGCGGCGATGCGGCAGACGCTCCAAGAGGGGATCGATCTGGCGATGCGGCGGCGCGGCGCATGAAACGCCACGGCCTGGCTGGACGGCGTTAGCGAAAGGAACCCACCATGAACGACGCGCATCGGGCCGCGCTGGCCGGCATCATCACCGACATCATCGAAAGGGAGGCTCCGGTCGTCGATAGCGACGGCGTCTTTCCGCGGGCGGGAATCACGGCGCTCGGCCGGGCCGGACTGCTCGGGCTCATGAGCGCGGCCGACGTGGGCGGAATGGGCCAAGGCTTGCGCGCCGCGGCCGAGGTAGTCGAGCAGGTCGGCCGGGCATGCGGCTCGACCGGGATGGTGCTCTGCATGCATTTTACCGGCAACACGGCGGTCGAAAAATGCGGGCCGCGCGCCGTACGCCAAGCCATTGCCGCCGGCCGTCATCTCACCTCCGTCGCGCTTTCGGAGGCTGGCTCGCGCAGTCACTTCTGGGTCCCGGTCGGCACGGCCAAGGACGATGGACAGGGGTACGTGCGGCTCGACGCGCAAAAGAGCTGGGTGACCTCGGCCGGCCAGGCGGACAGCTACGTCTGGTCCAGCAAGCCGCTCGCTGCCGAGGGGCTCTCCACGCTCTGGCTCATGCCCGGCAACGCGGAGGGGCTGAGCTATCCCGCGCCGTATAACGGCCTGGGCCTGCGCGGCAACGCCTCAAGCCCCATCAAGGCGGAGCGGGCGCGCCTGCCGCGCAGCGCCATGCTCAGCGAAGACGGCAAGGGCTACGACATCATGATGAACGACATGAACGCCTGCTTCTTGACGCTGAGCTCCGCCTGTTATGTCGGAATCATGGACGCCGCGGCCACCCGCGCCGCGGCGCACGTCGCCTCGACCCAGATTCAGTATCTCGGGCAATCGCTCGCGGAGCTGCCCACCATCCGCGCCTATGTCGCAAAAATGCGCATCAAGACGGATATGGTCCGCACGCTGCTTGCCGACACGCTCACCGCCATCGAGACGGGCCGTGCCGACACGGCGCTGCGGCTCATGGAGGTCAAGGCCGCCGCCGGCGAGGCGGCCACCGAGGTCACCGAGCTCGCCATGCGCGTCTGCGGCGGCGTCGCGTTCCGCAAAGAGGTCGGCATCGAGCGCTATTTCCGCGACGCGCGCGCGGCCACCGTCATGGCGCCGACGACCGATGTGCTCTACGACTTCATCGGCAAGCTGGCCTGCGGCTTGCCCACGTAAGCTTCTTTTCACCAGGCGCCGGCCGAGCGCTTGCCAGCCTCCCAAGCGGGAATCCCATGTTGAACCTCCCTGGTTATCATGTTCGCGCCCTCCTCCACCGCGGCGCCGAAGACGATCTCCTCCAACGTCGTCGCCCCCCGGCTGATGCACTGGACGTGGAGCCGAAACAACCTTCGTCCG
>CALFML010000772.1 GCA_937879845.1 uncultured Myxococcales bacterium
CCGATCACCGCGAGCTTGCCCGCGGCGTCCTTGAGCGGCGTTGCCAGCAGGGTGTAGCTGGCGCTGATCAAGGGCGTGATGTCCTGCTGCACCGACAGGCCAAGTCCTTCGTTCAGCGAGATCCGCTTGGCCCCGGAGCCGCGCTTGACGCGATGACGTTTGCGCGCGTGGTCGACCAGGACACGGCGCATGAAGTGGGAAGCGACCGCGAAGAAGTGGGCTCTGGAAGTGAGCCGAATTTGCTCGCGCTGCGCGAAGCGGAGAAAGACCTCATGCACAAGCTCAGTGGGTCGCAGGCTGTGGCCCGGCCGCTCATATTTCATCAGATAGGCGGCATGTCGACGAAGTTCATCATATATGAGCGGGAGGAGTCGTTCGAGCGCCTCCCGGTCTCCCTCACTGGCTGCCGAGAGCAGCATCGTGACAGTTGCCGAGTTCATGGCAGCGTGATCTTACTCGAACGGACGGAGTTTTGGCCACTCGGGTAGCACCTAGCTCAAGCCAGCCCGGCGTGCCCCCCAGGCTGCGGCGCTGCCTTTCGCATCAACGGCGGACCCCGATGAGCCCCCCCACGGGTTGGTCCTGGCCGGGGCGGTGCAGGGCGGTGATTGTGGGCGCAAAGACGACATCCGGCCCGCGGGCTGCCCGCGCTGCAGCTCTCTGCGATTGCTCCCAACCGCTCTGCCAGCCCTCCCCGAGCGCTAAAACCAACCCGCGACCCGCGCAACGGCACTCCAGCCTGGGCGGTATAAGTCCGATGGAATGCGAGAGGAGGGCTCGCCTCCGTCAGAGGATCCCCTCGGCTGCCGTTTCGCGCCGGTGAAGGGTACATCCATTCTTGCTGCGGCGGCCGCGAGCCTTATCCGGCGACGCCGAACAGGCGGCTGTCCATTTTGTGCGGAGGTCGGGCGAATCTTTTTTTGCGGATTTTTCTACTTTCGCCGCTATTAGGCAAAGCGAGCCTTGATGTAGCCGATCTGCGAGAAGGAACAGTCGCAACGGGAGCACCAGACTACGAGCGCGGACCCAGAATCGGGCTGCCAACTGCTTGGTTCACGAGCAAAGGAATCTGTTCCTGCGCTCCGCAAGTCGGGACGGGCGCAACGTAGAGCCAGACAGATTCATCGGCACGCCTGCCGAGCTGGTTGGCCCAGGCCTGGAACGCCATGTCTGCCCTCTGCACGGCGGGGCAGGTCTGGTGCGGTCATTGCGTAGCCGGCCAGGGGGGACCATGAGCACGCAGTCCAGGGAATTAAACTATCATCATCTTTATCATTTCTGGTGCGTCGCGCGGGAAGGCAATCTATCGCGGGCCGCCGCCAAGCTGCGCATAAGCCACTCGACGCTGAGTACCCAGATTGGCACCCTTGAGAAGTTTCTTGGCCAAGCCCTTTTCCAGCGCAACGGGCGGGCGATCACCCTCACCCTTTTAGGCCGCGATGTGCTCTCATATGCGGACGAGATCTTCCGCACCGGCAACGAGCTTGTCGAGGTGGCGCGCAGCAAGCAGACCCCCGGCCCAACCACGCTGCGCATCGGGCTGGCCGGCAGCATTCCCAAGGCGATCACCGACTCGCTGCTTGGTGCGAGTCCGAAGCCGACGGAAACGGGACGCACCTACCTGCGGCAGGACAGCCTGGAGCCCCTGCTCGATGAGCTGACCGCCGGGCAGCTGCATGTCGTCGTGTCAAGCCGCCTCCCCCCCCAGGGCACAAGGCTCACCTTGTTCGTGCGCCTGCTTAACGAGTGCATAGTCTGGCTGTACGGCACGCCGTCTTTGGCCCAGCGGTACGCAGCGGGGTTTCCCGATTCCCTGGCCGATGCGCCCCTCCTCGTGCCGGCGGCGGGTTCGCGACTGCGCCTGCTGGTCGATCACTGGTTTGCCCATCGCAACCTCCGCGTCAGGACGATCGGCGAGTTTGCGGATGCGGCGACCATGCGGGCTTTCGGCATGGAAGGACTCGGACTTTTTCCCATGCCGGTGGCGCACGCGGCCGACCTGGCAGCGCCCAGCGCGGCCCGGCCCATCGGCAAGCTGGATGGCGTGGATGAGCAGTTCTATGCGCTGCTAAGCGAGCGCCGGGTGCGTAGTGCCGAGCTGAAAGCGCTGCTGGAGCGCACGCGGCAGCGCCTCCTGACGCGCAGCTGAGCATCGCTTCCCAGCCAAGCCCAGGTCGTCGGCTACTTGTCTGGCTGCTTGTCTGAGGTGCCGTACAGGAGGCGCCTTCTGTCCCGCGGGACCAGGCCGCGGCCGCGCGGTCGCAGTCGCTGGAGCCACATGCGCGCTTCGCTGCCATCGGCCTCCCGCTCCATGGCATCGGCGAAGGCGATGCGGGCCGCCTGGAGCATGCCGGCGCCCCAGTAGACAAGGCCAAGCTGGAAGTAGGACGCCGGGCGATCGGGAAAGTGCTGGCTGGACCGCCGGAAAAGCCGGATCGAACTTTCCAGGTTGCCCAGGGCGGCGTGCAGCATTGCCAGCTCCAAGAAGGGATCTTGCATCCCGGGCATGGGATAAAGGAGCGCTTCGGCCTCCTGCAGGCCCTGGCGGATCTCCTCCTGCAGCGGCTTGTCGGCTGCGGTAAGGCCTGCCCGAAGCTTTGGCCCGTGGAGCATGACGACGCGCGGATCCCAGCGCGCCAGGCGCAGGTGCTCGACGAGCCGCGTCACGTCCGCGGGCAGAAGCTTTTTCATCTGCGCATAGAGCCGGTAGTAGTCGCAAGGTCCAAAGCGCTGGATATGGGTCGCGATCGCCTCCACGGTCCGAGGTAGGGTCGCCTTCAACGTCCCAAGGATGTACGCGCAGGTCCGCAGACCGGCTCCCTGCGGCTGGTGGAACCAGAGTCCCTGTTGCTTTTCAGCATACCTTCTCAGGGCGTCGAAGTTGACGCTAAACGAAAATGAACCATGAAAGACCAGCTTGGGAGGCGAGCGATTGGCGATGTCGCCAGGGCTTGTGTATCCCTTGTCGCTGCTCAAGAGCATCAGCCGGCCGCCACCGAGCTCGCGCAGGAACTCCAGGGCCCCGAGCACCGCGGTGGGAAACAGGAAGTGCCCCGCAAGGTCCGGATCTTTACAGTAGTCGACCAGCACCTGGTTCCACCGCGGATTTGGATAGTAGGTCGCGGCCTCGATGGGCCGCAGCCGGAGCTTGTAGCTCAGGCCGTCCAGGTGTCTGGGCTTGGCTTCCTTGTCCTTGCCCGGGTTCGTGTCCTTGCCTTTGACGGTGTCCTCCGGAAGCTCGGGCGGTGTCTGCAGCAGCACCAGGCCTTCCTGAAGACCGTGGTCCTTGACCTGGAAAAGATCATGGCGGGTCGAGTCCAGTACGTAGTTGGCCAGGCAGATGACGGCCCGACCCGCGGTGCCCGGCAAGAGGGTCTGCTGCCGCTGCTGCAGCGCCAGAGGCTGCGGGTCATCGACGTCGAAGATCGCCATGTCCAAAAAGCCGCGGGCGACAAACGGCTGGAACAGCGGGTGGCTCTTCCAGAAGTCGATGTTGGACTGCGTAAAGTCGGTCATGACGTAGCAGGGCTTGCACGGCAAGCGCAGCTCATCATGAAGCTGCACAAGGTAGCGGAGGCAGTAATAGCTGAACATCCCCGAGCCGGCCCCGAGCTCGACGATGTAGACTTCTTGCACGGCATCCTCTTGCCCCGCGGCGCAGAGGTCTTGGATGTAGCGCGCCATGACCTGCGCGTATGCGTGCGCAATGAAGGGGTTGCCGGTGATGTAAAAGGGCACCTGGCCGGCCCACGCGGCGACGCCTGCGCTGGCAAAGTACTCCTGCTGCCAGTCCCACAGGCGCGCGGCGGACAGCCGGACCCCTTCTGGGAGGGGGCCAGGCGGCG
>CALFML010000773.1 GCA_937879845.1 uncultured Myxococcales bacterium
CCCCACCGAGCTCGGCGGCCTCGTCCTCCACCCTGAGCTGCGCCGCCACCCGGAAAAACTCGGCCGCCTGCTCTCGCTCGCCCGCTTCGTCTTCATCGCCGCCTACCGCGGCTGGTTCCGCGACCGCCTGCTCGCCGAGCTCCTGCCCCCCCTCTACAAGGGCCCGAGCGGCACCCGCTCGCCGCTGTGGGACGCTCTCGGCCACAAGTTCACCGGCCTCAGCTACGACGAGGCCGACCGCCTGAGCCGCTTCAACAAGGAGTTCATCTGGCGCCTCTTCCCCACCATGCCGGTGCACGCCAGCCTGCTCCCTGACGACGTCCAGGAGATCATCGGCCAGGTCGGCCCCAACACGGTCGGCGCCCAGCGCCTGCTCGAGAGCATCGGCTTCCAGTACAGCGGCCGCGTCGACCCCTTCGACGGCGGCCCCCACTACGAGGCCGACACCGATCAAGTCACCTTCGTCCGCGACACCCGCAGCTACCAGGCCGTGCCCGGTGAGCCAGACGCCACCGCCCAGCCCGGCATCGTCGCCGTCACCGCCGAGCGCTCGCCCCACTTTCGCGCCGTCTGGACCCCCGCCCAGGCGATGATCGGCCCCGACGACACCTTCGGCGGCCAGCCCACCCGCGTACGCGTCGGCGAGGAGGCCCTCGCCCGCCTCGGCGTCACCGGCGACGACGCCCGCGTGCTCGTCGCCCTCCGCCCCCAACGCCGCCACAGCGACCGCACCAGCCGCGTCTTCCCCTCCTCCCGCGCCCCCACCGGCTCCCTGCGCAGCGGCACCTGACGCAGACCCCCGCCGCGACGCTCTCGGCCCGCACACTCGCCACGCCTCCGCGTTCCCGCCCCGCGACGCCTCCGCGACCGCACCCCGCGACGCGCCCGCTCTCACGGCCCGAGCTCTTTCGCGACCGCACCCCGCGACGCCGCCGCGCTCACGGCCCGCGCAACCACACATCCTCGGACTCGACCCGCCAGCTCGCCCCCCCGGCCTCGGGGCGCACGCGCAGCGCCCCGTCGTCATCAAATCCTTCCCCCACCACCGCCGCCCCGCCGACCGTCAGCGCCCGCTCGATCACCGCGCTGTGCCGCTCGTACCCCGCCCGGATCGCCGCGAACCCGCCCGCGAGGAACCCCGTCAGCACCCGCTCCAGCGCCGGCAGCACCGACTCCAAAACCACCTGGCGCGAAGGACATGTCCCCGGAGCCAGCTCGATCGCCAGGCTCGTCGCGTTCAATTCCTCCGGCAACACGGCCTGCCCCACGTTGATCCCGAACCCGATCACCACGTCCGGGACCGGCCCCTGCCAGCGCGTCTCACACAGCACCCCCGCCAGCTTGCGCCCGCCGATCAGCAGGTCGTTGGGCCACTTCAGGCGCAGCTCCGGCAGCCAGCCCGCCAGCCCCTCGCGCAGCCCGAGCCCGACCGCCAGCCCGAGCGCCGCCCAGCACCGCCAAGGCCCTGCGCGCGATCTCATTTGGCGCCAACGGCATCGGCTGGGCCGGCGGGACCGCGGGATTCTTGGGTCATATGGATCTGCGGCCTTAAGCCGGGCCAAGCCGTTCGCACGCCGGACAGCTGCTCTACTTCCTTCGGAGAGGACACATCATGGAAGTTGCGCCGCGCCCGTGGAAGACCCATGGGCTTATTTTAGCCGTCGTCCTTGGCGGCCTGCTGCTCTCCATCGCGCGGGGAGCGACGAACTTCGCGCTCGCCTTCGCCTTCATTTTTGTTCCCTTGGCGCTGGTTTATGCCCTCCTATCGACTGCTCTTTTCCTGGCGGTGGGAAAAAAAGGGCTGGGCGGCGTGGTGTTGGCGCACGGTCTGGCGCTGGCCGCGGGAGTCGGGGCCGCGCTGTGCTTCGTCAAGCCGGGCTGACCCCCGCGCCAAGCAATGCGGACATGTTTCCGGGCGGAAAAAGAACATAGTTCTTTCGCACACATTTCCCTGACCGCAGCGACGGTGCTATGCACTCCGGACCGCTTCTGTTAGGCTGATCGGACCATGGCAGTACCAACCGCTCCGAGCTCCACCCGTACCGGTTCACCACAGTCTCCTGTGCAGTCCCTGGTCAAGCCCCGGCCCGGACGTGCAGGTCTACTATCCTATGTTATTGGCGCCGCTCTGTTTACGATGCTGACCGCCGCGCCGGCCTGGGCGCGCTTTGCCAGCCGGTTCCAAGTCGCTGCTGCCGATGCGCCGCTCATCGTCCGCGCCCGCGTCCTAGAGAAGACGCCCTCGCAGAAATACCAAGACGGCCAGAGCATGGACGTTCGGCTGGCGGTCGAGCGCACGCTCGTCGGTCCGGCGGTGGGACGCAGGCTGACTTTGAACATGAGGCACGAGCAGACCGATCCCCGATTCAAGGAAGGCGGCCTGTATCTGCTGCTCCTTGAGACGCCGGACTCGCTATTTTATGACGACAATCACTGCGGCACGCAGAACATCCGCGAGGTGGTAGGCGGGAAGGTCCCGCACTTCCAATCCATCTATCCGATTCGCCCGAACTTGACGGACTTCCTATATGAGCACACGCCGACCTTGGCGGAAGCCGAGAGCGCCATCATCCTCGCTCGCTGCCACGACGGTCAGCTCTGCGTCGATGACTCGTCCCGGTTGCGGGTGTTCTTTGACGCGATTTCGCTGGACCATGTGCTCATGGCAATGGCGTTTTTCGCGCTCGCGGGCTACTCGCTGCTGCTGGCGCGGCGCCGCACGGCGCAGGCCTTGGAGACGATGCAGCCGCTCTAGACGTAGCGAACGACCTTCCAGACCGCCCCCATCCCTCCCCTAAAGCCCTGGTCAGCCGCTGGCACTGCGATTGCAATGCGAAGAAGTCAGCAGCCAACACAACAGCTGCGGGAGACTGACCATGAAGACCACGATCGGAATGCTGCTGACGGGAATGCTCTTTCTGGCGACTGGCGTAGCGCGGGCTGAGAGCGGCGCCACCGCAGCGGAGCCCAAGGCGGTCCTGACCGCCTCCGCGTCACCGACGGCAGCCAGCGCCGAGGTCAAGGCCGGCTCGGGCTATGAGAAGTTCGCCGTGACCGGAGAGGGAACGAGCTTTCCGGCAGGCACCCTGGTGTTCGCGGTATCGACGGTGAGAGGCGCCGAGGGCACCACCGTCCGGCACATCTGGAAAAAGGACGGCGCCGAGCTGTGGACCGCCTCCTTGAACATCGGCGCGGCGCGCTGGACAACCAGCTCGCGGCGCCTGCTGAGCAAAGCCGGCGCCTATGAGGTCTCAGTAGTCGGCGCCGACGGCAGCGAGCTCGGAAAGGTCGCCTTCACGATCGAATGATTCGCCGCCCTAGGCTGCTGCAACCCCGCCCTTTTCCCGCCCCCATCCGAACCTTCCTGCCCCTTAGCATAGTCATCTTAACCACGCCTCGCAAAAGACCCACAGGTTCGGGCTGCGCCGCGGGTCCTGTCCCCTGCGGCATCCCGCTGCTGGCGCAGCAGGGCCCCCGCCTCCGGCGCCACCCGCTCTCCTGGCAATAACTTCGGGTTTCAACCGGGGCGCGGTTTAGGTCGGCGGTGAACCGCCCTCCCCTTCATCGGCCAGCTCGGACGGACGGTGGACTTTGGGCGCAGAGCGCAGCGAACGTCGAGCGGAGCGCAGCGCGGTGCCGTCTTGCGCCTTATAGCGGGCCAGCTTCTCATACAGCGTGCGGCGTGAGATGGCGAGGGTGTCGGCGGTCTCTTGCCGGTTGCCGCTGTGCGCCGCCAGGGTCTGGAGGATCACCTCGCGCTCGGCCGCGGCCAGCGTCCAACCGAGCGGGATCTCGACGCGCGGCGGCACCGGCACGGCGTACAGCAAATCGACAAGATCGGTCGTGTGGAGCACCGGCCCGCGACTGCGCAGCAGGGCCAGCTCCATGACATCACCGAGCTCGCGCACGTTGCCGGGCCACGGGTAGCCGCCGAGCAGCGCCCGCGCCTCCGGATGCAGGGTCGGAACCGGCCGCTGATGCTGCGCCGCCGCCGCCGCGAGCAGGGATTGGGCCAAAAGCGGTACGTCTTCCCGTCGCTCGCGCAGCGGCGGGATCTCCAGCCGGGCGGCGGCGATGCGGTGATACAGATCGGGACGGAAGCGGCCGAGCCGGACCAGCTTGCCGAGATCCTCCGTGCTCGCCGCGAGCAGGCGCACCCGCGGGCCGCGCCGCGCCGGTTCGCGCTGCACCGACGGCTCGCTGTTGAGCGCCCGCAAAAGCTCCGACTGCGCCGGCGCATCCAGCGCGGCGACGTCGTCCAAAAGCAGCGTACCGCCGCTCGCTTGCGCCAGCGCGCCGCCGGGGCGGCCGCGGCCAAACCGCCGCGGCTCGGCGGGCTCGGTCTCCACAAGGCGCCCCGACCGCCGCGGTTCGGGCAGGGCTTCGCCGTAAAGCGCCGTCGTCAGCTGTGCCGCCGACAAGCCGGTGCAGACCAGCACGACCAGACGCCGCCCGCGGCGCGCCGAGAGCTCATGCAGCGTCCGACCGAAAAGCTCCTTGCCGACGCCGCTTTCGCCCAGGAGCAGCACCGCGGCATCGGACTGGGCGATGTCACGGATGTGGCCAAAAAGGCGGTGCATGTTGGCACAGACCGAGCGCAGCCTGCCAAGCTCCAGCACCGCAGCTTCGGGAGCGAGGTTCGCTTCGGACAGGGGCGGCGGAGAATCAGTCGCTGCGGAGCGATTGCCCGGCCGGTTGCGACCGGCGGCCGCCAAGGCGCTGTCCCGCCGGCGGCGGTCCGCGCCTCCGCCGTCCAGCGGCTCAGCCGATCGCTGCCATGCCCGGCTAGAGGCCATCGTGCGGCGCCTCTCTGTGCTGCTGGCGCCGCCGCTCGCGCAGCGCCCGCGCCAGGGTAGCGTTGGGTCCGGACTGCCGCTGGCGCCCCAACGTCATCACCAGCCGGGACGGCCGGGTCACCTCGCTGCGGCGAGTAGAGCGATCCGTTCGCGGCGGCTTGTTCGGCGCGGCCGGCGGTTCCAGGTCGGCGGGTCGGTGCCGGCTGAGCAGGTCCGGCAGGAGCTCCGGCAACAGCTGCGGTCCGCGGGCCTGCTCGACGGCCTGGCGCAGGGTGGCACGCAGCTCGCCGCCATTGCCGGGCCAGCGATAGGCGAGCAGCAGTCGGGCGCTCTCCGGCGGCAGCTGCAGCGGGGGGCGGTGAAGCTCGTGCGCCAGCTCGCTGAGCATCCGCGTCGCCAGCGGGACCAGATCTTCGGCGCGCTCGCGCAGCGGCGGCACCTGTAGCTCGACGCAGCGCAGGCCCGGCAAGAGCTCCTCTTCCGGGTCGTTCAGGACCTGCGCGGCGGGCTGGCTGGTGGTCAGGAGCACCCGGACCGCCACCGCCCGCTCCTGCGTCGCCCCGACGGGACGGTACAGCCCGCGGGTGATGAGCCGCGCCAGCAGCCAGCGGTCCGCGGCCGACAGACGCTCCACTTCGGTGATGAGGAGCGAGCCGCCGCTGGCGCGCACCACCGCGCCCGGCTGCTCGGCCTTTTTCTGATCGGGATGACACCCCCACAACGTGCAGCGCAGCTGCTCCGGGTCCAGCGATTCTGGACGGACCACAATCAGCGGACCGGCAGCCCGGGCCGACATGCGGTGCAGGACTTGGCCGATGAGCCGCTTGCCGGCCCCGGGCTCGCCGCGCAGCAGCACCGGTGCCGCCGACTGCGAGAGCCCGCGCAGCCGCACGAGCAGCCCGCGCATCACTGGGGACTGCGCCTGCAGATGCACGAACTCATCCGGAGCGGCGCTGTCCGGGACAGCGTCCGGCGCCAAAAGAGCGCTGCGCAGCGAGCTGGGAGTCCGCGCCGCCGCCGCCACGCACAGGGCGACCAGCCGGCCTTCATCCAGGGGCTTGGTCAGGTACTCGCTCGCCCCGAGCGCCAGCGCGCTCACCGAAGAGGCCACGTCCGGGTGTCCGGTCAGGACGAAGAATGCGGTGGCCGGACAGGCCTGCCGCACCCGCCGCAGCAGCCCCAGACCGCTCTGCCCGGGCAGCCGCAGCTCCGAGAGAATCAGGTGGAACGTCATACGGCGCAGGGCGTGCTCGAGCGCTTCCTCGGCGCTCGCCGCGTGCGCGACGGTGAATCCGGCCCGCTGCAGGACGAGCATCAGGGCGTTGGCGTGCGCTTTGCAAGGCTCAACGACTAGCACCCGCGGACACTCTGCTGGAGCGATTTCCCCGACCGAGCTGCATGGAATCGGCGGCGGCGTGTGATCAGCGATCTCAGCCGGCAGAGGCAAAAGATCGCTGTCGCTGCCCCCGGCGCTCTCGGCCTCCGGCCCGCGCTCGGTCAGCGGCGGGCGCAGCCGCGGCTCTCTCATAAAAACGCTCCTGAACAACCCATCAAAGGTAAACCGCGCATCGGAACCTCATAGCGAGTTCATCTCAGTCTCTTTGCGGGATAATGCAGCTATACAGGTTTTTGTCGCTTCCACATTTCATAACGTGAAGAGGCAAATAACATTTGTAGTTGCTGTAGTACTCCCTGGCGTGATAGCCGTGGCCGGAATTTCCTTGGCGACTGAAAGGTAGGACGAATCGGTTGGTTTGTAGAGAGGTAAATAGTTAATGGAAATACGAGTTATGGAGATATAAAACCCGCTTAGCGAAATGGAAAAAAAAGGTAAGTGGAAATTAAGGGTAATGCCGATCAAGAGCAGGCCGTAGTCCCGGTGGCGGAGAGCCGGCGGCCGTGTCGATAGGAGGACCGTTCATGCAGACCCCAGCGCTTGTGACTACCCCACCAGTCGCTGTGCCCGACGATCAGACCAAGTCTGCGC
Organism: uncultured Myxococcales bacterium; assembly: GCA_937879845.1. Lineage (GTDB taxonomy): Bacteria > Myxococcota_A > Polyangia > Palsa-1104 > JAEUJZ01 > CALFML01. The sequence continues at coordinate 6,784 of CALFML010000773.1, forward strand.
AGCAAGAGCGCCTGCGCGCCGTGCGTCTCCACGCCTTGGATCTTGTAGAGCAGCTGCAGGCGCTCGCCGCCGATCAGCCAGCCGATCGTCAGCCGACTTGGATCGAGTACATCGGCATGGTGCAGGACGTGGTGCACTTTGCGGAGAGTGCGGGCACCTCACCGCTTATTAAACGGACCAGCCAGCCGCTCACGCCCAAGCAGCTGCAGGAGTTTGGCAAGCTGCTGCGCGACAAGCGCAACGCCGCCGGGTTCAGCCGGGTGCAGCTGGCGCGCAAGGCCAAGCTGTCGGATGCCACCATCAAGTTCATCGAGACCGCCCGTCATCCGCCGAGCCGGGCGACCCTCATTCGGCTTATCGGGGTCGCCGAGCTCAAGCTCACCTGGGCCGATGTCCCCGGTCAGCCGGCGCCGCCCGCGGCGGAGCGCACCGCTGCGGTTGAAAAGCCCGAGGTGAGCTCGGAGCTCAACTGCTTCATCACCCCGACCTATGATCCGGTGCGCATGGTCATGGATCTGGGGCGGTTTTTGAACGGCGCCGGCGGGCACGTCGAGCAGACCAACGCCTATCTCGACCACCAGAGCGCGGCCGCCTACATGGCGATGTGCCAGCAGTCGGCCATCGCCGCCAGCCTGCGCGCCAGCACGCCGCTGGCCGAAGCCGCCAAGCGCATCGTCGCCGCCAGCGGCCAGGTCGGCCTCAACGTCATCGCGCTCGGCGCCGGCGACGCGACTCTCGAGGTGCGCCTGGTCCAGCACCTGATCGAAGAGGCGCACGCGCCGAGCATCGAGCTGTGTCTGCTCGACATCAGCCAGCCGCTGCTAAGCTGCGCCTACAAGCACGCCGCCGATACGCTGACCGGCATCCCCAACGTCCACGTCTGGGGCATGCAGTGCAACTTCCATCACCTGCCGCTTTACACCCAGCTTTACTACACCCCGGCTCGTCTGCAGCGCCGGCGGGTCTTCTGCATGCTCGGCGGTACGCTTGCCAACCTCGATAACGAGCCGCGGTTCTTCCAGCACAGCCTGCTTGGCTGTTCGCGCGGCGATCTGCTGCTGCTCGATATGCAGGTGGCGCGCGGCTCGGTGGATGATCCGGCGGAGATCAAAAAGCGCGACCGCACCTGGTCGAGCGGCGTGTCGCCAGCCCACGCCGCGTGGCTGAGCGGTCCGATCTGGCGGCACTGCAAAGACGTGCTGAGCGTCGAGTTTCACTGGAACCTGGACACCCAGTGCCCGGTGCCCGGCAGCTACGCCCTGGACGCCGTGGCAACCGTACAGTCCCGCGGCCGCGCCGACCGCCAGTTCTCCCTTTTCCGCTTCCGCCGCTACGAAGCCAGCAAGCTCGCCGAGTGTCTCAGCAGCCTGGGTTGGGACGAGATCGGAGTCATGTCCTATGGCGGCGCCGATCAGCCGGCCTCCCTTCGGCTTTACTGCAAACATAGCGATGGCGGCTAGCCCGCTGCCGCGCATTCCAAACAGCAAGAGGAGTCTGCTGGCGTGATGCGCAAGACGGAATCTGCCGAGCGTCCTTGTTACAAGAATATGTCCTGACTTCCCAAACTCCCCGGCTGCGCAACTTCCCGGTACATACTCCTTATGACAGTAGGACCGATGAGGTCCGCTTTACCGCAGCGTTGACCTGAGCAGCGCTCAGCACAGCGCAGCCGCCATGCGAGCCGCTCTCCGGTTTTTTTCGGCCATCCACCGGAAGACTGAATTAACCGCATCCTGCCGCGGAGGGAGAGTCCCGTTCGTGGACCTCAACGGCGACGGCGTCCCCGATCTGCTGGCTCTGGATGCGGGATCGCTTAACAACAATGTGTTCTTCTATCTGGGCATCGGTCGGGCGAATTTTGTCAGTCGGCCGCCGTTGTCGGCGCCGGCGGGGGCCCAGGGAGTTGCGGTGGGAGACTGGGACGGGGACGGCAAGCAGGACGCGGTGACTCTCAGCTCGATGGGAGACAGTGTCTGTATTCTGCGCAATGTCTCAAACTGAAGTGGGGCGCGGCTTTATGCTGCGGGGGGAAAGCCTGTAATACTTAGGAACGAGCCCGCGGCAGCAATCAGCAGGCTCCGCAGAGAACCGCAGCCATGAGCAAGCGCAGACGCAGGATGAACTGGCGACCCGGATGGATGGTTGTTCTTGTGTGCTGGGGCCTGTGGGGAAACGGCGGCGTCGCACCTTCCCGCGCCGCCAAGCGCCGGCCCGCTGCCGCGGCGAATAAGCCGTCGCAGCAGCAAGTGCAGGCCGGACGGCTCGTGCAGCAGGGGGTGATGGCGCTGGCGACGCGCGACTTCGCCGCCGCGTATCGCGCCCTGTCCGCGGCGTACCGCCTGCAGCCGAGCGCCGACACGCTCTATCAGCTTGGCGTCACGGCGCTGGCCTCCGGCGACAGCGTCGCCGCGCAGGATCTGATGCGCCGCTACCTGGCGGAGGCCGGACCGCAGGATGATGCCGCCCGCCGCAGCGAAGCCCAGCGCATCGCCGAGCGTCCGCGCGAAAAAAGCGGCGAGGCGAGCGTCCGCGGGCCGGCGGGAGCGTTTGTGCTCGTCGATGAGCGGCTGGTCGGCCGGCTGCCGCTGCCGCGGCCGCTCCTGGTCGCGGTCGGGGCGCACGTCTTGGCGCTGGAGCTCGACGGCGTCATCACGGCGGGGCGCGTCGATATCCTGGCCGGACAGGATGTGGAGGTCGGTCCGACCGAAGATGGCAAGGCGCTGCAGGGGCGGCGGCGGCCGACGATCTTTGTCCGCAGCGCGCTGCCGCTCACGCCGCCGCTGCAGGCGGCTGTCGACACCGCGCTCGGCGGCGCCGGGCTGGCGAGCTTTGACGCCGCCGTGCATGGCGGCGACCTCCCGCCGTCCGAGTGCGCCATGGACCGCCCCTGCCTCCTGCGCTGGGCCGCGGCGCAAGGGGTGCAGTACACGCTGGAGCTCGACGCCACCGCCGAGCCCTGCGCCCTGCGGGTCGTCGTCGTCGATGTCGCCATCGGAGAAGAGGCCAGCCGCGGCGCCGCTTCCTGCGCAAGCCCAAGCAGCAGCGAGCGCACGCTCACGGAGCTTTTGCCCTCCACTCTGCGAGAGGCGATGGGGCGACCGCAGGGAACCCTGCGCGTGACCTCGCAGCCGCCGGGAGCGCAGGTGCGGGTCGGCGAGCGCATCCTGGGCAAGACCCCGCTCAGCCGCCCGAGCTTCGCGCAGCCGCTAGACCTTCAGCTGCAGCTGCCCGGCTACCTGCCGGAGCGCCGCCAGGTCGTGGTCGCGGCGCAGGGCACCGCCGAGGTCCAAGTCACGCTCAAGCCGCAGCCGGCGGCCTCCGCATCGCGGTCGTACCACAGGCAGATCGTGTTCCTGGCCACCATCGCAAGCTCCTGGA
>CALFML010000774.1 GCA_937879845.1 uncultured Myxococcales bacterium
CCGTCCGGCATTGGCACCGGTGGGGGTGGCAAACCAGTCGATGAGCCCGACGGTTTCATCGCGATACATGGAATGGCTGAACTCGCGCGTGGACTTCTGCAGTACGGCCACCATTCCATAAGTGGCAAGCCGCGTCCCGTAGCTTGCGTACTGTTTGCGATCGACCGTAAAGCCAGGAGAAATGATCACCAGCGGATGCGGCGCGGCGCGGCGCGTGATCTCTTTGCCGTCGTCGCTCGGGCCGATTACGGTGACGCTGACGTTGTTGCGGCCGACCGGGATCTGCAGGTCGAAGCTCACCGTCTTTTCCGGGCCCGCGCTGTCCGGGTCAAAGCTCGGCAGCGGCAGGTCGGGGCTGCCGCCGGAGTCGGCGACCATGTCGCGCCCGAGATCCAGGGGCGCTCCCTTAAGATCGACATCGCCCGGCTCTAGCCCCGCCAGATCGACCAGCGAGGGATCCGCCAAATCGCCGGGACAGACGCCGGTATTTTGGTCGCAGAAGTCGGGGTTGAGGATGGTGCAGCCAGGGGTGAGTCCTACCGCCGCCGCTGCGCCGATAAGCCCTATAAATCCGACCAATCCGGTCCAGCTGGTTCGACTCTTCATGGCTCGCATCTCCTAAACGCTCTCGACTCAGCGCGGCGGCATAAGAGCAATACTGCGCTCCGTCCGTCAACAGCTTCTTTTGCCGGGATCTTCGGCGCTTGGCGCGCCGAGCGCTCCGGATTTGCGGCTTGTCCCTACATTTCCCACAGCTCCCACAAGCGTTCCGGGTGTGTCCTTTGCGCGGTGCGGATGCCGCATGAGACTACTCCTAAGCTTGCCTCTAGGCGCGTTTCGGACGCCGCCAATCCTTCCGCAAAGGAGATAAATTTTCCGTCGGAATAACGCGGAAAACGGCGCGGGTCCCCACGCTGCAAACGCGCTCTCTGCCGCCTTCCAAATAGTTCTCAAAAAGGGCGGATTCGGGCTCTTTGTCTCGTTTGAAAAAGTAAGGAAATTGGCGGACTTGTTCTTTACCCGCGCGATTCCGTAGTGGTACGATCGGTGTCGCGAACATGCGTGCATATCTTCACAGACCCAGTCCCTACTACACCTTTGGTCTAGGCGGAGTCGTGGCCGCCATGCTCTGCCTTGCGCCAGGCGCGCGGGCGGATAATGGCCCGCCGGAAAAATCCGGGGCCGCAGGGACCGCCGGCGCACCGGCGACACCGGCCGCAGCTGCACCCAAGTCGGTCGCCGCGGTGACCGTCAAGCCCGCGGCGGTGGCTCCCAAGACGGAAGCAGCTGGATCTGCCAAGCCAGCCGCTTCTGGGACGCCCGGCGCCGCGGCCCCAGGAGGAGCCGGTGCGGCGATCGCGCCAACCTCCGCTGCCAAGCCCGCGGCCAATGCCGCCAGCGCGGCGAACGCAACCAACGCGGCGAACGCGCATGTAGTAACGGCCCCCTGGGCGCTGATCGAAAAGTTCGCTACGCATCCGCGGGTCCAGACTCCGGATGCCGAGATCCTGAAGTGGGAGCCGCCGCCGCTTCTGACGACGCCGATTCCCCCGCCGCTCACGGAGGCGCAGCGCAAGATCGTCGAGGCGACCCAGAGCGACAAGCTGCCCGAGCCGACCTGGGACCGCTACGTCATCTCCAATGAGTGGCGCCACGACATTGTCTTCCCCAAGGTAGCGGGCCTGGGCGGGGTGTACATCGGCGTGGCCACGGATCAGAACTACACCATGGCCGCCGCGGCGCGGGCCGAGCTCCTGGTCCTTATGGACTATGACTCCGAGGTCGTGAACATGCACCGCATCTACGCGATCTTCATGCGTGAGTGCCAGACCGCGGAGGAGCTGCGCGCCCTGTTCACGCAAAAGAACACGTACAAGGCCGGCGAGCTCCTGGTAAATAACGCCGCGACCAAGGAGCTCGGCGCCAAGCTCGTCAAGACCTACGCCAGCCATCGCGAGCGCGTCGCCACCTATCTGTACCACGTGGCCAACATCCGCGTCGGCCAGCGCCACCCGAGCTGGCTCGGCGATCCGGCGGCGTACAGCTACATCCGCGGGCTGGTCCTAAACGGCCGCTTCCTCCCGGTGCAAGGGGATCTCAACGGAACCGTGGCGCTAAAGAGCATCGGCGAGACGGCGCGGGCGCTGGGGCTGCCGGTACATATCATCTACACCTCGAACGCCGAGAGCTTCTTCAAGTACAACCCGCAGTTCCGGGAGAACCTGGCGGCGCTGCCGCACGACGATAAGACCGTGATCCTGCGGACGTACAAGCACGGAATGCCTTCGCCGATCGGGGATCTGTGGCACTTCAATTTGCATCAGCTCGATGATTTTCTGGCGCGGTTGGCCCTGCCGGGGTATCTGACGATCTATCGCGTGATGGCGGATCTGGAAGGGAAGCCGGAAGGAAAGAAGCTCATCGAAAAGCTCGGCGTTTCCTATTATGACAGCAGCGTACCAAGGGGCGCGCCGGCGGCTCCTAAGCCCACGGTCCCCGCTGCTCCGGCTCCTAAGCCCGTCCCGGCAACGACGACGTCAACCTCAAAGAGCGTGCCGGCGGCTCCGGCCGCACCGGGCTCGGTCACGGCCCCGGGCTCATCGCTGCCGGCGCCGAAGGCGGCTCCAGGCGCGCCCAAGCCGCCGGTCGCACCGGTAGCTCCCGTGGCGCCGCGACCCGGACCCCCGGTCCCCCTGCCGGTCACCTAGAGCGCGGCGCGTGCCCCTGGAGATCCGTTTCATGCAGCTAGACGAGAAGCGCCGCCAACCGGCCGCCGCGGCTTGGGAAACGGCGCTGGCCGGCCGGCGCTGGCCGGTCGGTGCAGGTTTGACGACTCTGTCGTTTTTACTATGATGCCACCCTATGCGCAGAATGCTGAGCAGACTGGGATTTGCGGGGTTGTGGGTAGCGGGATGGCTACTGCCCAGCGCGCTTTTTTGTGAGGATCGACCTACTTCGTCCGTTTCCGCTTTCTTCCGCCTGGCCGCGGCCAGCGAGATGCAAGATCAGTGGCGGCTTTTGCAAGAAGCCCAGGCGGCCTACCAGCGCGGCATCCAAGCCGCCCAGCGCGGCGACACGGCGGCGGCGGAGACCGCCTGGGGGAGCGCCAGCGAAGGGTTCCGCCGCGTCCTTTCCGACAACCCGCAGCGCACGGATTTGTACGCACCGCTCGCCGATATTCAGATCCGGCGGGGGCAGCCGGCGGCGGCGTATGCGCTGCTGGTGCAGGCGGTGCGCACCGGCGCGCGCGAGCTGAGCGTACGGGTGCAGCTGGTGCGGGCGCTGCAGGCGATGCGGCGGCCGCACAAAGCCCTGGCCGAAGCCCAAGAGCTGCTCAAGGGGAACCTGAACAACCCGGAGCTCATCGCGCTGGTCGGCGAGCTGGCGGCCGAGGCGGGAAACGCCGACCTGGCGATCGCTGAGCTCAAGCGGGCGGCCGGGCGCATCGCTCCCGCCGACAAAGTCGGTACCACCGACGGCGTGCGCGTTCGCAAGGTGCTGGCCAGGCTGCTTTTGGAGAAGCAGCGGGCGGGCGAAGCGGTGGCGCTGCTCAATGAGTTGACGCGGCCGGGCAGCACGGAGCCGCGCGACGGGGAAGTGCAGCTTCTGCTCGGCGCGGCGCTCTTGCACAGCGGCAAGGTGGCGGATGCGGTGGCGACGCTGCGGCGGGCGCAGCAGGCCAGCCCGCAGAGCCCGCGCGTGCAGGCGCTGCTAGCCGAGGCGCTGGCCGAAAGCGGCCAGGTGCCGGCGGCGATCGAGCTTTTAGAAAAAGCCGGGGAAGCGCCCGAGGTGCTCGATACCCTGGGGCGGCTGCTCCTGCGCCGCCAGCCGCCGGATCACGCGGGGGCGCAGTCGGCGCTGGCGCGGGCGGCGGCAGCGCAGCCGCAGAGTCTGCGCATCTGCATCGACTACGCGACGCTGCTGCAGCAGACGCAGCAGCTGCCCAAAGCGCTCAGCGAGATCGATCGCTGCACCGCGCCGCTTTTTACCACCACCGGTGACAGCGGCGGCGCTCCTCCCGCGTGGCTCGATGGGCCGGAAGAGCCGGAGCGGGCGCTCATCGTCCGCTCCGAGCTGGAGCTCAAGTCGGCCAAATTCGATGAGGCGATGGCGACGCTGCGCACGGCGCTGCAGCTCGTGAGCCCGACCAGCTCGATGGCCACGGCGCTGCGCGGACGGCTGGGTGGGGTCTTCATGCGCCGCGGCTTGACGCATCTGCCGGCGACCGTCACCGCGAACAATCCGGCGCTCGGGGATCTGCAGGAGGCGCACAAGCTGCAGGGCAGCCCGGCGACCGGGCAGGCGCTGGCGCTCGGGTTTCTGGCGTCGGGGAAAGCGGCGGAGGCGCTGCAGCTGTTGACGCCGATCGTCGATACCAACCCCAACGACCCGCGCCTTTTGGGCGCATACGGCCGCGCCCTGCGGGAGACCGGGCAGCTTGTCGAGTCGCGGCAGACGCTGCAAAAAGCCGAGGCGCTGGTCGCCGCCGCGGGCCCGCCGCCCGGCGGTAGCAACCCCGGCTTGCGCACCGCGCTGCGGCAGGAGCTGGCGCTGACCCTCATGGCGCTGAAAAAGCCGGTCGAAGCGCTGCGGCAGCTCGAAGGCACGGACGAGACGGTGCAGCAGCTGCGGGCGCAGGCGAACCTGGTGTCGGCGCGGGCGCTGTTCGAGCAGGCCAGCCCGGTGCCGTCCGGACCGGCCGCCGGGGGCGCGCCCGTCGCCGCGCCGCGCGGTACGCCGGATATCCATCAGGTGATGTTCGTCACCCAGGCGGCGCTCAAGTCCGGGGCGGGCGTGCTGCCGGTGCAGCGGGCCGAGGCCAAGCTGTGGCAGGTGCTGGTGCTCCACGGTACCGGCCAGGAAGAGCTGGCGTCGCGGCTGCTGGCGGAGATGGCGGCGGCGTTCGATCAGCCGACGCTCGACTCGCTGCTCGGGCAGGGCGGGTTTGCCAACCTGCAGGCGCGGATCACGATGCGGGGCGGCGAATTTTATCAGGGCGCGACGATTGCGCAGCAAGCGATTCCGCGCCTGCCGCGGGAGGCCGGACGCTCCCTGCAGAACGCGCTCTCCGCCGCGTATACGAGCAAGGCGGTGGAGATCGTCAACCGCGGCGAGTACGACCGCGCCAGCAGCCTCCTGCGGGCGGCGATCCTCTATAGTCAGGGTGGACCGCCGGCCAACATCGTGCGGGCTCAATACAACCTGGCGATGCTGCAGATCCTGCGCGGCCACCCGGAGGAGGCGCGGCCGGCGCTGGCCAAGCTCGACCCGCAGCAGCTGCCGGAGGCGCTGCTCGGACTCGGGGCGTATTACGATGCGGTGGGCGACTCGCAAAAGGCGCTGGATGCGTACCGGCGCTATGAGCAGCTTTTGTCCGCAAACCCCGCGGTGCCGCGGCCGCCCTACGCGGAGAAAGTGCAGCAGTGGGTGGAGACGCTCGGCCGTATCTATGATCTGCCTTCGCGCAGCAGCTTGGCGCCGCCTCCGGTCACAGCCGGCCGGGAGCTGCCGCGGCCGCGTAAGACCGGCCGGGTCGTGCGCGGCAAGAGCCTGGCCGCACCGGCGGGGGAGCAAACGCCATGAGGGCCGGCTTGGCAGCGCGGCGCTTGGCGAGATTGCCGCAGTGGTTATTCGCCTGCCTGGCGTTGCTCCTAGTCGCCGCCGTACCGCGCGCCGCCGCAGCGGAGCGGGTGCTGGCGATCTACCTGCCCGGGGTGTACTTCGCGGAGCTTGAGCGCAAGCTTGAGCTCGGCAATGAGCTGGCGGCTTTCCTGCAGCAGCGGCTCGGCGAGCGCTACCACCTGAACGCCCGCGTCTACGGCACCGAAGAGGCCATGGCCGCGGACAGCAGCCGCATCGCGCTGGCGCTTGTGGAGTCGCCGTTTGTCGCGACCAAGCTGACGCAGCTTTTGCCGGTGAGCGTGGCTTTTGCCGGCGGCAGCACCGAGACGCGGCTGCAGGTGCTCGGCTCGGCGTCGCTCGGCTCGCTGCAGGATCTGCGCAAGAGCGCGCTTACCTACGCGGCGGTGCTGGAGCCGAGCCAGGCCTTTTTCGACAACTTCGTCTTCGAAGGCGAGCTGACCCTGCCTAAGGGCGGCCTTGTGCCGACGCGCGATGTCGCCTCCGCGCTGAGCCTGGCATCGCTGCACAAGGCCGAGGCGATCCTGCTTTACGAAGAAGACGCGGCGATGGGCCGCCAGTCCGGGCTGCGTTCTCTATATCAAAGCGACCGCCTGCCGCGGCCGACGCTGGTGCTGCTTGACCGCAAGACCGACGCGGCGGAGGTGCAGCGCCTGCGGGAGGCGCTGAGCCAGTTCCGCGGCCAGGTCCACCCGGGCCTGCGGGCGTTCCGGCCGACCGGCGATGCCCCGTACCAGGCGCTGCGGGCGCGCATCGAGCACAAGCAGCGCCGCCTCCCGCCGCTGGTCGAGTTTATCGAGGAGCCGGCGCAGCTGCCGGTGCCGCATCCGCCGGTGCCGCAAGACAAGGCTCCCTCGCCGGTGCCGCTGCAGATCTTCGCGCCCCAGGAATAGCCCGGCCGCGGCGGCAGCGCACCGCCGCGAAAGGTCCGGAGTCGCAGAGAAATCGCAAGCTACTTTGCAGCCGGCGCCACAAGTGATATGAAGGTCCGCGTTGGGCACGTCGTAACGCGGAAGCTGCCTGCGCGCTTCGATCAGAAGGGCGAGCAGGCGCTTTGGATGCTGGCACCGCTTCACAGCTTCACAAGCTCATGCCAAGGTGGCGGTGTGACTGGGCCTTTCCGTGAAGTCAGCCGCTTGGCCGGCCTGCCTTCCGCTGACGGTCCCTCTGGATGAATCGGCCACTATCGGCCCCTGGCTCCCGGTAAAAAAGCACACCAAATGCTAGAACCTACAGGCAACGCTCCGCCCCAGGCATCATCTTCCTCGACACCTTCTACGCCGCCCGGACCTGCTGCGGCGGCAATCAATACAGCGATAAGCGGGCTGCCGGCGACGGAGTTTGAGTCGCTGTGGGCGGGCGGTTCCGCTGCGGGCCGCGGGGCTGGACCGGCGCTGGCATCGGCGCTGGAGCCGGCGGCGCTGGTCACGTTCTGGAGCACGCTCGAGCCGCCGTCGGTCTTTGCCGGCCTGACGGCAAGCTCGGCGGATGATTCTGGCGCTGACATCGAGCTGGATTCGGCCGCGCCGGACCTCAAGGCGGAGTCGAGCGACTGGGCGGAACCGAGCCTGTTGGCGGCGCCGGCTCCCAGCAGCGCGCCGATTCCGCCGGAGCTGCGGGTCGACTTCGGCATGTTCTTGCTTTCGACCGGCAGCCCGAGCTTGCCGCCGCTGACCGAAGCCGCCGCCGCCGCCGCCGCGTTCTGGGCTACGCCCGACGACCGCTCTGCGGCGCTGCGCGGCCCGGAGGCTCCGGCGCCCGGCAAGCCGCGGGAGCGCGAAGCCAAGGCGCGCGGCACGCAGCGCACCCCGGCCAAAGAGCTCGCCAAGCCGAACAGCAACCCCCCCGTCGAGCTGCCAGCCGTCGAAGGGGAGAAGAACCCGATCATGCGGCGCCTCATCCGCCGCCTGCAGCGGCAGTTCGGCCTGTCGGGATATCGACCGGGCCAGGAGGCGGCGATCCGCGCCCTGGTCGAAGGCCGCGATGTCCTCGGCATCATGCCGACCGGCGCCGGCAAGTCGCTCATCTACCAGCTGACCGCGTTCGAGCTGCCCGGCGTGACCGTGGTCGTCTCGCCGCTGCTCGCGCTGATGCGGGATCAGGAGGTGAAGCTGCGGCGCACCGGCGTCGTGGCGGCGCGGCTCGACTCGACCCTGACCACGCGTGAGACCAACAAGACCCTGGACGACATCGAAGAGGGCAAGCGCAAGATCATCTACGTCACGCCGGAGCGCGCCGCCTCGGGCAAGCTGGAGGACGAGCTCGGCGGCCAGAAGGTCAGCCTGTTCGTCGTCGATGAGGCGCACTGCGTGTCGGAGTGGGGCCACGACTTCCGCCCCTCGTATCTGTTTCTGCAGCGGTCTTGCGACCAGCTCGGACGGCCGCCGGTGTGCGCCCTGACCGCCACCGCGACGCCGCAGGTGGCGACCGACATCGTCGGGCAGCTCGGCCTCAAGAACCCGGAGATGATCCACACCGGCTTCGACCGCCCCTCGCTCAGCTTCGAAGTCCGCGAGACCGGAGACGAGAAGGCGCAGGTCAAGCGCCTCTTGCGCCTCATCCGCAAGATCCAGGGCTCGGTCATCATCTACTGCTCGACCATCCGCACGGTGGAGGCCATCGCCGGCGCGCTGCCGGTGCTCGGGCTCAAGGTCGGCATGTACCACGGCAAGATGCCCAAGGCCGACCGCGATGCGGCGCAGCAGGCGTTCATGCGCAATAACCCGCGCATCATGGTCGCCACCAACGCCTTCGGCCTGGGCGTCGATAAGCCGGACATCCGCGCGGTCATCCACTACAACGTCCCCGGCTCGATGGAGGCCTACTATCAGGAGGCCGGGCGCGCCGGCCGCGACGGACGGCCCAGCCGCTGCATCCTGCTTTACAACCCGCAGGACGAGCAGGTGCAGAACTTCTTCGTCGCCGGCAAGTACCCGACGCGCAGCGACGTGATGGCGGTGTGGCAAGCGCTGCGCGACGGCGCCGACAACCTGCGCGAGCTGGCCCTGGCGGCCAGCGTCTCGCAGTCCAAGACCCGCGTGGTGCTCAACATCTTCAAAGAGCTCGATCTGATGGTGGAGCAGTCCGCTCAGGTGTTCGTGCCGTCGGGCAAGGACACCGACGAGCTGACGCTGGGCCGCGCCGCCGAGTCGTACCGCCGCCGCCGCGAGGGCGACCGCGACCGCTTGGCTTATATGATCCGCTACGCGCAGTCCACGCGCTGCCGCATCCAGATCCTGCTGGAGTACTTCGGCGAAAAGACCCCCCCGCTGTGCCGGCGCTGCGACAACTGCACCAACTACGGCGACGACGCCGCGGTCGAGCGCGCCCCTGAGCTGGTCGTGCCCGCGGATGCCGCCGATGGGGATGATGAAGACGGCGGCACTCCGCTCAGCGCCCGTCAGCCCGAGCCGGCGGCCGTACCCAAGCCGCCGCGCAAGGACAGCCTGTTTTTCTGATCCGAACCACCCCTTCGGCCGCAGCCCGGCGCGCCCCGCGAAAACCGCGGAGCGCCGGCGCAGGCGAGGAACACCCCATGTCCGATGCTGCTTCTGTCACACCGCCCCGCTCCTTCGAGGAGTTTTGGCCCCACTACGTCCTGGCGCACCAAAATCCCGTGAACCGGGCGCTGCACTTCGTCGGTCTGACGCTGGCGATGCGCCTTGTGAAAAAGGGACTGAAGGAGCGGCGGGTTGCGCCGTTCCTTCTCGCCCCGCTCACCGGCTACGGGCTGTCTTGGGTCGGGCACTTTTTCTTTGAGCGCAACAAGCCCGCGTCGTTTTCCTTCCCCTTGTGGTCGTTGCGCGGCGACTTCCGGATGTGGAACCGCATCGCCCAGCGAAAAATGGGTGAGGAGCTGGAGCGCGCCCGCGCGATGGAGCGCGCCCGGAAGGAGAGCGCCCGCACCGCCGACCCGGCGCGGACGGCCGCGAGCTGAGGTCGGCGGCGCGGCGACTGGCCGGCGGGTCCTCGACGAACGGGCGGATTGAGTCCCCGGCGGACTTCAAATAAACTCATCTAAGGATGTCAGAAGCTGTCGCCGGCAGCGCCGCCGCGGAACCAGCGCAGGCTGGAGGCCTGGGGAGCGTCCTCGGCGGCAAGTACCGTCTGACTCGGCGTCTGGGAGACGGTGCGATGGGCACGGTCTACGCCGCCCTGCACGAGCGCCTGGGTCGCGAGGTCGCGGTCAAGATCCTGCGCCCGGACCTGTGCAGCCACCTGGAGTCCGCCGCCCGCTTCCAACGCGAGGCGGAGCTGGTCAGCCGCATCGGCCATCCGAGCATCGTCGCGGTCTACGACTTCGGCCGCGCCGCCGACGGCAGCTTGTATTACGTCATGGAGCTCGTCGCCGGTCGCACCCTGCGCGCCCGCCTGGAAGAAGGGCCGCTGTCCGACGACGAAATCGCCGCCCTCATGGCGCCGCTGTTATCGGCCGTGCATGCCGCGCATGGGGTCGGCGTGGTGCATCGCGACCTTAAGCCCGAGAACGTCATGCTCGTGGCGGCAGCCGGCGGCAGCGGCTCGCAGATCAA
>CALFML010000775.1 GCA_937879845.1 uncultured Myxococcales bacterium
AAAGAGAGCAGGAACGGAACCCGGAAACCCCACTGCTTGAACGGCACTTCGCCGAGCCACAGCCGGGTGGTCAGAATCACGCCGATGGAGACGAACAGGCCCAAGGTGGCAGTGGTCTGGATGAAGCTCGTATAGAAGCCGCGGCGCTCGTCGGGGGCGTGCTCGGCGACGTAGGTTGCGGCGCCGCCGTATTCGCCGCCTAGAGCCAGGCCCTGTAGGAGCCGCAGGAGCAAAAGGCCCAGCGGCGCAAAGAGCCCGATCTCCGCGTAGCTCGGCAAAAGGCCGATTCCCGCCGTCGCCAGTCCCATGATGAGCAGGGTCACCATGAAGGCATACTTGCGCCCGACCAGATCACCTACCCGGCCAAAGATAAGGGCGCCGAACGGCCGCACGATAAAGCCGGTGGCAAACGTCGCCAAGGTCGACAGGAGCGCCACGACCTCATTGCCTTTGGGAAAGAACTGGCCGGAGATGATCGTCGCCAAGCTGCCAAATATATAGAAGTCGTACCACTCGATGAGGGTTCCGGCCGACGAGGCCAGAATGACCGTCCAGATGCCGCGCGGGGCAGGATCCGCCGGGACATACGGGTCTGCGGGCGAAGGGGACGCGGCGCGAGTCTTCATTGAGCTCATGTCGGCATCGGTACCACAGGTTCACCGCGCAGAAAAGCGCCAGGGGCCGGGTCCGCAAAGCTCGCGAAGCCCTGCACAAAGGTGTCTATTTGAGTACACTAGCGGGACGATTGGAGGAATGTGCATGACGATCCGTAGACTGGTGACGAAGACTCTTTCGGCGGCGGGGGCGCTGGGGCTGCTCGGGCTGCTCGGGCTCTGGGCCTGCAACAACGGGGTCGTCGGTGGAGATGTCCTTGATGGCGGCGGCGACCAGGCCGTCGCCATGGGGCCTTATAGCGATTTCCCGTCCGCGCCAATCGGCGGCGGGACCATTACGCCGCAGCAGGTGCCGGGGCTGGCCAGCGCGTTCGGCAGCGCCACCAGCCAGCCCAGCGGCGGTCCGTGCATTACCGAGCCGACCATGGGGGCGCTGTTCCCGAGCAACTTCAACTCGCCGCTGTTCGAGTGGACGCCGCCCCCCGGCCACAACATCTTCGAGCTGCGGTTCCACATCGCCAACCAGGTAAACGATCTGGTGGTCTACACCGACAGCATGAGCTTTAACATCGCCGATACGACGTGGCGGGCGCTGGCCGCCAACAGCCTGGACCGCGACATCGAGGTGCAGGTGCGCAGCGGCGTGCTCACCGCCGGCACGCTGACCGGCGGCGTCGCCACCGGCACGACCGGCGCGGTGCGCATCGCGCCGGTGGATGCTCCCGGCGCGATCGTCTACTGGACGACCAGCGGCGGCTCGGCGCTCAAGGGCTTTCACATCGGCGAAAAGTCGGTGCAGACCATCCTGACTCCCGCCGCCATCACCCAGGCCGGCACCAATACTTCCTGCGTCGGCTGCCACATCTCGACGCCCGATGGCACGGCGGCGGTGTTCGGCCGCGCCGATCCGGGCTTCTCCGTGGACGCGCGGCTCGTCGATGGCACCGCCAAGCGGCCGAGCTGGATGACCCAGAACGCGGTAAACCAGCTGGCCACCATCGATCAGGCCCTGGGCACGATGAACAGCGCCTGGTTCTCACCGCCGACGCGGGCCGTGGTGGTCACTTCGCTGCGCTCAGCCGCCACGGCGAATCAGTTTGAGCTTGTCGCCACCGACTTGGCTGCGGCAAGCGGCGGCGTGACCATCATGCAGCGCATGGGGGATACCCGCCAGGCGGCGACCCCGACCTCGAACAGCGTCGGCTCGAAGCTCGCCTATACCTCTTCGGATGCGGTGGTGGACAGCCGCGTGGATACCGGCGTCGGCGAGATCTGGACCGTGCCGTTCAATAACGGCGCCGGCGGCGTCGCCACGCCGCTGCCGGGTGCGGCGGACGCCAACTACAACCAGTACTACCCGGCCTACTCGCCGGGCGATACGTTCCTGGCTTTCAACCGCCTCCGCCGCGGCGGTGCGATGTATGACGCGGCGCCGGCCGAGGTGTTCCTGGTTCCCGGCGCCGGCGGCACCCCGGTGCGCATCGCCGCCAACGATCCGCCGGCCTGCTCCGGCCGCACGAGCCCGGGCCTTACCAACAGCTGGCCGCGCTGGTCGCCCAACGCAACGACGGTCGGCAGCAAGCGCTATTACTGGCTGGTCTTCTCCTCGCGGCGCCGACCGGCCGGGCTGCCGCAGCTCTATCTGTCGGCCGTCATCACCGATCTGAGCGGCGGCACCGAGGTCCTGACCGTCACCACCCCCGCGGTCTACATTCCCAATCAGCCGGACAACGAAGCCAATCACACGCCGGCCTGGGATCTGTTCAAGATCCCGGTCGTCGGCTAACTCCCGCCGGAAAACCGCGCGTCACTCCCCGCGCGAATATACCGCTGCGATGGTCGCGATGTCTCCTTCGCTCAGCCCATCGCAGCGGCCGATCTTCCGCCCCACACTCTCCGAGCCCGACGGCAGCGGCGCTAGCGGCACGATCGTGGGCCTGGACTCATCGCGGGCCCCTTGGGTCGCGAAGTAGTGCATGATCGAGTCATAGTCATAGGGCCCGATCGCTTTTCCGTGCTTGGGTTCACAGCGGTCGCAGCCCTGCTCGTGCGTTTGGATGCAGAAGTTGCAGAGCCGCTCGGGATCGACGTTGTCCCATTTGATGCTCACGTAGTCGTCGCGATCGCTGCGCAGGTGCTCGTGCAGAAGGCCGATGGCGTGGCCGATCTCGTGGATCACGACCCCCACCGCACCCCCTTCTTCGCCGCTGCAGAGCTGTCGCGCGCGCTCGGCATTGATCCAGATCGACTGCATTCCGCCATTGCGGCCCGCGTGCTCGCTGCTACAGACGTGTTCCGTCGGCACAAAGACTATGTAGTCGCGTTGATCGGTCCGCGGGATAAAACGCAAGATCGTCCGCTGATTCCACTCCAGAAGTGCGCGCTGGATGAGCTTTGTCGGCGATTCCGCCGCCGCATCGGGCGCTCCGCCGTCCTTCAGGAATGCGGCATCGAGCTCATAGGGAATGGTCCCCTCCGGCCAGAGACGATTTTTATCGGCAATGATGTGGCCCATCGTGGGGCGTCATTGTACTAGATCGCGGCCTCCGAGCACGAATTTGGTACAGCGCGACCCGGCTAGAAGCCGCCCCGAGCCGCGGCGGCAGCGGTGAGAAAAGGCAGCGCAATTCTCCTGCGCCATGAGTACCCTTGCGCACGCTGACACACACCGCTAATATGAAAAAGTGAGCGCCAGTCCGGGCAACGAATTCGGTGCGTTCCAGGTTCGGGTAACTGAGGACGTAATGTTTGTTTGTCCGGAGGGTCCGCTTGATCTGGCGCTGGCCCGTTCCATTACGCAGCTGGCGCAGCAAGTCAAGGACCGCCACGACCACTACTTTCTCCTTGTGGACTTGCGAACGGCCGGCACTATCCATCCCGATGCGCGGCGGCTGCTGGTCAAGTTCGGCTCCGGCAGTCCGCCTTTGGCTATCGCTTCCTACGGGGCTGGTATTCTGGCTCGGGGGTTTAATGCGCTGCTCAACGGCGCCATGAACATACTAGGCGCCCAGCGGCAGAACTGGATGCAGTTTTCGCGCAAAGAGGAAGCGCAAGCGTGGCTTGAGAAAGAGCGCCGGCGCCTCATCCACCAAGCCGTGGATCAGGATTAACAAGCGTTGGCCTGGGAGAAACGCTAGTCCCCGCGGCCTAGGCGAGCGGCGGCAAATGTGCCAAGCTAAAACCGGCACCAAAGGTGTGCCGTTGCCGCTTTTCATCAGGGGGACTCATGAAAAAACCGTCATGGTTGCTGTTACTGATCCTCGCAAGCTGCTCGTCAAGCAAGCTTGATTCAAACTCGGACGTTACGATCTCCGGCACCGGCCGCGCGCCAGGCGGGGGGCCGCTTTCCATGGCGCAAGTGGTCTTCTTCAAACAGCTCGATGTCGGCGAGCTGCTGACCACCAGCCTCCAGCTCACCGCGTCGCTGGGCACGGTCTGTCTGCTCCGACCGACCGAATCGGGCTGCAGCAGTGTACGCACGACAACGACAGACGCGCAGGGAGCGTTCTCGTTCTCCCTCAAGGGAAGCGACACCAAAGGCAGCGTGGGCCAGGCCAGTACGATCGATATCTCAGTGGCCGACACCGCGCAGACCGGAGAGTCGTTCGGAGCCACAACGACCGAGGCGTTTCAGGTTCAAGTCCCAGACCTCAAGCTCAATGATCTGCGCATCTGGCACCCCGCCACCGCGCTTGCCGCCACGGGCGGGAATGTTTCGCTGACGTTCGACGCCTTCCCGTACGGCACGGCGACGACAGGCGTTGCGTTCCAGAGCGACAAAGGGGTGCCGGTCTGGTCGCAGTCGATCACCTCGGGCGCGCCCATTGATGCGCGCTTGCTGGAAGACACGCAGGGCTCGGTCATGGTGACCGCGCAGACCAAGGACCCGCTGGCCAGCGGCGGCGATGCGTCGTTCTATTACCGCTCGGGGCAGCGCACGTATGCCCCAAGCGCAAGCGCCCCGCCCTCCCGCGGCGCCGGCTGTTTCGTGCATAGCCCGACCGGCCCCTCGGCGCTCTCGCCTTGCGTGCTGACCGATGGGGATTTGGCAACGGCGTTCAAGCCCATACCGGAGCCCGCGTGCAGCAGCGGCAGCTGCAACGCCCAAGCGGACAACTGGGCCTATGTGGAGCTTCCGGCTTCGACGGCGATTTCGTTGATCGTGGTCCGCGGCGTGACCACCCCTTACTTGGTCGAGACCTCCGGCGACGCCGCGGCGTGGCTCAGCAGCGGCATCAGCGGCGGCGGCGCGCAATCATTTACCGTATCGGCCTCCGCGCGCTATGTTCGCGTCCGCGCGGTAACGCCGCAAGGCCGCGTCGATGGACTCACCGAGATTTCGATCTGGTAGCGATCTAAACCGCACCCCAGTTGAACCCGAAGTTTTGGCCAGGAGAGCGGGTGGCACCGGAGGCGGGGGCCCAGCTGCGCCAGCAGCGGGGTGCCGCAGGGGACAGGACCCGCGGCGCAGCCCGAACCTGCGGGTCTTTTTGCGAGGCGTAGTTTAGTCACGCTCTGGTCGCGATAATCCAAGCTCCCCGCCGAAAAGCCTGTACTCTATCTGCAGTCGGCGCCTGCGCGGGCAGCGCTCGCCGCCCGGGAAACCTCGCATGACTTCAGACCTACCCACCGCCACCGCGGTCGCCCAGATCATCCTCGACGGCTTCAACCTGCACTACTGGCTCTTCCGCGAGTACGCCCTCAAGGCGCGCGAGCACTTCGAGCGCCGCGAGTGGGAGGAGCAGTGGGAGACCAGCCGCGCCCGCATCGACATGTACGATCAGCGCGTCGCCGAGACCGTGGCGACCGTCCTTGCGCACTGCCCGCAGGCGCAGCAAGAGGAGAAGCTGTGGCCGGCGGTCAAGTTCGCCTATATCCGGATGCTCTATCAGCACCCGCAGCCGGAGTTCGCCGAGACCTTCTTCAACTCCGTAGTCTGCCGGGTGCTGCGCCGCAGCTACTACGACAACGAATACCTGTTCTGGCGACCCGCAGTGTCCACCGAGCATCTGGAAGGCGATGAGCCGAGCTACCGCTGCTACGGCCTGGCCATGACCGGACTGCGCCGCTCCCTGCTCACCATCTTGGACAGCTTCGGCTTCACGCTGCCGTTTGCCGATCTGCGCCGCGATCTGCGCCAGCTCTTGCAGGCCTTGCGCCGCCATCCGCTGCGCCGCGATCTGCGCGGCGACGCCCAGGTCCAGGTGCTGTCGGCGCCGTTTTTCCGCGGCCGCGCGGCGTACCTTCTGGGCCGCATCGTCAGCGGCGGCGCCGAGGTTCCTTTCGCCGTCGCCATCCGCTGCAGCGACGCGGGACGGCTGTACGTCGATGCGCTGCTGCTCGAAGCGGAGTACATCGCCCCGCTCTTCAGTCTGGCGCGCGCCTACTTCCTGGTCGATATGCAGGTCCCGGCCGCGTACGTGACCTTCCTCTGTTCGCTGATGCCGCGCAAGACCCGCGCCGAGCTTTACACCTCCCTGGGTCTTTACCATCACGGCAAGACGCTGTTTTACCGCGACCTGCAGGAGCACCTGAAGCGCTCCACCGACCGCTTCGAGGAAGCACCGGGCGTGCGCGGCATGGTGATGCTGGTCTTCACGCTGCCGTCCTTCCCTTATGTGTTCAAGGTCATCCGCGATGAGTTCGCCCCGCCCAAGAACACCAGCGACGCGGAGGTGCGCTCCAAGTACCGCCTGGTGAAGCTGCACGACCGCGTCGGCCGGCTCTCCGATACGATGGAGTATGCCGATGTCGCCTTCCCGCGTCAGCGGTTCTCGCCGCAGCTGCTGCGCGATCTGGAGCAGCTGACGCGGCAGAAGGTGGAGCGGGACGGGGAGCGGCTGGTGCTCCGCCATGTCTATATCGAGCGGCGCCTCATCCCGCTCGATCTGTTTGTAGCCAGCGCGGCGGAGGAGCCGCTGCGCCAGGTGATGCAGGACTTCGGCGATTCCATCCGCGATCTGGCCTCCGTGAACATCTTTCCCGGCGATCTGCTGCCGAAGAACTTCGGCGTGACGCGGGCCGGCCGGGTGGTGTTTTACGACTACGACGAGGTCTGCTACCTCACCGAGTGCAACTTCCGGGCGATTCCGCCGCCGCGCAGCTATGAGGACGAGATGTCCGCCGAGCCCTATTACAGCGTCGGCCCCGCCGATGTGTTTCCCGAGCAGTTCCCGACCTTCCTGTTCCCGCCGGGCCGGGCGCGCGAGCTGTTTCTGGCGCTGCACAAGGACCTTTTGGAGCCGGCCTTCTGGCGGGCCGCCCAGGCGCGCGCCGGCAGCATGCAGCACCCGCCGCCCTACCCGGCGCATCTGCGCTTCCGGCAAAAAATCTGAGCCGAATAAGCCGCGCGCCGACGACCCGCTTGGTTACTCCGCGAGCCGCTACGAGTGCATCCCTTAACGAGGGGAACCGTCTGTGAACCCGTAGACAGAGACAGCCGTCCGCCGCTAAACCACGCCTCGCACCAGCCGCAGTTTCGGGCTGCGCCGCGGGTCCTGTCACCTCCGGCACCCCGCTGCTGGCGCAGCA
>CALFML010000776.1 GCA_937879845.1 uncultured Myxococcales bacterium
GCTCGTGCCCCATGGGGGCCAAGTGTTCCGCTGTGCCCATCTTGAGTTCCTCGACGGCTAGGAGCCGGGCAACGGTCTCGATGGTCGGTATCGTCTTTGACGCCTCGATGTTCTTGATCGTGTTGTCGGCAAGCCCTGCCAGCTTGGCCAGGCGAGCAACGGAGAGCTCGGCCGCGTCGCGGCACTCCTTAAGTAGCTCGCCGAAAGTAGATTCAAACTCCGACATGCGTAGTCCAAGCTCAGCCACGGGGATCAAGGAAGCACACTCGGGGCGCTGGCGAATTAGACGCAGTGCGGCGCGAAACATTTGGGCAATATCTTCCATGCGCGCAACCTTACACTGGCTAGCCGCTGCTCGGCACCTGGGCAATGCGTTGATGGCGGACTAGGCAACGCCCTGCCCAAAGACTGGGCAATGCGTTGCCTGAAAATCGGTCAGTCGCTTTGGTCCTAGTACAACAAGGAATTGTAGGTAATTGATGCGGCATGCGAACTCGACATTACGCAAGCCGCCTGGCGAACCCTTGTCGCCTTAGGTCAGCGACTCTCTGGGCCTGCGCCCAGACCATAGGACAGCCAGCCGGGGGCCACGTCGAGCGCTTTGGCCAGATCCTCGCAAGTGCTGAGCAGGACCACACCGGTGCCCGATTCGAGCAGAGAGATCGACGCGACCGTGCAGCCGGCGACGCGGCCCAGGGCGCGCATGCTGAGATCTTTCGCCTCGCGAGCCTGGCGCAGACGGTGGCCCATACCTTTATGAAGCTCGGGGCAGACTCGGGGGGCTGGCATCGGAGCAGGCGCCGAGTCGGGTTCAAGACCGAATCGCGGGTGACGCTCTCGCCAGCGAAGGTGACCATCCTGCCCGAAGGCAAGGTAGACGGGCGACACACCAAGGGCGCTCGCCAGCATCTCGATCGTCGAAATCTTCGAAGTGACCTGGGCTCGCTCGACGGCGGAGATCGTGCGCGAGCTGAGGCCCGAGAGCTCCCCGAGCTGCGCCTGGGCCAGATCAGCCTGCCCGCGCAGCGCGATGAGGCGTTGCGAAACAAGCTGATACAGAGGGTTTTTCCGTCCGCGGGTCACAGCTTGGCCTGACCCACCGTTGGAAGTTTCGCTAGTTTCCTTAGATAACATACGCCATAGGAAATCTACTTGACGTTTCTGTGAGCCGAATGTATTCATGATTTTAGCGTCGTGGTTGGAAATAAAACGATCACATCTACATCAGCGCACACGAGGTTTTGTTGCGCAAGAGGGGAAGGAAAAATGAGCGCCTGTGCCAATAGCGAGCTGATGAAGACCGAACTCATCGGGTGCGCTGGCGGGATGCTGGAGGGAGCTCGACCATGAGAGCTCAGCCTGATACCCGACAACGCTCGTGCGTGGCCACGGCCTGCTGCGAAGCCCAAGTCCGTATTGATGAAGTGCATATGATGCACACGCCCCGAGCGGAAGAAATGCCCCGAGACGCCAGCACCGAGCCATCCGGCTGGGCCGCCAACGCGGGCGATGACTGGCAGCGAATCGTCGATGACCGGGTCTGTCTGCGCGTGGTCCGGTACCGCGCGGTCTACTTCGTCTACGCATCCGACGGCATCGCGCCCAAGCATCCGACGGCGATCTTCAGCCAGTCCGGATGCAAGGCGCTGCCCGAGGCGATGCGCGCCGCGGAAGTTCTAGGCGAAGCGCTGCGCACGGTGCTGGACAAACTAGCGCAGAGTATCCACCCAACCACACGTTAGCCGAGCGCCCGAAGGCGACCGGTGCCCCTGCGGCGCCGGCGCGGGTTCGATTCCCGCGACGCTCACCGAGAAGCGGCCTAACCGCCAGGAGGTCCCCATGCAGATGGGAGAACGACTGCGGCAGCTGCGAGTCGAGCTCGGTCTCTCGATAGGCGAAGCTGCGCGCGCCTTGGGAGTGACCACGGTTCGCTACAGCTCTGCGGAACACAATAAGGGAGAGCAGTTTACGGCGCTGGAGCTCGCAGAGACGCTGCTGCGGCGTGCCTCGCTCAGCAAGCACCATCCGGAGCTTACGCGTAGGGCTGCAGAGCTTGAGCGGACGCTGGCCGCTGCCGATGCCTGCCTTCTTAACCGTGCCGCCAGCGCATCGGACAAGCGCTATGCGCGCGCCGTTGCCGACGTGATCGGCTGGCTGGTGGGCTGCTCAAGTGACCGTGCTTTTGACGTGGAGGCGCTGCGATGAGGACAGGACATACGTTCGTCTGCATGTGCGTCCGTTGCGAGCAGACGCGCACCGGTGCCTTTGGAACGATGCCGGATGGTTCCCCCGGCCTGGTCGTAGTCAAGCAGCGTCGGCGCCGGAGAAAGCGCCGCGAGCGACGCGGCAAGGCGGCAGCGTGATGCGTACGCGCAAGTGTGCCGCCTGCGGCCATCTCTACCAGTCGAGGGCGCGCACTCCGCGCAAGCTGCTGCGTACTTTGCGCGAGTGCGGGACAAGCGCGCAGCAGATCGTTGCGCAGCTGCAGAATATCGCGCCCCTGACCGACTTGGCAGCGCAGTCCTACTTTGCTGAGCAGCTCCGTGCGCAGGTCGCTGCCGTCCACAAGCAGCTGGTCGACCGGCTGTTTTCGATCTGCGGCTCCTGCTGCGACGCCGGCGCCTATTCCCGCCGCACTTCGAACAATCCAGCAGGCAGCAAGAGCGCCCGCCAGGTGCTCGCGAGCCCGCAACGTATCAAGCCGTCTCTCGGCAAGCTGATTCAATTCGCCGTGGCGGACCACACAAGCAATCAACTTTCACTGGCCCATATAGGAGGAATTCAATGCTCAGTCCCGGAACGGCGGTCTGCTGGCAAGCAGCGCGCCAAAAGTCCTGTCTGCGCGGTCGCATCGTCGCCCACGTCAAGCCCGGCACCTCGCCCGCGCAGGTCGCGCCCGAGCTTGTCGGCTTGAAATCTACGCAGGTCAAGTTCGGCGACCCTTCCCGGCCGCGGGTGCAGGCGCACTACCTGATCTGCCGCGAAGAACGGAATGACCGCGACATGGATCAGGTCATCTATTATTTGCCGCCGGCTCGGGTGGTGGAACCGGTGCGCGAGCGGGGGAGCAGACCATGAGCTTCCGTGACACGGACGGCGCAATCCTGGCGTCGGCGATACGCCTTTCTGAACTCGGCTTCGCGGTGCACTGGCTGCGGCCTCCGACCGGGGGACTCATAGAAGGTCGCGGTAAGGCGCCAATCGATCGTGGATGGCAGCACAGACCTTGGCTTTCTCCCGCGCAGCTGCGCGCGAGTTACCGACCTAGCTACAACGTCGGAATCCATACCGGCCAGGTCGTAGCGTGCCAGGTGCCGGTCGTTGTGATTGACTGCGATGATGCTCGTTCTATCGAGTGGTGCCGTAGTTTCCTCCCGCCGACACCGCTGGAGGTCAGGACACGCAAGGGCATTCATTTTTACTATCGGCGCCCTGCGAGCGCGATTCAAATTCCCAACCGGGTACGGGTTGACGCGATAGCGCTCGACATCCGCGCGGACGGCGGCAACGTCGTGATCCCCCCCTCTGTCCATCCCGAAGGAGCGCCGTATCAATGGGCGCGGCCTCTGCTTGCTGTCGACGTAATTCAGATCCCCGAGTACAAGCCCGAGTGGTTTCCCGCGCCGACGGTCGCCGCGGCAATGCCCTTGCCGCCTTTGTCGGCTGCTGCCCGAGCTGCGGCGCCCCTTATGCGGGCTCGCGCATATGCACGGAGCACACCCGGCGCCGTTTCCGGCCAAGGCGGAAGCCTGGCTACCTTCAAGCTGGCCGTGGCGCTGGTACGCGGCTTTGCCCTATCCGACGCCGAAGCCATCACGGTACTGGCCGAGGAATACAACCCGCGCTGTGAACCCCCTTGGAGCGCGGCCGAGCTGACTCACAAGCTCCGGTATGCGCGGCAGGCCGGACGGGTGGCCGTGGGCAGCTTGCTAGGCGCGGAGCCGGTCCATGCTTGATGCAAGCAGCCTGCGACCGCGCACCGGCCGACGAAAGATCTTAGTCTCCGTCCGCCGAAAACGAGTCACCGACAAAGCCGTCGAGGCGCTTGCCACGCGCCCGAACATCTACAAGCGCGATGGAACCCTGGTCCGGGTCGTGCGGGACGACGGCGAGCCATGCCAGGGCGTCAAGCGCGACCTCGATTCGCCGCGCATCGATCTGCTTCCCCTGGCGTCGCTCGCAGAGGAACTGACGGAGGCCGCGCAGTTTTACGGCACCAAGATCTTGGACGGCAAGAAGGTCCGCATGAAAGTGCATCCACCGACGTGGGTCGTGGCGACGGCTGCGGCGCGCGGCACTTGGCCCAACATCCGGCGGCTGCGCGGCGTCGTCGAGTGCCCCGCGCTGCGCCCCGACGGAAGTGTCTTGCAAGATCCCGGCTACGACGCAGCGACCGGTTTGCTCTACCAGCCGTCCACATCCTATCCGCGCATTCCGGACAGCCCGACGTGGGAGGACATCGAGCGCGCCAGGGAGGATCTGCTCGAAGTCGTCTGCGACTTTCCCTTTTCCGAGCCGGTACACCGGGCTGCGTGGTTCGCCGGCATGCTGACCGGGTTTGCTCGCCACGCCTACGAGGGCTTTACGCCGTTTTTTCTCGTCGATGGCAACGTGCGCGGCTCGGGAAAGTCGAAGCTTGTGGACTGCGCCGCGTTGATATCGACGGGAAGGAGCGCGGCGCGAACAACGCAAGCCTCGAAAGAGGAAGAGGAGGAGAAACAGATCACCTCCATCGCGCTGGCCGGCGACCCGCTGATCCTGATCGACAACATCCGGCACCCGTTCGGCTCGGGCAAGTTCGATGCGGCTCTGACGGGAGAGGCATGGAAGGGGCGGCTGCTGGCCACCAACATCATGCCGCGACTCAAGATCGTCTCGGTGTTCTGGGGCACCGGCAACAACGTCCGCTTTGCTCCGGGCGTAGACACCGAGCGCCGCACGCTCAAGATCCGGATCGAGTCCACCGAGGAGAACCCGGAGAAGCGCCAGGCGTTTCGTCACCCGGATCTGCTGGCGTGGGTCCGCGAGAACCGAGGCCGGCTCGCCGCGGCGGCGCTCACGATCTTGAGCGCCTATGTGCGGCAGGGCAAGGCCGACCAGCTGCAGCTCAAGAACTGGGGATCGTTCGAGCAGTGGTCCGCGCTGGTTCGTAGCTGCGTGGTCTGGGTAGGGCTGCCCGATCCATACGGCGCGTATGAAGCCATGACAGAAGCTAGCGACTCGACGGCAAGCGCTGTCGAAGATCTCGTCGAAGGCTGGGCGGAGCTCTGCAAGGAGAACAGCGAGGAAGCCTGCACGGCGCAGCAAGCGGTGCAATACCTGGACGAGGATCTGCAGTACCGCGCCCTGCATCCGTCGCATCGACTCCGCTATGAGCGTTTGCGCGCAGCGCTTAATGAGCTGATGCGCCTGCGGCATGACCGCCTGCCGGCCTCGCGTGACTTGGGGCTGCTGCTGCGCTCCCACAACGGCCGCGTGGTCAAGGGCAAGCGCCTGCGGCCGATGCCACGTAAGGCCGCGGGTGTGCCTTGGACGGTGGAGAACCTGGAGAAGCGATAGCGCTCGGCTTGCACAAGCGTAGCACCTACCGGCGCAAAGAACAGAGCGCCGATTGAGAGGAGATGACCATGAAAGCCTGGGGAAAGAAGGGTCCTGACAACCCTGAACGCAGCGAGGCCATGAAGCTATTGGAAGAGTGCGCGGGCAATTTGCTATGGGCCTTCCGGTCGCTCGCGTCCGCCGGGGAGCCGCGCGTATCAAAGTCGCAGCGCGCCCATCACATCGAGTCGGCGGCGCAGCTGGCTGACCGAATTCGCGCCGACTTTGCCAGGGCGCGGGATCGCTTCGCATGGTGTCAGCACCGTCTGGCGCAGAGAACCGCGGACGGTCGCGCAGAGCCACATGATCAAGCGGCGGTCACGGTATTAGCGCCACTCGTGAAGACAACTACCGGCCAGGTGCAGGCGCTGAGTGCAACCCTGCTGCGGTACATGAGCGGCGCCTCCTATCGGCCCGCTGATTCGGCGGAGCGCCGAGAGGCCGATCGGTTCCGGTCCAGCTGGTCCGATGATGGGCTGCGCCATCGCTGCAACTGGTGCGGCAAAGCGGAGCCGGATAAGTGGCTCAAGCACTACCCTCTGGATCGAGATGGCTTTGCCATCGCCCGGCAGAGCGCTGTCCGCTTTGTCTGTCATTTGTGCTTCAGCGATGGCAAGGACCTCGCGGACCCTGCGCCGAAGGCGTTGCCGCCGGCTCTGGCGATGGAGCGGGACGAGGCCGCGGAGCTCGTCGATTGCGTCCCAGTTCCGCAGCCGCTGCTTTCAGCTGGCGCCGCCGCGCACGAGACTAGTCGTGGATCAAACTGAGACATCGCACTTACTGAGCGGCGTCAGGATGCCGTCTGGCGATCAAGAGCTATGGGATCGCCTTGCGAGCTATCACCTCGGCGCAAAGCGACATCGCCGACGGAGTAACGGCTAATGCGCCGCGCCGCGGTCTCAATTCCGGCGCTCGCCAGCGCCATCGTGGATGAAATGCAACGCCGCGGGCTGACTGCCGCCCGCACCAGCACACAGGAGACTCTATGGTCAACAACAAGCGGCCCCGCGTCTGGGGGCCTCACCGGCACGGACGCGGATATCGATGCTATTTCCGTCGAGAGGGCAAGACGTGCGCTACGGAAACAGTCGAAACGCTCGCGGAAGCCGAGCGCCTCAAGCGTGCGCTCGAGCGCGAGCTCGCCGCCCAGGATCAGTTAACGGTGGCCGATGCGCTGGTTCAGTACGAGCAGTTCCTGATCGCCAAGGGGAACAAGCCCGGCAGCATCAAGCTGACGGTGTTCCGGTTGCGGGACTTCTTTCCGGATCATGATGTGCCGGTGGCGCACCTCACCGCGCGCGAGGCGGCGGCTTTGTATCAGCGGCTGGTGACCGAGCCGCGACCGGGAACGGGTCGGCCGCTGGCAGCGGATACGCACCGTAACGCAATGGCCCAAGCCAAAAGCTTCATGAAGTGGTGCGTCAGCAATGGTCACCTGCCGCAAAACCCGCTGCACAACGTGAGCGGCCAAGGCCGGCGTCGGCGAGGAAAGGCGCAGCTGGGGATTGATGAGTCGCGCAAGCTTTCGCACAAGGCGCTGGAGCTGGCGGAGGATGGCGATCAAGGGGCGCTCGCGGTGCTCGTGCTGCTTTACGTCGGGCTGCGGGCCGGCGAGCTCGTTAATCTGCGGGTGCGCGACCTGGACGACCGGGGTCGGGTGCTCTGGGTTCGCGATTCGCACCTGGCGGAAGTCGATCACCTCAAGACGCCCGAGATCGGAAGAG
>CALFML010000777.1 GCA_937879845.1 uncultured Myxococcales bacterium
GATCTACACAGGCGAAGACACTCTTTCCCTACACGACGCTCTTCCGATCTCTTTCGGATCGCGAGCTGTACGGCAACGTCCTCACGCTGCTGCTCGCAGGTGAAGACACCACGGCAAACACCATCGCTTGGATGCTCTATTACATGGCGGAGCATCGCGAAGTGCAGCGCCGCATGGCAGCCGAAGCGGATGCGCTGCCCGACGCCTGCGGCGTGCCGGAAAATCCCGAAGCCGCGCACGAGCTGCGCTACATCGCCGCCGTGGTGCAGGAGACGCTCCGGCTAAAATCCCCGGCGCCGGTCTTATTCTTGGAGCCGATCGAAGACACGGTGCTCGGAGACATCCGGGTGCCGGCGGGTACGCCGATCCTCGCGCTCACCCGCGCGCTGGCCTTGCAGCCTGCGGGGTTTCACGCGCCGCTGGCTTTCGATCCGACGCGCTGGCTGGGAGCGCCCGCCGGCAAGCACGATCCCCGCGCGTCTCTGGCCTTTGGTGCCGGACCGCGCGTGTGCCCGGGCCGCTCCCTGGCACTTTTGGAGAGCACGATGGTGGGAGCGATGGTGGCGCGGTGTTTCGATGTCACGCTCGCCTCCACCGCGCCGGTTCGCGAGAAGTTTGATTTCACGGTGCGGCCGGCCAACCTGCAGATCCGGCTGACGCCCCGCGCGCATGGGTGAGCGGAAGAAGCAGCGGGCCGATCGGCGATGTTGAGACGGCGCTGGGGATTATCGCGCAGGAAGCTCGCGGGCGCGGCCGATCATGGGATCGGCGCTCGCCAGGTTTTGGAGAGCTACCGGGTCGGACTTTCCTAGCGCTCCGCCCGGGGCGGCAGGATCGCCGATCAGCTGGACGATGCCGCGCCGGGAGCCGTAATAATTGGAAGCGTTGTGGTCTTCTTCATTTATACAGCCGCGGACTACGCTGCGTGAGATCTCGGGCAGGCCCAGCGCGGTAAGGGCCATGGCCCACAGTCCATCGATGCGGTTCTGATCCGCCGGATACTCCAGAAGCCCGGCCAGCGTCAAAAGCAGCGCGGCGCGCTGCCCGAGCGGCGTCTTGAGCACGCCCTCGCGCGGCAGATAGCCGATGTCGAGCGCCCGCCAGAACGCCTCGGCCGCGCACAGCAGACGCTTGAGCTCTTTGGCCGCGTGGCTAAGGTGGCTGTTGTAAAGGACCTCGCACTGAAAGCCGCTCTGCGTGTCCGACACTTTCTGGTAGCGGCAGACCGCCGGCAGGCGTCCGAGGTCCTGCTTGTTCGCGCCGGTAGGTACGTCGGCCGGCGGCTCGGTCGGACTGAAAAATCCGCCGGACTGGAACACATAAAGAAGCTCGCTGCCCCCCGGCAGCTCCGCCCATACGTCGGAGTATTGGGCGACGCGGTTCAAGCTCCCGGCAGCCCAGTTGAGGCCCTCGGCCGCTTCGCCGCCTACCTGGGTTGCGGCGACGCCGGGGTCGCGCGGGGTCATCGACGCCTGCAGATCCTCGGCAATCGCCGCCAGGCGGAAATCGAGAAAGCCATCGTAAAGATCCGCTCGTCCATCCTGATTGAGATCGTTGAAGCGATCGACCACGAGCGGGTTGGCGGGTCCGACGAACTGGACAAACCCCGGGAAGCGCGAGGCGTTGTGGTGCCACTGCACTTTGCGCATGCGCGCCTCAAGCTCGGCATGCGACTCGCGCTGGCTCATTCCGGTGAGCGCGGCGACGAAGCAGTCAAGTCCCTCGGATTCGACGACGCGGCCCGCCGGCGCGCGGAAGTAGGTGGAGTCCCAGGACGAATAGATATCGGCGTCCGGAAACAGGCGCGAGATGGCAAACCGCGTGGTGAGCCCCGCGCACTGGCTGTTCATCATGAACTTGTAGCCGACCTGCTGCACCTTGATCGACGCGGCGCGCATATCGTACGATCCAAGCTGCGCGTGCCGGTTGATCAAAAGCCCGGTGAAGAAGGCCTGGCCCATCTCGAAGTTCTCATCGCTTGGCGAGGAGGTGCGGGCAAAAATCTGGATCGGCTCCCCGTCCGGGGTCTTAAACGGCGCCTCGACGGCGTGGTACGGGCCGCCGGGAGTCTCCGGAGTCTGGGGCGGCAGCGGGATGGGGCGGAACTTGAAGGTCTTTTCTAGGATCTCAAGCTCGCCTTCGTGAAATTCATAAGCGGAGCACATCGCGAACCGCCAGGGCCCCTTCATCACGGAATAAGGGGGCGCGGCGCGCAGCAGACCCTTGAGGAGCGCGCGCGCCTGCGCCTGCGCCTCCGGCCGCAGGGCCGGGCCGCGCAGCTGCAGCAAGGTGATGGCATGGGCGCGCAGGGCCGCACGCGCCGTCTCGTCGCCTTGCTCGGCCGCAATGAGGTCGAATATCAGCGCCACGGCGGCATCGGCGATCGGCCTGAAGCCCGCATCTTTGAGCACGGTGGCCGCAAGGTGCGAGAGCACGGTCAGCACCGCGGAGCGCAGCTGCGCCGCCGCCACCGGATCGCGCTTGGCCGCCGCGCCCCCGACCGCCGCGTCGTTCAGCGCCCCGCGGAGCTGCGCCAAGAGACGCTCGGCTTGGCTGTTTGTGAGCCGCTCTTTGCGCTCGGGCTGATCGGGATGAAAGGAGCTAGGGGGGAAGAGGCGCTCAAACGTAGTGGTCCGCCGCGCCGAGATCCAGCGCGCGGTCGTAATGAGTGCGGCGTGTGCGCCAAGCTCCGGCACCGCCGCCGTGGTCGCGCCGGCATCGGCGTGAATCGCGACGGCGCCGCTTCGTTCCGATTCGTTCGGGCTGGCGCTGAGCGTACCGTCGGGCCGCAGCCAGAGCGGCGCCGCGCCGGGACGGCCATCAGTCAGATCGAGGGCGACGCCGGCTGGCGAAGACGCGACACCGAGACCGCGCAGCTCCGCCAGCCGCCGCCGCACCGGACTGCGGCCGGGGAAGAGGACGTAAACCACCTGCCCTTTCTGTTGGCTCAGCGCCTGCACAGCGCTGTCGGCAAGCGGCGGGTGCAGCGCGACCAAGTAGTCGCGATCGCCGGTGAGGAGGACGACGGGGCGGTCGGAGTTCTCGGGGGCGGCAGAGGCCTGGCTGCCAGCGGCAAGGAGCGTGGCCGGGAGCTCGATCAAGCTGGTTGGTGAGCTGTGGGGTGAGCTGCTGGGCAAGCTGGTTGGTGAACCGCTCGGCGAAACGTCTGGCGAACCGCTCGGCGCACTGAGGCGAATCGTAAGCTCGCTGGGCATGGCGCAACACTCCTTAGAAAGCCCGCTCGGTGCGCTTGGCCCCTCTTCTGTCGAGCCCCGGGCAGTCGATGCCGGCCGGTGAGAAAACGCCTATTATACTTCGATTGCCAGCTGCGCCAAAGAGCCGGTCCACAAGCCGCGGCCGCGGGCGGCTCAGGGACGGCGGCAGGCGACCAGAGCCGCGACCGCGACCGGCGGCGCCGGCAAGGTCTTGATGTCAACGAACCCGGCCTTCTGTAGGTAGACTTCCACATCTAAAGGGGTCATGGTGCTGCCAGACCACAGAGCGATTCGCAGCCGCGTCAAGGCGGTCAGAAACGGCTCGGCCGCCGGGTTCACTAGCGGCATGAGCAGCCACCCGTCGGGACGCAGCGCGCTGGCGGTCCGTTCCAGAACTGCGGCCAGCACCCGCTCCGGGATGAACGGGACGGGAATCCAGGCCAGATCGAACGCTTCGGTGTCGGTGAGCTCCTCCCCTCCCTGATAACGAAGCTCGATGCGGTCGGCGAGACCAGCTTTTTCGACGTTGGTGCGGGCCAGCGCAATCGCCGGCGCCCACGGCTCCAGGCCTACGACACGCAGCGCCGGCCACAGGCGCGCCATCTCGATCGATAGAGCCGCCACGCCGGTCCCGATATCGACGAAGGACGCGGACGGAGAGTCCAGGCGCTCGGCGAGCCCGGCCAGGCTCGGCACGATCAGCTTCTTCAGCACGGACGGCAAGACGGCGGAGGCCGCCCCGGTCGTCTGCAGGAAGTCGCTCTCCATGTGCATCCACCCCGGCTCGCAAGGCTTGGGGGACAGCATCTTCTGGGCATCGAACATTCCGAAGCGGATGTCGGTAAGGAGCGACCGCAGCTCCGCCTCGCTGTAGGCAGAAAGCCCGCCGCCCATGTCGAGCGCCGCGAAGACCTCGTCCACATGCAGCTGGACCCCCGGCGGCAGCGGACGCCCGCTCAGGCGCGCCTCCAGCGCCAGACCAATCGCCCCGAGCGCGGTGACCGAGGTACTGAGCTGGCTGACGACGGCGCCGAGAGTCGCGCGCGTCATGAGGCGGCCCCCAGAGGGATTGGGCTTGCGGTGCTCACTCCGTGCATACTGCCAATCTCTACGATATTTGGCAAATCACGCAAAGCCCCTGCGGCAAGTGCGCATTTTATCGAATCTTTGCCAATGCTGTTATCGGCAGCGACGCATTTCATCATTTACTTTGAAATCTACATTTTCTCCAGCTGTGATCGTTGACACATTTTCAGCATCAACAGATGCGTCTATGTGTCTCACTGCCGACAGCCGACTTCTTAAGCGGCGGCGCTGAAGCTGTGTAGGACCCCGGGACCGATTAAACACATATAAATCTTCTTCTGGATTCCTGATATTCAGTCAGGAATCATGCGCCGTGTAGTTCAACCCGCGGACATCGGTCTGTTACCGACATTGGCGACGAAATTATTTTTTAAACATTAATGAAATCGGTTGCCGTGCGCCGTGTGGCTGGACAAAATACTGGGAAGCCCTTCTCTCGTCTGCGAAAACGACGATGGGAAGGAGATCGGAGGGTGACGGGCGAGCGTGGAGATCCGGCCTGGCTTCGCACTTTGACAGTGTGATGCGCAGAGCGCTCTGATGCTCTACATTTTTATGTAAATAGTGTGGAACATAGCTCCACACTGGTCTCTCGCAGATATCTGCTATGCGTGTGGCCGTCGCGTATTTTGGAGATAATTATGAAGAACCCAGCTGGCGCCCGTAATCTTTATTTTGCAGCAATGATAGTCGGCGTAATGATTAGCGGGTGTGGGCCCAACGCACCAACTGAGCCGCTTGATCAAGTTCAATCCAGTTTATTACAAATCACTGCCAGCTACGGTCAGAGCGTCAAAGGAACTGTGGACGGATTCCCGTTCCTTATGCTGCGCGGCACCCATTACGAGCGCGGCAAGGCCCATGGCGCGATGGCCGCGTCCCAGGTCATAAGCAGCGTCAACGCCATGGCGACCTTTATCAACAGCACCGGCACCCTCACCTGGGATGGCGCCATCAGCGGCCTGATGTACTTTAGTTTTCAGTCCCGCTTCGACACCGAGCTTAGCGGCATGTACGACGGCATCGTCGAAGCGATTCCCAATCCGTCTAACCGCGTGGTGCCGGCGCTCGGCCGGGCGATCACGCTCAACGACCTCAAGGTCCTGCAGGTCGGCGATATGCTGGAGCTGTCGCAGTGCAGCCAGTTCTCCGCCTGGGGGAGCCTGACTGCCAACGGCAATACGATCACCGGCCGGAACTGGGATTATCCGCCGCTGTTCTCCACTTCCGCGGCCACGATCATCGCCTCCGATCCGACCGAAGCGGGCCTTTTGTCCACCATCGATTCGATGTGGTACGGCATGGTCGGCAACGGCATCGCGACCATCCGCGAGGATGGCTTCTACATGTCCGCCAACGACGCCAGCATCGACGAGCCGGGCATCCCGTTCGCCAATCCCAATCCCTCATCGCTGCGGGCGCGCGAGCTGGCGGAGACCGTGCCGCTTGCCACCGGACCGGCCTCGTTTGCCAGCGGCCTGGCCAACCACGTTCCCCTGGCGCTCATCTTCCACATTTCCTTCCCGGTCCCGCACAGCCAGGGCCTGTTTCCGACCGTCGTCGAGTACGACTCGCGGGTGAGCGGCGGCTTCGGCACGACGACGCGCACCGCGGTCCCGAGCTTTCCCAGCGCCATCGTCCTGACCAACCACTTCCTTCAGGCCGGAGCGCCGACCTCGCAGAACAGCGTGGACCGCTATAACGCGATCTGGAACGGCCTCCAGTCCTACGCCACGAGCGGCACCAAGGTCGGCTTCAACGAGGCCAAGACCCTGCTCAACGCCGCCGCGCAGTCCAACACCCTTTATTCCGTGGTCACCTGGCCGGCGCAGCGCCAGCTCATGGTCGCCATCTCGCCTTCACCGGGCGTGCCCGCCACCCAAGGCACCTTCAAGACGATCCTGTGGAACGACGTCTTCGGCGCCTTCCCGCCGTCGGGGCCGACGATCACGCAGCAGCCGGCCAACGCCACCGTCACGGTCGGCCAGACCGCGACCTTCTCCGTGACCGCCAGCGGCACCGGCCTCACCTACCAGTGGCAGAAAAACGCCGCCAACATCTCGGGAGCGACTTCATCCTCCTACACCACCCCGGCGACCACCCTGGCCGATAGCGGCGCGACGTTCCGCTGCGTGGTGACCGCATCGGTCGGCGGCTCAGTGACCAGCAGCTCCGCCACCTTGACCGTCAACTCGTCGTCTCTCAGTATCACCCAGCAGCCGGTCGACACCACGGTGACCGCGGGACAGAACGCGACCTTCACCGTGACCGCCAGCGGCACCGGACTTTCGTATCAGTGGCAGAAAAACGCGGCCAATATCTCCGGCGCGACTTCCGCCTCCTACACCAAGGCCGCGACGATCTACGATGACAACGGAACGCTCTACCGCTGCGTGGTGACCGCGTCCGGCGGCGGCTCGGTGACCAGCAACTCTGCGACCTTGGTCGTAAACAGCACCGCGACCAGCCCGACCGGCATCCGCGGCCAGTACTACGCCGATACCAACTTCACCAGCCTATACACCACGCTCACCGATCCGTACATCAACTTCACCTGGGGTCCCGAAGGCGACAACTTCTCCATCCGCTGGACCGGGCAGGTGCAGCCCGCCTTCTCGCAAGCCTACACCTTCTCCACGAGCTCTGACGGCGCGGTGCGCGTGTGGCTCAATAACCAGCTCATCATCGACAACTACACGCTGCACAACTCGACCGTCAGTAACTCCAGCGCGCCTATCACCCTTGTGGCCGGACGCCGCTACAACATCCGGGTCGATTACTACGATACGGTGAACACCTCGGTGATCGCGCTGCTCTGGCAGAGCTCAAGCCAAGCGCAGCAGGTCATCCCGACAAACCGGCTCTACCTGCCTTGAGCCATTCCTAATTACTCCATTGCCCAATCTCCTCGCCTCCCAAGCCTCCCCGCACCACCGAATTTACATCGGTACCAAAGTGCGCTAAGATAAAGGCACTGGCGTGCCGTTCCACGACAGCAGCGCGCATGGAACAGCGAATCGGCCCCCAAAG
>CALFML010000778.1 GCA_937879845.1 uncultured Myxococcales bacterium
ATCACCCAGCTGCTCGACCGGCGGCTGCCGCCGCGGCGGACGCGCGCCCTCATCGGCAAGCTGCGCTATCTCACCGAGACCAACTCCGATGAGCCGATCCGCGAGAGCGCCCAGGCGCTGCTGAGCCGCCTGAGCTGAGCCGCCGCCGCGACAAAATAAAAGACGACGGAGCGGGCGCTTTTTTTACATGCGCTCCGGCACCTCGATGCCGAGCAGGCCCAGGCCGTGGCGGAGGGTGCGGGCGACCAGCTCCAGCAAGAGCAGGCGCGAGGCGCGGGCCGCCGGCTCCGCCTTGAGCACCGGGATCTCGCTGTAAAACGCGCTCACCTGGCCGGCGAGCTCGTACAGGTACTGGCACAGCTGGTGCGGCCGCGCCGTGCGCACCACCGACTCCACCGCTTCGGAGTAGTCGAGCAGCCGGCGCCCGAGGAGGCGCTCGCCCGGCTCGGTGAGCGTTAGCGCAGTGCCGCAGGCGGCGCCTTCGGCCTCGGCGCGGCGGGCGATCGAGCGCAGGCGGGCGTAGGCGTACTGCATATAAGGAGCGGTGTTGCCATCGAGCGACAGCGCCAGGTCGAGATCGAAGTGGACGTCGCTCAGCCGGTCGCGGCAGAGATCGTTGTACTTGATCGCGCCGATGCCGACCACCCGCGCCACCTCGGCGAGCTCGGCCTCCGGGAGCTCCGGGTTCTTGCTCTGCGCGACGATGCGGGCGCGGCGGATCGACTCATCGATGAACTCGTCGAGGAGCGGGACGTTGCCCTTGCGCGTGCTGCCGGTGGTCCAGCGTCCGGTCTCATCGCGGAAGCGCATGGTGCCGAACATGACGTGCTCCAGCTCGCACTTTACCCCGAGCTTGCGGGCGATGGCGAACAGCTGGCGGAAGTGCATCTGCTGCGGCGCCCCGACGACGTAAAGGACGCGGCTCGGGTTCCAGGTGGCCACCCGGTATTCGATCGTGGCGACGTCGGTGGTGCCGTAAAGGTACGAGCCGTCCGCCTTGCGGATGAGCAGCGGCGCCGGCTCGCCCTCGATGTTGCAGATGACCGCGCCACGGCTCGGCTCGGCGATGCCGCGCTGGAGCAGCTCTTCCACCACCGCGGCCAATCGCGGGTGGTAGAAGCTTTCACCGTGCATGAAGTCGAAGCGGACGCCGAGCCGCTCGTAGGTCTTGTCGAACACCGACAGCGATAGCGTGACGAACTCGCGCCACAGCCGCAGGTTTTCCGGATCGCCCTTTTGCAGCTTGGCCAGCTCCGCCCGCGCCGCGGCGAGCAGCGGCGTGACCGCGGCGGCGTCGCCGTCATCGTCGTCCTCGTCGCCGGCGGCTTCCGCATCGGCATCGGCGGCGGCCGGCTTGGCGGCCGGCTTGGCTTGGGCGAGCGCCTCGGCCTGCTGTTTTTCTTCGCTGACGAACTTTTGATAAAGGCGCACAAGCTCGCTTATCGGATCGCGCACGAGCGCCGCGGCATCGAGCCAGCTGCGGTAGGCGACGATCAGCTTGCCGAACTGAGTTCCCCAGTCGCCCAGATGGTTGTCGGCGATGACGTGGAAGCCGACGGCGCGAAAGATCCGCGCCAGCGCATCGCCGATGATCGTCGAGCGGATGTGCGCGATGTGCATCGGCTTGGCGACGTTGGGCGACGAGTAATCGACCACCACCGTCTGGCCGGCGAACTTCTGCCGCACGCCGCAGTGCGGATCATCGCGCAGGCGGCCCAGGCTCTGTTCGATGAAGGCGCTCGCCAGGTGCAGGTTCACGTAGCCGGGGCCGGCGATCTCGGCCTTGGCGACGGCGGGGTGGGCCGCGAGGGCGGCGCGGACCAGCTCAGCCAGGTCGCGGGGCTTTTTGCCCAGGGGCTTGGCCAGCTGCAGGCAGGCGGCGATCTGCAGGTCGCCAAACTCTGGTTTGGCCGCCGGCTGCAGAGCCAGCTGCGCCGGAATCGCTGGCGAGTCGCCGGCGTGCTGACGCAGGGCCTGGGCCGCGAGCTGGCCAAGCTCTGCCGCCAAATCGAGCAGGGAGCTGCCACAGGCTCCGGCCGCTGCGGGTGAAATCGAAGCAGAAGTAGGGGAATCAGGCGACGTTGACATGAGGGCCGCAGCCTATCAACCCGCTCCACCGGCGGTCAATGCTGCGCACGGTCGCCAGCCGGCGGGCGGCGGCGTCAGGCCTCTTCCAGGCGCAGCGAGGCGTAAAGGCGCAGCCGCTCGCGCGTCGGCGGCGGCACGCGGTGAAAGACGAGCAGGCGCGGCTCCTTGCGCTCGCGCTCCGTGCCGGCATCGATGACCACTTCCGCGGCTTCGGCGTTGACGACGATCTCCCCGTCCCAGGCGACGCCGAGCAGCTTGGCGGTGTGTTCGGACGGCGGCGGCAAGTGGAAGCGCGCCCGCAGCGGACCTTCGCCGAGCTCCTCCGGCACCGCGGAGCGCAGGCGCAAGCCGGCCCCGTCTGCTGCAAGGCCCACCGCCAGCCGGAAGAAGCGCAGCCCGGATGGACGCTGGCCGCGGCCGGAGGGACGCTGCAGCTCGACCGGAACGCACAGGGGAGCAAGGACCATGCTCGTCATCTGCCATGAGCCGGCGGGAATAGCAAGCCGCCCGGCGCCGCGCTGGCGCACCGTGCGGCCGCCGCCCCGCGCCGAGAGCGTCCGGGTCCCCGGCTTGTCAGAAAGTCCTGCCTCGTGGTACTAGTGCAGA
Source organism: uncultured Myxococcales bacterium (assembly GCA_937879845.1). Taxonomy (GTDB): domain Bacteria; phylum Myxococcota_A; class Polyangia; order Palsa-1104; family JAEUJZ01; genus CALFML01. Next base: position 2,695 of record CALFML010000778.1, read on the forward strand.
CGGAACGGCGTCGTCAGGCATCTATGCGGCCACGCCTTTTGCCAAGGAGCCCCCGAATGTCCAATACCCAAGGTTCAACCCCCGCGAGCAGCGGGTCGGCCGTGGAGCAGAGCTGCGTTCTCATCGAGCGGATTTTAGGTCTGTCAGCAGCGCACAAGCAGTCCGAGCGCGGCGTCTACATCGACAAGGGGCTGTACGTCATCAAGCAGGGCTCCTCGTACGTCATGATCTCGGTCATCGCCACGGGGCCGGCGCATGAGAGCGCGCTCGTGCGGGTGACGGCCCAGGTCGTCGCCGGCGTGCGGCCGGAGCCGCAGCTTTTGCGGCAGCTGCTCATCCTCAACGGCAAGCTGCGCTTCGGCGCTTTCGCCTATGAGCCGGACGGGGAGCTCATCCTGTTTTCGCACGCCCTGCTCGGCGGCACGACGCTCAACGCCAACGAGGTCCTGGCGGCGGTCCACGACGTGGCCCTGGTCGCCGATCGCTATGACGATCACATCGTCGCCCGCTACGGCGGCCGGCGCATGCAGGATGTGGTCGAGGAGTCGGCGTGGGCGCGCCTTTTGCACCTGGATCGCGGCGAGCTGCCGAGCCTCGAAGATGAGGCCGCGCCGCCTGCGTCTACGCCGAGCAAGCCTAAATCGGGGAAAAAGAAGGAAGCCTAGCCATGTCGCTCATGCGTGGCGCTCGCGCCAACATCACCGAGGCGATCGGCAACACGCCGATAGTGCGTCTCAACAAGGTCGCCTCCCACGTAAAAAGCACCCTCTACGTAAAGTGCGAGTTCTTAAACCCCGGCGGCTCGATGAAGGACCGGGTGGCGCTCAACATCATCCGGGATGCCGAGCGCCGCGGCCTTCTGACCGCCGGTGGCACCATCGTCGAGGCGACCTCCGGCAACACCGGCGCCGGCCTGGCGATGGTGGCGGCGCTGCGCGGCTACCGCTGCATCTTCGTTATGCCCGACAAGATGTCGAGCGAGAAGATCGCCAACCTGCGCTCGTTCGGCGCCAAGGTCGTGCTGTGCCCGACCGCCGTCGATGCCAGCGACCCGCGCAGCTACTACGAAGTGACCAAGCGCATGGTCAAAGAGACCCCCGGCGCTTTCCACGCCAACCAGTACCACAACCCCGCCAACCCCGAGGCCCACTACCTCTCCACCGGACCCGAGATCTGGGAGCAGACCGGCGGCGAGTTTGACACCTTCGTCACCGGCATGGGCACCGGCGGTACGATCTCCGGCTGCGGCCGCTACTTCAAAGAGCAGAACCCCAAGGTCAAGATCGTCGGCGTGGATCCGATCGGCTCGATCTACTACGAGCTGAAAAAGACCGGGCGGATGACGCGGCCGTTCTCCTACTCGATCGAGGGCATCGGCGAGGACTTCCTGCCCTCGACGATGAACCTGGACATGGTCGATGAGATCGTCCGGGTCGACGACAAGGAGTGCTTCCTCACCACGCGCGCGCTGGTGCGGCAGGAAGGTCTCCAGTGCGGCGGCAGCTGCGGCGCCGCGGTCGCCGGGGCGATTAAATACGCCGAGCAGCTCGACCAGCAGGGTCTGCCGCCGCAGAACATCGTCGTGCTGCTGCCCGACGGATCGCAGAAGTACCTGTCGAAAATTTTCGACGACAACTGGATGCGCGATCAGGGCTTTCTCGACGCCGAAGATCAGCTCGGGATCGTCAACGATCTGCTCAAGGCGCGCAGCGCCCGGCCGATCATCACCGCCAACAAGAACGCGACGCTGCGCGAGGTCATCGCCCTGCTCAAAGAGCACGGCATCTCGCAGGTGCCGGTCCTCGACGGCGGCGGGCGGCTCTGCGGCTTGGTCGCCGAAGTCGACCTTCTAAACCACCTGCTGGTAAAAGGCGGCTCGCTCGATGAGTCCATCGAGCCGATCATCGAAGCCGACTACGCCACGGTGACGCCGCTCACCCGCGTGCGCCTGCTCAAGACCATCTTCAACGACGCCAAGATGGTGTGTGTGCTGTCGTCGGGAATGCACGCCCCGGTGGGCTCCGATGAGCGCCTGTCGGCCAAGACGCCGGTGCCGCGCGACGGCCTGCTCGGGGTCATCACCAAGATCGATCTCATCGACTACCTGGCGACCCGCAGCGTCGTTCCTTAAATAGCCAGCCTCTTTATCGCGACCTCGTGACCCTGCGCGCGGGGTGCCGGAGGCGGAGGCCTAGCAAAAACTACACGACCGATTTCGGGTTCGGACGCGATGGCAGCCATAAAGCTGCTTCACGCGCCCGGACCTGAAATCGGTCGCTCGCGGTGTTTTGTCGCGGCTTGCTAGTCTTGCTGGGTCCGCGCCGGAACTTCTTGGCGCTGCCCGCGGGCGACCCCGCCCTTGCGGCCGATGTTCGCCATGTGCTGGCGGTTCTGGCTGACGGTCTGACCACCTTTACGACCGGCCAGGCGCGCCTCTTCAGAGGTGAACTCGTGTGCGTTGCCGCGCTCGTGCGCCGCGCGTCCGCCGGCGCTGGCGATTTCCTTCTGCCGCGTCTTGTCCATCGCGGCGAAACCCCGGCGCGAGGTACGCGCATGGATGGTCGGAGCAACAGGCGGTGTCCCAAGTGCAGCGCTCCCCGCGGAGGGGGCGGGCTGAACACGGATCGCAGTGGCTTCTTGCATGGGAGTCTCCTATGGGCCTTAGGGGGTTGTGGGGGCTTGGTCGTTATTGTTTTCGTATAGAGATAATGGCGCTCTTTAGCGCCGATCAGCGTAACGGGACATTGTTTTGATATCTTGAGTAGTTTTTGCTGCGTTCATATTGCTTAACGTTGGCTCCAGACCCAGACATAAATACGCGCTGCGGGCGCCAAGTCAAGAGGACTGTTTACAATCTTTGAACTGAAACTCGAAAAGTGCGCTCTCCTCTGTCCGAGGAAGCCGTTACCGTCGGTGTTAATTATGGGTAAAGAGAGATATATTGGTATACCTTTTGGTAAAATGGGTAAAGTTCAGAGGTAAACTTCGGATTCGCTTTACCTCCAATAATCCTATTACTGATTAAGAACTTAAGCAAAGATTGACAATATTGCCTCTAAGCTTGTTGCTGTTTTACCAATGCCGTAGCAAGGGCATAACTACCTCAGCGCCGGGCTTGTTTCAAAACGCAACTTCGCCATGCGGCTGCGCCAGCAACTTCGGTGAACGACTTTGCCACTGCATGTACCGCCGGAATTGCGGCTTCATGCAGCAAGCTTTGCCCACGCGATGAGTAATCACTTTGCCTACGCGCAGCCGAGCCGCGGGAAACTTTGCCTGCGCGCGTTGCCTGCTTTGCCCCTGCCGAAATCGTCGAGATTTCTTGAGGCGGCGGAGCGAGCTGGAGCGGCCGAAGCAGGCCGAAGCAGGCCAAAGCGGACTAAAACAGCCGCAGCGGTCGAACCGGTCGAACCGACCGAATCGACCGAATCGACCGGAGCGGCCAAGCGGCCGCCGAAGCAGGTCGGAGCGAATCGAGTACCCAGGCCGCGCTGGGAGAGCGGGGAGCTGGCAGCCAGGGCGGCCGACGCGGACACGGACGCCGCGGCAGGTCGGAGCGAATCGAGTACCCAGGCCGCGCTGGGAGAGCGGGGAGCTGGCCGGGCGGGGTCTTAAAGTGGGGGAAGGCGGGCAACCGGCCTGATCCGGTGTGGGCTTGTAGGCCTGGTCAAAGGTAGGTCGGACTTTGGCCTGACCAATCGCGCCGCGGTACAGCCAACAAGCCGCAGAGGCTCGCAGATGTGCCCTGTTCCCCGACCCTCGCTCTAGTCTATAGTAAGGTCGAGAGCTTTTATCAGCATCGCCTCCGGAGTGATCGCATGTCCCAACAGGGCGCAGACTTGATCGGTCGAACCCTGGGAAGAACCTATCAGGTAGAACGCCTCCTCGGCGGCGGGGGCATGGGGGCAGTGTACGCGGCGCGGCATGTGCGCACCGGCGGCATCTTCGCAGTCAAGATCCTGCACCGCGATACCGGGGCCGACACCGATATCTACAAGCGCTTTCAGGACGAGGCGCGCACGGTCTCCGCTCTGCGCCACCCCCACATCGTCCAGGTCACCGACTTCGATCTCGACGATGACGGCACGCCGTTCATCGTCATGGAGCTCTTGGAGGGCGAAGATCTCTACCAGCGGCTGTGCCGGGTCGGCCGGCTGTCGGTGGAGCAGGTGATCGACATCGGGCGCCAGGTCGGCAGCGCGCTGCACGCCGCCCACGACAAGGGCGTCATCCACCGCGACATCAAGCCGCAGAACATCTTCCTAGTCCGCCACGAGGTCGCCGACATGGTCACCGAGGTCGCCAAGGTCGTGGACTTCGGCATCTCCAAGATCCGCCGGACCGGGCAGCAGATGACCCGCGACATGACGATCCTGGGGACGCCGCAGTTCATGTCGCCGGAGGCGGCGCTCGGACAGAACTCGCAGCTCGACGGGCGGGCGGATCAGTGGTCGCTGGCCGTCATCATGTACCTGGCGCTCACCGGCCGGCTGCCGTTCGACGGCGAAAATCTGGTCGGGGTGCTCTACATGGTGGTGCACGAGCAGCCGGTGCGCCTCAAGCAGCTGGCCCCGGAGGTCCCCGATACGCTGGTCGTCGCCATCGAGCGGGCGATGGCCAAGAAGAAGGAGGA
>CALFML010000779.1 GCA_937879845.1 uncultured Myxococcales bacterium
GAAGACACTCTTTCCCTACACGACGCTCTTCCGATCTCCTCCGATATCGCTGGCATTGCGCTCTGGTAGTAGCTCCAAGCGAAGAAAAATAGGAAGGCCAGGCGATTGTTGATGAGATCCCGGATTCCCAGGAGGGCCGGGAAATCGGCGAGCGAGCGGATGATGATCTGGCTCTCCATGGCTTGAGTGAAGCGGTAGGGCTCCTGGCCGATGGTGGTCTTTATCCCAAACAAGAGCTGCCGGCGTATCGTCGCGCGGTTGAAGTCGGCGCGGAACAGCTGCCCTAGCGGCACTCCCAGCCGATGCAGGGCGTAGAAGCCTAGCGCCATGACGATGAGCTGAGTGGCTACGGTGCCCACTGCTAGACCGATCGCCGCACCATAGGACTCTCCGAAATCGGGGTGCGTGCGGCCCCAAGCGCGGAATATGAGCACGAACGGCACGGGCACAAGGAACACGAGGAGCCGCCCCTCGGCCAGATCCAGCAGGTTCTGGTAGTCAAAGCGCTGAAGCGCCTGGCACACGAGCTTCCCCAGCCCTGAGACACACGGCAGACAGTAGAGCGCGTACAAAAGGACAAGCGGCGTGTACATCGCATACAGCGAGTAGGGGAGATAAAAAAGGACGAGGATGACCAGCAGCGTCGCCTCCAAGAGGCGCGACAGCAGCTGGAACCAGATGTAGAACTGGACGTCGCGCAGGGCCTCAAGGGGGCTGGTGAGCCGGTGCTCGGCAAAGTACTTGACCATCGCGGTCTGCGTACCAAGGTCGAAGGTCAGCCATAAGATCATCAGCATCCACACAAGGTCGCGCCACAGACCATCGGCTTCCGGGAACGGCTGGATGTGGCGGCCGATGAGAGACTGCAGGGCGAAGTACGGACCGATGAGTAAAATCATCGCCGACAGCAGCGTGAGCAGTCCGGATAGCGGTCGGGCAAAGCCAGCTCGCGTCCACGCCGAGTTGGAGCCGACGGCGCTGGCGGGTCCGGCATCGCGACTGATTACCCAGGCCAGGGCGTCCGGCGTAAGCGCGGGGCGGCGGCGGGCAAGGCGGAAACAGACAAAAAACAGCAGCCATAGGATGGCTCCGCCGATGAGAATGAACTGGCGGAGGTTTCGCTTCGGAATAGGCGTGTGGGCGAAGTCCCCGTACCGCGGGGCAGGCTTTCCCGCGGCCTGGCAGGCGGCTGCATGCAGGAGGTAATTGAAGTAGGGCCAGCGGCGCAGCATGCCCTCTGGCGTATCGGCGCGCTCTGGATGCGGGTCGCGCACGGCGAAGGCGACGATCACTTCCCCCGGACGGACCAGAAGCAGCGGGTCGCCTTGTGACGACTGTAGGAAGATAGAGGCGCCGGCGCGGCTCTCTGCCGGTACGGGCAGCGGCCGGAGCGCCTTGGGCAAGCTGCCCCAGTTGATGTCGCACAGCCCGGCGCCAAGATGCGGGCAGCTTGGGGGCTGGGCGGCTCGGGGCTCAGGAGGGGAATCGGGAACCTCGGCGAAGCGGAAGCGAACGCTGGGAACGCCGGCCAGCTCCAGCCGTTTGGCCAGATCGGCGTCCGTCGCGGTGGCAGCGAAGTCGCGCGCGGCCGGCTGCTGGCCAGCGGCGCGGCCGGGAAGAGTCAGGAAAAAAGTCGCAAAGACCAGCCAGGCTGCTCGCATCGGCGGAGCATAGCGCATTAAACCGCGCAAATTATTGGGAGCGCGGACTTAGCGAAGCCTAAAACCGCCTATCAAACCCGTAGCGAGGATGAAAAGCCGCGGCGGCCGGCGCGGAGAGCGGCTTTTTGGCCGTGCGCACGATGGACGCCGCGGATGGGCACCGCAGCAGATCCTGTGAGACGTTCTAATACGCGCCGCGTCACCGCAAGGCCGGTGCCGGGGCGGCGTGCAAGGGCTGCGATGACCGATGCCACGAACCGGAAGTGTCGTTTTTCCGCCCATCCGGTCGGGGGTATCAGGCTGAGCGATTTCCAGCGCGTCTTCGCACCGATTCCTCGGCCGGGTTTGGCCTGATGTAGGCAGGTAGGCTGCACAAGCCTGCGAAGTTACAGCGGAATGCGCAGGGCGCGCGACGCCGCATGCTCAAGGGGCTATACTAGTAACTAATGGACTCAGGCGAGCACTCACCGACTCCGCTCGCCGCAGGTCGGCCGCACTTGCGGGTTGTCCCGCGGCCTGCGGAGAGCGCCGCGGACGAGCCTAGCGAGGCTGAGACACGCTCGCGCAAAGCCGCAGGTCCAGTATCCGCCCCGTCGGTCCGCGCCGCCAGCGTCGCCTCGGCGCTCAACGATGCGTATGTGTTCGGGGCCCGGCTCCTGGTCGATCAGCCGGCGGCGTGCCGGGTCGGCTACCGCCTGTTCTTCGTCCACAACCGCGATCTGGGCTGGGTGGATCTCGAGGCCTCTTCGACGGTGTATGCGATCCTCGGCTGGCACGATAACTGCGATTTGCAGCTGCCGCGACTGCCCGGCATCGCCAACCGGCAGATGCTGGCCAGCTGCAGCCTGCTCGCCGATGGGACGCCGGCGCTGCGTCTGCTCGATCTGCAGTCCGGCCAGCCATTTACCATCGAGGGCCAGCCGCGCCAGTCGATCTCCGTGAGCGGCCCGCTGCTCATCGGCCTGGGCGAGCACCAGTGCGCCCTGGGCTGCGTCCCGCTGCCGGAGTTTCATCAGCAGCGCGGCGCCCTGGCGACCGGGCAGGAGCTTCCGAGCTACGACACCAATGAAGCCGACATGCCCCCCGAGCACTCGATGCGCATGATGCGGCGGACCCACATCACGGTGATGCCGCGCAGCGTGCGCATTGCCGACCTGCCCGTGCCGGCCGCCGGCCCGCCGGGTAGCTCGCGCTTGACCCTGCGTCGCCAGACGCGGGCGGTATCGATCGAGTTCAGCGAGGCCGACCTTTACGCCGGCGTCATCATCGGCCGCGCCGAGACCTGCATGGACCGCGGGCTGCGACAGGTGCTGTCAGGCCAGATCTCGCGCCTGCACGTGCTGCTCATGGCGGAGCGCGGCCGGGTCTACGCCATGGACCTGTGCAGCACCAACGGAACCTGGCACAATAACCAGCGGATTCGGCGCGTGCTCATGGCCGACAGCGGCACGCGCCTTGTTTTGTCGGGCAACGACTCGAAAGTCGAGCTGACCTGGCACCCGCGGGTAGCCGGCGAGACGCCGCGCGTTCCAACCATTCGTGACTTCAGCTCAAACCCGCGCATCAAGGAATGAGCCCGCCGGTTTTCTTTACCGGTAAATTGTATCATACTGAAATCATGGCAAACTTCGGCACGGCTCCGCTGTGTGGGCCGTGAATGTCCATTAATACAAAGGACGTGCCCGCCGCTATTGCCGGCCTGCCTCAGGATCCGCAGAGCACCTTTGTGTCAAGCGCGTCGCTTGGCTCCTTTGGCCAGGTGACGCCCGGCGCAGAGTGCCTGGCCGGCGGGGGCGAGATGGGCGCGCTCATGCGCTCCCTGGACTGGTCTCAAACCGGGCTTGGTCCCGTCGCCGGCTGGCCCAAGAGTTTGCGGACCATGGTTGCGGTGATGCTCAATAACCGCTTCCCGATGCTGATCTGGTGGGGGCCTGAGCTGCTGCAGCTCTATAACGACGCCTACCGGCCGGTGCTCGGGGTCAAGCACCCGGCATCGATGGGGGCCCCGTGCCAAAAGGTGTGGCCGGAGATTTGGGACATCATCCGGCCGATGATCTACGGCGTGCTGGAGGGGGGGCCGGCCCAGTTCCATGAACACCTGCAGCTGTTTTTGAACAGCCGCGGCGTCGCGGAAGAGACCTTCCATACCTTCTCCTATAGCCCCATCCCGGATGACGACGGCCGCATCCGCGGCGTGCTCAATACCGTTCAAGAGACCACTGAGAAAGTTCAGGACGACCGCCAGCTGCGCATGCTGCGCGATCTGGCTGCCCGCTCCACATCGGCCAAGACCGCAGAGGAGGCCTGCCAGGCCGCCGCCGGCATCATGGCGCAGAACGACTCAGATCTGCCTTTTGTGTTGATCTATCTCCGCCGCCCGCAAGGCGATGGAGAGGGAGATGACCTTGAGCTGGTAAGCGCCAGCGGGCTTGGCGACTACGCGGGTCCGGCCAAGCCGCTTAGGGTGTCGCTGCGAAACGGTAGCGACGGATGGCCGCTGCCAGAGGCAGAGCGCACGGGCAAAGAGATCATCGTCGAAGATCTACAGGGGCGGTTTGGCCCGATTCCGCCCGGGCGATGGAGCGCCCCGGAGCGCGCGGTGGTGCTGCCGCTGTCTCGCGTCGGCCACGCGCGGCCGTATGGATTCTTGGTGGGCGGGGTGAGCCCGCGGCGCAAGCTCGACGAGCGGTACCTGGGCCTGTTTCGGCTGACTGCCGATCAGGTGATGACGGCTATCGCCAACGCGCGCGCCCACGAAGAAGTGCGGCGCCAGGCAGAGGCGCTGGCTGAGCTCAATCGCGCCAAGACGGCGTTTTTCAGCAACGTCAGCCACGAGTTCCGCACTCCGCTCACGCTCATCTTGGGTCCGGTCGAAGACGCCCTGACGACGGCTGCAGCTGCCTTGAGCGGTGACAGCTTGCGGGCGGTGCACCGCAACTCGATCCGCTTGCTGAAGCTTGTAAACTCGCTGCTCGATTTTTCTCGCATCGAAGCCGGACGGGAGCAGGCGTCTTATCAAGAGACCGATCTGGCGGCGCTGACGACCGATCTCGCCAGCGCCTTCCGCTCTGCCATCGAGCGCGCCGGCCTGCAGTTCCGCGTCGATTGTCCGCCGCTCCCGCAGTCGGTCTATGTCGACCACGATATGTGGGAAAAGATCGTGCTCAACCTGCTGTCGAACGCGCTCAAGTTCACGTTCGCCGGCAGCATTACGATCTCGCTGCATGCCGCTGGTGAATGGATCGAGCTCAACGTCGCCGACACCGGGATCGGCATTGCCCCAAACGAGCTGCCGCACCTGTTCGAGCGGTTCCATCGTGTGCACGGAGCCCGCTCGCGCACCCATGAGGGCTCGGGAATCGGCTTGGCCCTGGTGCACGAGCTCGTGCGCATGCACGGCGGAACCGTCGCGGTCACAAGCCGAGTCGACCAGGGAACTGCCTTCACGGTGCGCATCGCCTTGGGTACGGCGCACTTGCCAAAGAGTCGGATCAGCGCGCCGCGCCAGCTGGCATCGACCGCGGTGGGCGCCACCCCCTATGTCGACGAAGCGCTGAGCTGGCTGCCTGAGGTTCCCGCTGCGCCGGCGGTGCCTGCTGCTGCCTCAGCTTTGGCCGCCGCGGAGAGAGGCGCTGCGATTTCGGCCACGGCGCGTATTCTGCTGGTCGACGACAACGCCGACATGCGCGACTACGTGCGGCGCTTGCTCTCCGAGCGCTTCGAAGTGGAGACTGCGAGCGACGGCGCCGCGGCCCTCAAGGCGGTGCGGCAGCGCCAGCCGGACCTCATCCTGACCGACGTGATGATGCCGGAGCTGGACGGCTTTGCTCTATTGCGCGAGCTGCGCAGCGAGCCAGCTACGCGCCAGATCCCGGTAATCATGCTGTCGGCTCGCGCGGGTGAGGACGCGGGCATCGAAGGGCGGACGCAGGGGGCCAATGACTATCTGGTCAAGCCGTTCTCCGCCCGTGAGCTGCTTAGCCGCGTCACCGCCCAGCTGGAGCTCGCGCGGGTGCAGCGGCTGGTGGAAGAGCACCTGGAGCGCGAGCGGCAGCGTCTGCACACGTTCCTTATGGAGGTGCCGGCGGCGATTGCGATCGTCCGCGGTCCGCGGCACGTCTATGAGCTGGCCAATGCGCGCTATCGCCAGCTTGTCGCCCATCGCGAGATTCTCGGCAAGCCGGGGCGGGAGGTCCTGCCGGAGCTAGTCGCGCTCGGGGTCTGGGACCTTTTCGACCAGATCTATGCCACTGGCAAGCCCTTCATCGGCGAGGGCTTTCCCGCCCGCACCGGTCGCCCGGACGGCACGCACGAGGAGCGCTACTTCAACTGGATCGCCCAGGCCACCCACGACCACGCCGGCCGCATCGACGGGGTCATGCAGGTGGTGATCGAGGTGACGGACCAGATGCGGGCCCGCCGGGAGCTGGAGCATGCGCGCGCCGTTGAGCAGGAGCTGCGCCAGGCGGCGGAAGCGGCGAGCCGCGCCAAAGATGAATTCCTGGCCCTGCTCGGGCATGAGCTGCGCAATCCTTTGGCGCCCATCTCCACGGCGCTGCATTTGATGCGGCTGCGCGGGGTCACGGTCGTCGAGCGCGAGCGTGTGGTCATCGAGCGCCAGGTCGGCCACCTGATGCGCCTGGTCGATGATCTCATGGATGTTTCGCGCATCACCCGCGGCAAGGTCGAACTGCAGAAGCGCCGGGTCGAGACCTTCGAGATCATCGCCAAAGCGATTGAGATGGCGAGCCCGATGCTGGAGCAGCGGCAGCACCACCTGGCGCTCAGCGTCGCCTCGCAAGGGCTTTCGATCGACGGCGACTTTATGCGCCTGGCTCAGGTGGTCGCCAACCTCTTGACCAATGCTGCCAAGTACACCGAGCCCGGGGGCCACATCGAAGTCACCGCGCGGCGCGAAGACAAAGACATCTTGATTCGCGTGTCCGATGACGGCCGGGGCATGACGCCAGAGCTGCTGCCGCACATCTTTGAGCTGTTCATGCAGGAGCGGCAGGCGCTGGACCGCGCGGCGGGCGGCCTAGGGCTGGGCTTGGCGATCGTGCGCAGCCTGGTGACCATGCACGGCGGCACTGTCGAAGCAACCAGCGAAGGCCTGGGTCGCGGCAGCGTGTTTGCGATCCGGCTCCCGGCCGCGATTGCGCAGCAGGACGCGGTGGCGAGCTCGGGGTCGTGGGCGCCGGTCGTGGCATCGGATCCGGGGCGGTCGATTCTAGTCGTCGATGACAACGAAGACGCGGCGGAGGTCCTGGCCTCGAGCCTGGAGCTGCTCGGGCACGTGACCCGCGTTGCGCACGACGGCCCGTCGGCGCTTCGGGTCATCGCCGACTTCAAGCCGGATGTCGCCCTCTTGGATATCGGGCTGCCGGTCATGGACGGGTACGAACTGGCGCGGCGGCTGCGGCAGGAGCCGACGCTGGCCCACATTCATCTGGTCGCGGTGACCGGCTACGGCCTGGAGAGCGACCGTCAGCGTTCGCGCGAGGCAGGCTTCAACGCGCACCTGGTAAAGCCGGTCAAGCTGCCCGAGCTGCAGCAGCTCTTCAAGACCCTGGACGACTCGCAGCGCAGCACCAAGCGGCGCTGAGACCGCGCTTTACCCCGGCTCGCTGACCAGAGGCAGCGTGAATGAGAACGTCGCGCCGCGACCGAGCTCGCTCTCCACCCATATCTCGCCGCCATGCCGGTCGATGATGCCTTTGCTGATCGCCAGTCCCAAGCCGGAGCCGGTGCGCGCGATCGACTTGCTCTGCCAGAAGCGCTCAAATACCCGCGGCAGCTCTTCGGCCGCGATGCCCGGTCCGGTATCGGCGACCGACAGGCAGATATCGCTCGAGCGGCGGAGGCAGCGCAGCTCGACCGTGCCGCCCTCCGGGGTGAACTTGATGGCGTTGCCGACTAGGTTGGCGAGGACTTGGAGGACCCGCTCGCGATCGCAGGCGACCCAGATGCCGGGGTCGCTGGTATCGCTGAGCAGCTTGATGCCCTTGGCTTGCGCCGCTTGTGACTGGGCCTCGATGGCATCGGCGAGCAGCATCGCCAGCGGCGTCGGGTTGGGGCTGAGCGAGAGGTGGCCGTTTTCGATGCTCGCCAGATCCTGAAGGTCGCGGATGAGGTGTTCCATCCGCTTGACCGCGCGATCGAGCTTCTCGGCGTGACGGCGCAGCCGCTTTGCCGCCTCATCGTGGGCCGGGGCCACGAGCATCAGGGAGGCGACCATGGCGATGGTGCTGAGAGGATTGCGCAGGTCATGGCTGACCGTGGCCAATAGCTCGTCGCGCGACTTGATGGCCTGCTGCGCCTGGTCATAGAGCCGCCGCCGCTCCTGCTCGTTGTTCTTGTGGTCATCGATGTCGGTGGCAGTTCCGTACCACTTGATGCTCAGGCCGTCTTTATCCCGAACCGGCACGGCGCGTCCCAAGTGCCAGCGGTAGGTGCCGTCCGCCCGGCGTAGACGGTACTCGCTCTGCCAGTTGGTCGCGGTCTGCACCGCCGCCTGCCACTGCGCAAGGAGCGGTCCGGCATCGTCCGGATGCAGTGCGGCGTTGAACTGCTCCGCCGAACCCGGGCCGGGAGCTTGGCCCGTGTACACAAACCATCGCGAGCTCATGAAGTCGAATCGACCGGCGGAGTTATATTCCCAGACCAGCTGCGGAATCGCCTCTGCGAGCCCGCGAAATCGGCTGTCTTCATCTTTGGCCGCAGCGCTGGCGGCGCGCGCTTGGACGAGGTGGCGCTCTTTCTCCTCGGCGCGGCGGCGGGCGACAGCATAAAGTAGCGATCGCGCAAGCCCCGGTCCATCGAGCTTCCCTTTGACCAGAACGTCCATGGCCCCCCGCTCGATTGCCGAAACGGCGGACTCTTCATCGTCATGCTCCGTCAGCACCACCAGCGGCAGCGGATGGGCCAGAGTCCGCGCTTGTTCGACAAGCGAAAGACCGTCAGGGCCTAGCCGTGACAGGGCAAGGAGCACGATGTCAGCATGCTCGGGCTCACAGAGCGGCGCCGCCGCGGCGAGCCTGTCGACGTGGGCAAGCTGGCCGGCAAACCGTGGGGGCCGCCTGCAGGAGCTGGCGGAGCCGATCGGCATCCGCTGGGTTGTCGGCGATGAGGAGTAGGCGTACGGGTCCCGTATTCGACATGACGCTGAGTCAGATTCTAAACTATGTGGCCCGGTTATCGCGTTTACTTGCGCCCACTTCCTCACTGCGCGGAGAAGGTCCACTGGCGGTGAAGCTCCGTCAGGGCGCTCCGGCTCGGCGGGAAACGGGCCAGCCCGAGCGCGGTCTTGATGCACGCGGACATAGCGAGCTGGTCGCCTCCCGTTTGGGTGACCTGCAGATCGGTGCCGAATGCCTGGCCGCTGCGATTGACCAGCACTTTGATGTCGAGCCTCACGGATAGCACGCCTTGCTTTATGCCAAGCTCCATGACGCACTCCTCGATGGCTGGCTTTTGCTGATCGAGGGCGTCCTCATAGGCCGACTGCGGCAGCGGGGCCGGAGGCGGCGCCTTGCCTTTTTTCTTCCGCGGCTTGGCCTGGCCCGACGAAATCGCGAGCTCCCAGCGGCCCGGCTCTAGAGGAAGCTGCGGAATCTGGGTCAGCGTGACGAGCAGCGCTGCGCCCACCGCGACGAGCGACGCACCCCGGCGGCGGTCAGCTCCCGGGCTTCTTGCGGCCCCGGCACAAGCTCGGGAGCGGGCAGCGGCACCGAGGCAAGTGCAGGGCAGGGGCATCGGGAACTCCTCCCGCCAGTGTACCGCAGAATGTACTTCCCCTCTGTCCTTTAAGCTAAAAGCAGCTGGCTAAGGAGCTTGTTCAGAAAAACCCCGTCGGGATCAAGCTCCTGCCGCAGCCGTCGGAAATCGTCCCAGCGCGGGTAGAGCTGGCGCAGCCGGTCGGCATCGAGGTTGAACTCCTTTCCCCAGTGCGGGCGCCCGTTATATTTCTGCATGAGCTCTTCGTAGTCGGCCAGGAATCGCGGCCAGCCGCGGCGGTTTGCGTCATATGCGCCGATGAAGCACACGTCCTGCTCGTAGGCGGGGCTGAGCCAAGCGGTGTCGCGGCGCACGAAGCGGAACTCCAAAATGAAATGGACGCGGTGGCGGCGCCGCTCGATAAGCTCGGCCAGCGCGGTGATCGCGGCCGCGGCAGCGTCGAGCGGCACCGCGTACTCAGACTCATAGTGGCGCGGCGGCACGGTCAGGCTGAAGACCTGAAAACTCGGGCCGACTCGCGATAGGCGGGTGAACTGCAGCTTGCTGATTACGCGGTGCAGCGGCGGAATGAGCTCGGGGAAGGCGCTGCCCATCGCCAGCAGGGCGCGAAAGGCATGCTGCGCCCACGGCGTGTCTTCGCGCAGCAGGCTCCTAAGAAGGCTCGGCGGGCTGTGCGGATCCTGCGTTTTGTGCTGGCGGTAGACCTGCACCAGCTGGGCGTGCGGAAACCACCAGAGCTTGATGTGATCCGCCTCACTGAGTCGGCTCGGGACCAGCGCCAGGGCGTCGGCGAACGGCAGGGGCGTCCGTTCCTCGCGCAGGTTGAACGCCGGGGCCGCCTGCAGCGTGACCTGGGTGATGACTCCCAGCGCCCCCAGCGACACCCGCGCCGCATCGAGCAGCCCGGCATCGCTGCCTGGACTTATCTCTCTTACTTCGCCTCGGCCAGTGACCAGCCGCAGGCCGACCACCTGCGTCGCCAGGATGCCGAACTGTAGACCCGTTCCGTGCGTGCCGGTGGCGATCGCTCCGGCAATGCTCTGCTCTTGAATCGAGCCGAGGTTCTGCATCGCCAGCCCCAGCCGATGCAGCTCCGCGCTGAGCGCGTGCAGGCGAATTCCCGCCTGCACGGTCACCTGATTGCGGGCCCGGTCCACGCTGAGGAGCCGCTTCATGCGGTCCAGGCTCAGGAGGTAGCCGTCGGTCTCGCATCCCGCGGACCAGGAGTGTCCGCCGCCGATGACGCGCAGGCGCTTGCCGTGCTGGCGCGCTTTTAGGACCAGCGCGACGACCGCGGCTTCATCCTCCGGCTCATAGTAGGCGCTGGGGGTAAAGACGACGTTGCCGAGCCAGTTTGTCACCTGCCGACCGGCGGCGCGGGAGCTGGGCGCGGGCATGACCGCCTACGCAGCCGCCTGCGTCCGCGCGTCCGCGCGCCCGCGCTCCGCGTCGAGGTCGCGGATCATCTGCTCTCCCGTGAGACGGTCGGCCGCCGCGCCGGAGAAGTACTGGAGGAGTCCGGCCTGCTCATACTTGGGAATGATGCGCGGGCTCATAAGCCCGATCTCGCGCAGGTTGGGAACCAGGCGGCTGAACATCACCTGGCGGAACTTTTTCATGCCCGGCGTCTGCGACACGAACTCCCGCCACGTGCTGCGCGGCATGCGGCCCTCGAACCACTCCTCGAAGACCTCATAGGCCATGAAGCGGTTGCGCATGAGGAGCGCGACCTCGAACGCCCAGTCTTCGCGCTCCCGGCGTTCGCTTTCGGATAGGACCTTGGTGATGTGCTCCCGCAGGGCTAGCACGCCGTAGTGGACGTGCCGCGCTTCGTCTTGAATCACCTGCTTGAGCAGCTGCCGCAGGAGCGGCTCCGCCGTCTGCTGATACATGGTGCTAAAGGCGCCGAGCGCCAGCCCTTCGACCATGATCTGCATTCCCAGAAACTTCATGTCCCAGCGGGAATCGCTCATGAGCGAGTCGATGATGACGAACAAGTTATCGTTGATTTGATACATCTTGTTCATCTTCTCATCCAGATAGCGGCTGAACACCTCGACGTGCCGGCCCTCGTCCATGACCTGGGTGGAGCCATAGAGCTTGCCGTCGAAGAACTGCACCGCCTCGGTGACTTGCGCGGCGGCGAACAGCGCCCCTTGCTCGCCGTGCAGGAACTGGCTGAGTATCCAAGTCGTCAGGCTGTAGATGAACTGCTGCTCCTCTTTGGGATTGAGCCGAAACCCTAGAGAGGAGATGTTATCGAAGTCGACGAACTCGCGCGGCAACAGCGGCACTTCCGGATTCTCCGGATCCACCGAGGTATCCCACGGCAGCGAGGTGTCGCTATCCCACTGCCCCTGTTTGGCGCGCGTATAAAGAAGCCGCATCTCCGGCTGGTCGCTGGGATACTGCCAGTCGAAGTGCGCTTTGTGGGTGGCCGGGATGCGGGTCGGCACGCCCTGCTTGCCGCGCTTGAGCAAGAGCCCGCGCAGCCCCGACGGTCCAAGGGCCGCGAGCACACGCGGATCACGGATCTCCAAGAACACGCTCAGCGCCTCCAGGTATTCGTCTGCGCGATCGCGCAAGGCGGCCGGGAGGAAGCGGGTGAGATTCTGAGCTTGCAGCATGGCTGACTCCTTGTTTACGGGAAGGCGCGCCGCCCGGGCCTCTGCGCCGGCCGGCACGCGGCGGTTGTCATAGGGCCGAGATGAAGTTACGTACCTTGGCGTCGTGGCAGCGCAGCAAGTAGCTGTTTATGAGCGGCAGCGCGCGCTCGACCATCGTCGCCACGACATGCGCCGGCAGGTGCTGCAGCCGCTCGGTGAGCATCGCCATCTCGCGCATGAACAGCGCCGCCATGGCGTCCTCGAACAGACACAGATCCTGCGGTCCGAAGCCTAGCTCAGTGGTAAAGCCGACGGCGCGCAGCTGTCCCCAGATCTCTATCGTCCAGGCATCGTCTTCCGCGATGACCGCCTGCCGCTGCTGATTGTGCCCGACCGCGAGGAGCCCAAGCTCGACGATCTGATCGAGCTCCTTGCGCGATACCCCGGTGCGCTTGAGCAGCGGCTGCAAAAGGGTCGTCGGACGCGGTCCGGCCGGCGTTCCCAGCGTCGTCTGCAGGCGCTGCTTGACCTCCGACAGGAGCTGACGCTGCGCCGGCGTGAACGCCGCCTCGCTATTGGTTAGCACCGCGCGGATCGCCTTGAGGGGGAGAAACCGCTCTTCCTGCAGCGACCGGATCGTCCTGAGCGTCTGCAGGTGCTGCTCCCCGTAATAGGCCATGTTGCGGCCGGTCTTGTGGCCCTCCGGCAACAGTCCCTGCTGGATGTAGAAGTGAATCACCTGGCGCGGCAAGCCGGTGAGCGCGCACAGGTCCTTCATGCGGTACGGACCGTGTGGGCGCTCCGGCTTGCTGGCGCGTCGCGCCTGGGGCGCCGGGGCAGGTGCGGGCTTTTTACTGCGGCCGCTCACGGAAGCTCGACCTCCACCGCGGTGCACGGCGAGGCGATGCACGCCAGAACGTAGCCGGCGGCGCGCTCTTCGGCGCTAAGACAGTTGGGCTCCTGCATCACCACCTGGCCCTTGTCCAGCTTCACTTTACACGCGCCGCAGCCGCCCATGGCGCAGGAGAACGGCATCGCCGCCCCGGTGCGCAGGCCGGCCTCCAGCAGCGTCTCCCCCTTTAGCACCGTCAAGCGGCGCTGCTCATTGCCGCGGCGCAGCTCCATCGGCTGAGGCGCCGCGTCTTGGGTCTGCGCCGTCGCCGGCCGGTGCGGGGAGGCAAATCGTTCCTCGTAGATCTGCGCCG
Organism: uncultured Myxococcales bacterium; assembly: GCA_937879845.1. Lineage (GTDB taxonomy): Bacteria > Myxococcota_A > Polyangia > Palsa-1104 > JAEUJZ01 > CALFML01. Next base: position 13,210 of record CALFML010000779.1, read on the forward strand.
CCGGCACGCCGCGGGCGCGCAGTACGGCCCGCGCCGCCGCCATCATGCCGGTCGGGCCGCAGATGAAGTATTCCGTCGGGCCGGCGTCATCGATGGGAGCTGCGGTAAGCTTTTGCAGCTCCAGGGCCAGCGTCGGTTCATCTAACAGGCCGACACCGCCCGACCAGTCTGGGGCCGGCTCTTGCAGGATGTGGCGCAAGGTGAACCGTCCCGGATGCGCCTCCGCAAGCGCCGTCAGCTCGCCGGCGAAGATGATGTCATCGGCGCTGCGGTTGCCATAAAGCAGCGCCACCTGGGTGCGCGGCTCGGCGTGCAGCACGGCGCGGGCAATCGCCATGAGCGGCGTGATCCCGCTGCCTCCGCCTAGGAGCACGAGGCTGCGCGTCCGGCTTGGATCCGGCGCCACGGTGAAGTTTCCCGACGGACCCAGGACCTTCAGCGCCATGCCCGGCTGCGCTTTCTCATGGAGGTAGCTGGAGACGCGGCCGCCGGGAATTCGTTTGCAGGTGATCGCCACCCGGCTCGTATCAAAGGCCGATGAGCAGACCGAGTACGCCCGCCGCACCGTCTGGCCGTCGAGGTTTAGGAGCACGGTGAAGAACTGCCCCGGTACAAACGGGATCGGCGCTCCGCTCGGATCGTGCAGCCACAGGGTCACCGCGTCGGCCGTCTCGCGTACGACCTGCTCTACCCGCAGCGTCCGCGGCGTCAGCACCGCGGCGCTGCCCGGACGCGGCGGCCGCGGCGGCAAAAGCGGCGGCGGATGACGGCCGTAAAGCCCTTGCACGATGACCCGCAGATCGCGGCGCAGGCTGGCCAGCGGCTCGCGCAGAAGCGGCGGAATCAGCGTCTCAAAGCGGCGCGGCAGGGAGGCGGATGGAGCAGCGGATGCAGAGCTTGCGATCGTGTCCATACAAAGAGTATGGGCCGCTCTTCAAAAAGTGCAAAGCAGTACTTTACACTTCGGCGAGTTTCCTCTCGCGCAGCTGCCATGCAAGGCGCGTCGCCATCGCCATGATCGAGACCTGCGGGTTCACCCCCAGGCTGGACGGCAGGATGCTGCCATCGACGAGGAACAGGTCGCGCAGGCCGAAGACCTGGCCGCTCGAATCGACCACCGCGTGCTCGGGCGAAGTGCCCATGCGGCAGCTGCCCAGGGGATGCTGGGAGGCGCACTCCAGCCGCCGCGCCGGAATCCGATCGAGGTCCAGCTGGCGCAAGCCGTCGGCGGTGATGCCGCCCTGCCGCGCGCCCGGAACGCCGCCGAGGATCGGCAGGATCACCTCACGCGCTCCGGCGGCAAAGAACGTCTCCGCCAGGATGCGCAGGAGGCGGGAGACGGCGTGACGATCGCGCGCCGACATGCGGTAGGTCAGAAACGGCTCGCGACGGCTGAGCAGCCCGCCCAGGGTGATGAGCGAGGATCGCGGGTGGACCCGGCCGCCCGCGTCGTCGTGGATCATGCCGCCGAACACCGCCAAGTGGGGGACCGCGGCGGCGCGGCGGGCGTGGGCGGGACCGATGCCGGGCAGGGTCGCCGCCAAGACGCCGGCGGGGACAAAGACGCTCATCACGGTGACGCGCTCGTGGCTGAAGGCGTGGCTGTGGGCGCTCTGCATGGCGCCGCGCCAGCCGTAGACCGGCTCATCGAAGCGCGCCATGACGCGGAAGCTCGGGTGCAGGGTCAGGTTGCGGCCCAGCGCCGGCAGTGACTCGGTGAAGCCGCTCTGCATGAGCAGCCGCGGGGTGTGCAGGGCGCCGCAGGCCAGAACGACCCGGCGGGCGTGCACCGTGAAGCGGCGGCGGCGTTGGCTGCCGTCGTCCAGCAGGCGGCCGCTCACGCCGACGGCCCGCTCGCCGTGGGTCAGCACCTTTTCGACCAGGCAGTCGGAGATAAGCGTCGCCCCGGCGTGCAAGGCGCGCGGCAGGTAGGTGAGGTCGACGCTCCACTTGGCTTGATGCGGGCAGCCGAAGTTGCAGCGCGAGCAGCCGTCGCAGTCCTTGGTGTTGCGCTGGTTTGGCATAAGCGGGTAGCCGAGCCGCTCCGCCCCTTGCGCGAACAGCACGGTGGAGCGCGAGCGCAGCGACTCGGGGACCGTCTCGACGTGGCTGCGGCGCTCGACTTCCTCGAAGTAGGGGGTCATGCGATCGGGGGCGAGTCCGGGGAGGCCGTGATCGCGCGCCCACTCGGTGAGGACCTCGTCGGGGGTGCGGAAGCACACGCCGCCGGTCATCACCGACGACCCTCCGACGCAGCGGCCCATCATGACGTTGATCGCCGGGGTGTCGCCCACGGGCACTGCGAAGCTCATGCCCGCCTCACGCCAGGCGCGGCGGATGGTCTGGCTGGGGCGCTGGCCGCCGAGCTCTTGCGGCGTCAGGTGCGGGCCTTCCTCTAGAATAAGGACCTGTTGCCCGGCTTCGGCCAGCTCGGCGGCGACGACCGCGCCCCCGGCCCCGGAGCCGACGACGACGACATCGCTATGCAGGGTCAGCGTGTCTTTGCCGGCAAGCAGCTCACGGCCTTTTTGCACTGCGCTCATTGCACCGCCTCCTGCGGCAGCGCGCGGCTGTTCGATGCGGCGATCAACTCGGGGGCGGTGGCCAGGAGCGGGAGGCGCCGCGGGTGGCAGGGCTCGTAGGCACAGATGGCCCGCGCCGCGCCTTCGTCTTCGTAATAGACCATGCACAGCACCGCCTTGCATGCCAGCACCAGCGACGAGCCGGCCTGGCTGTCCTCCAGCCGCGTCAGGGCGCGTATGCGATCCTCCACGCTCAAGCGGCGCAGCGGCGGCAAGCGGAAGATCCCCAGCGGCGCGAGCCACGAGACGGCA
>CALFML010000780.1 GCA_937879845.1 uncultured Myxococcales bacterium
GCGACAACTGCGTCAACAAGGCCAACGCCGACCAGAAAGACACCGACGGCGATGGCGTCGGCGACGCCTGCGACAACTGCGTCGTCAAGCCAAACCCGGATCAGAAGGACACCGACGGCGACGGCGTCGGCGATGCCTGCGACAACTGCGTCAACAAGGCCAACGCCGACCAGAAAGACACCGACGGCGATGGTATCGGCGACGCCTGCGACAACTGCGTCATGAAGTCAAACCCCGATCAGAAGGACACCGACGGCGACGGCGTCGGCGACGTCTGCGACAACTGCATCACGACGCCCAACGCCGACCAGAAGGACACCGACGGCGATGGAGTCGGCGATCTCTGCGACAACTGCAAGGCCACGCCCAACCCAGACCAGGCAGACGGCGACGGCGACGGGGTCGGCGACGCCTGCGACAACTGCAAGACGACGCCCAACGCCGATCAGAAAGACACCGACGGCGACGGGGTCGGCGACGTCTGCGACAACTGCAAGAACATACTCAACCCCGATCAGAAGGACACCGACGGCGACGGCATCGGCGACGCCTGCGACAACTGTCCCGCCGTAGCCAACCCCGACCAGAAGGACACTGACGGCGACGGTAGAGGCGATGTCTGCGACAACTGTCCCATGACCGCCAACCCCGACCAGAAGGACACCGACGGCGACGGGACGGGCGATCTGTGCGACAACTGCAGCAAGCTATCCACCCCCGATAGCGAAGACAAAGACCGCGATGGTCTGGGCAATGCCTGCGACAACTGCCCTGCCGTCTACAACCCCGATCAGAAAGACAGCGATCACGACGGCATCGGCGACTCCTGCGACAACTGCCCGCTCACGTCCAACCCCGATCAGAAGGACACTGACGGCGACGGAACGGGCGATCTGTGCGACAACTGCAGCAAGCTGGCCACCCCCGACCGCGTAGACAGCGACGGTGATGGTCTCGGTAATGCGTGCGACAACTGCCCGCTCGCCGCCAACCTCGACCAGAGTGACAGCGATCGAGACGGTAAGGGCGATGCCTGCGACAACTGCGCCGCCGTCCACAACCCCGACCAGAAGGACCGCGATAGCGATGGCGTCGGCGATGCCTGCGACAACTGTCCGGCCGCCCCCAACCCGGATCAAGCCGACAGCCGTCACGACGGCATCGGTGATGCCTGCCGCCCCGGCGTCCAGGGCAGTCCGGGCTGCTCGTCCAGCGGTGGTCAGAGCCAGAATGCCGCGCCTCTGTCCAGCGGCATGGCCCTTCTAAGCGCCGCCGCCGTGCTGTTCCTGCTCGCCCGCCGCCGCCAGCGGTCGCGCAGCGTCTGATCCCTGCCCTCCCCGCCGCGGCCGCTCAGCAGCTGCGGCGGGGGGTCAGAACCCAGCTTCGTTCGCCTCGACCCCCACTGCCCGGCCGCGCTTCCAGACTCCTTCCAGACTTGGCGATTTGGTAAAAACTCTCGACGCAGGTTTGGCTAGGCAAAGGCCATAGGGACCAAGATCTCTCGTCGATGACAAGGGGCCAAAGGTTCCAGCTGCGGATCGCAGCGGCGGACCTTTGCTGGAAAGCTGGCGGCGCGAGCGCCAAAAGAGCGATGGGCCAAGAGGCGACCGGTGCGGCGGGTTCAGGGGTGCCCTGGACGATGCGGAAAAGGGACGGTCCGCTACTTAACCGACTTGACGGGAACGAACGTATACCCCCCCTGCACCGCTCCGGCCTTGATTTTTACGCCCGCGGCCCAGCCCAGATAGAATCCAGGGGTCCCCGCAGAGGCGCCTTTTATGCCTTCGTATACGCTCCACTGTAAGCCGATCGTGCCGCCGACCCCTGCGTACGCGGCTTCCGCGCCCAAGCCGACGTAGCCCCCTTCGGCATCAGCGACCCCGCCAGGCTGCCAGAAGAACGTCACGCTGGCCGATCCGCCATGCACGATACCAAGCACGCCCCCCACCGCGATCGCCAAGCCGGCGCCGTAGCGCTGATCGGATTCCTTATAGCAGTTGGCCACTAGCCCCACCGACGCCTCGGCCCCCGCACCGCTGTAGGCGAGGCCGCCGGTCACCGCTAAGCCCCAGGACGACTTGAAGGCGCCGCCCGAGCCGCGCGGCACGATCGAGTTCGGCTTCCATTCGAGCAACCCCAGCCTTTCACCGATGAGCAGCATGTCGGCGCGGGTCTGGTCGTTAAGGCGCTTTTCCGCGGCTGCCTTGGCCAGACGGTCGACGATCGCGATCGCGTCGTCATCGCTTGCCAGCGCGTCGAGGTTGCTACGGAACTTCTTGAGGAAGCCGCCATATTTTTTGATCCACTCGTTGGCCGCGGCACGTAGCGCGGCTTCCTTGGCCGCGTCGATCCCCGCCTGCACCTCACGCACCGCTTTGTTATAGGCCCCCTCCCCTTCCTTGAGCGTCGTCGCGTAGCTCTTCTTGGCAGTCTCGGTCAGGGCCTTGGTTTCTTCGGTGCTGATTTCAGTGACGTCATTTATCACCTCATTCGAGGTATTGGTGACGGTGTTCGCCGCCTTGTTCGCCCCCTTTTTGATCTTCTTGAACAGGTTCGCCTGCGCTGGCATCGCGGACAGCGACAACAACGCAAACATGGCAAAAAATGAAGATGCACCCAAAGGACCCGACTTGGTTCTGCGGTTCATTGTGAAATCCTCTCTAGTGGCTTCTACACGCGGCACGGACGACGAGCCAGATCGGAACACCGATGACAAGGGCCGACTGTAAGACGCTATAGACAGCAAAAAGATGCGGGTCTGGAATCGGCGGAATGATGGTGATGCAAAGCCACAGGAGCAAGAGCGAGATCCCGCCGCGAAGTCGCCGCACTTCAGTAGTCAAAACAGTGATCGCCCAAAGGAGCCCGATCGTCACGTATCCGGGGGCGAACGGACTCTGCAGGGCAGCCAATACGAGCAGGGACATCCAGAGCAAGGCCTGGGTGCGCCGGTCGCCCAAGCGGCGTACCGCGAGGATGGATAAAATCGCCAGCGCCACGGAATACATGCGGCCGATGCGGCGCGCAATCACCCACGGATCCCCCACATCGCAGCCGATGAGCTGGAGCTTGAAGGGCAGCCCGAAGGGGGCCATGTTCGTGAGGATGCTGAACGGCGTGTCATCCATGAAGGCGAAGGCCTCGCCGGAGCTTAAGCGGGGGAGCGTGTAGGTCAGGAAGGACTTCATCGGCTCCACGCCGATCGTCAGGATGGACAGCGCGAGATAGACCACGCCGAATCCGGCCGTCCACGCGGCGCAGCGAAAGCGGCGCTGCGCCACAAGGACGATGCCGAGCACCGCGGGGGAGACCTTAGACAGGACAGCCAAGGCCAGCAGCGCGCCGCCAAGCGCCGGGCGGTCCCGCTCGAAGGCGACCATGGCCAAGACGGATATCACCACAACAGCGATCTGGAAGTTACCGACCTGCAGCGTGACAAGAACCGGCAGACTGCCAAAGAAAATCGGGCTCAGAAGGAGCACCCGGTGGGCGCTTGGCCCGTCGAGCCAGCGCGCCACGATCCACAGCCCCACGGCCAACAGGAGTCCGTTACAGCCAAACCATAAGGCGCGCTGCGCCGCGAAGTCTCCCGCAAAAGCGGCGAGCGGCGCGATGACGAGCAGAAACGGTGGGGGATAGGCGTAGTAGTCAAGAACAAAGGGGCGGTACGGGCTCTCGACGCCGGGCGGGGCGGGTGGGAACCCGTGTGAGCCCAGCCAGTGGCGCTCCGCGTAGAGATTGTCGACGCGCTTTCTGCTCAGCGCGTCGGCATGCACGTAAGCGCTGAGGCAGCTGTGGGTCGCAACGAATTTCTCCCCCGGCACCACCTGCTGGTCCGCCCGCGTGAAGTCACCGATGAAGATGCTGAGCTGCGCGGTCTTGATGACCGCAGCGAGCGCCAGCACGACATACAGCGCGAAGAGCAGCTTGTGTCGCTTGGCCAGCCCATCCAGGGCGGTCGGAAGCCGGTCGAACAGCCGCTGCCATAGGAGCGCGATCGCCGCCGCGACCGTGAGCAGCGTCAAAAGGCCCGGCAAGCCCAGCGCGAAGCCGACGGAGGCACCGCTTGCGACCACGGCTGCCAGCGCCAGCGCCAGCCATACCGACTTGCCCGCGCGGAGTACTTGCGTAACCACGATCGTGCCGCTCACCGCGAGGGCGGAACCAGTGATCGCGCCGGCTCTTCCCGCGGGCCCGAAGATGTGCAGGAGCGGACGCCACAGGCCGTGGGCGATGACCGGCGCCAGGAGCAAGGCCCAAAGCGCGGCGAATGCAGGGCGTTCAAGACGGCGGGGCCAGTCATCGTGCTTGCCATCGTTCATTGCGAGTCCCGGGAAATTCACGCGGAAGAGGTGTCTCAAAATTCTGCAATTTTTCCGGCCCGTCCGAATGTTCCGACGCGCCAAAAAGATTGATTGAAGGCGCCACGCCTCACGCGCCGCCTCGTGCGGCTTCTCAGGGCCGCGGGCCGCCGCGATCCGGAGCAGAGCGCCGGTACTGCGCGGGGGTGCTTCCGGTCCAGCGCTTGAACGCCCGCTGAAACGCAGCGACGTCCGAAAAGCCCAGCAGGAATCCCACCTCGCCGATGGCGACTCGCTCGTCGCGTAGGTAGCGCAGGGCCAGCTCGCGGCGCAGCTCGCCGAGGACCGCGGCGAAGCTCGTGCCCTCGCTATGGAGCCGGCGCTGCAGGCTGCGCGAACTCATGTGCAGCTTCTTGGCGATCGCCGCCATCGCCGGCTCCCGCTCCGGCAGCTCGTCCATCATGCAGCGCCGGACCGCCGCCTGGGAGCGGTGATCCTCGGGCAGGTCCGACAGGAGCCCGGCGAGCTGGCGGTCGAGCAGCGCCAAGAGCCGCGGCTCGGCCTGGCGCTGCGGTTGCGACAGCAAGGCGCGATCCAGCACGAGCTCATTGCGCGGGCAGCCGTAGTGCACCGGGGCGCGGAAGATGCGCTCCTGCTCGCCCACCCGCTCCGGCCGGGCGTGCGTGAAGCAGACCGCCTGCGGAGCAAACTCCTCTCCGACGGCCCGGCGCCCTTGGAGCAGCGACAACGCCAGCATGCCCTCCACGGGGTGGCGCGGTGACGTGCTCGGCTCCTGATGGTGGCCGTGCACGAGCCGCGCGACGTCCGGCTCCTCTTCCAGATTCAGATAGATGCCTTGATGGACAAGCCGCATGTAGCGTCCAGCCAGGCGGTAGTGATCCCCAAGCGTGGCGCAGCTTCGCAGCGCGAAGGCCAGGACGTCAAAGAGTTCCTCGCCGCAACCGACTATCCACTCGGCCAGGTGCAGGCCGAAGTCGCGATCCCCGGTCAGCCGGGCGGCCTGCTCCCACAAGCCCAGCTCCTGGGTGTGCAGCAGGTCGGCGTCCGGCCCAGATAGCAGCGCCGGATCCAGCTTGGCGGCGGACAGGAGCGCAGGGGGCGGCACCCCAGCGCTCGCGGCAAATCCGACGACAGCCAGGATCGCCTTTGTGGCGCGAACGCGGCTCATGGCAAATGCTACCGACGGCGGGCGCGCGCGGTCAAGACGATTGGCGCGTTGGGGTGGAGGGATCGG
>CALFML010000781.1 GCA_937879845.1 uncultured Myxococcales bacterium
GCGGCGACTACGGCATCGCGGACTCGACGCTGAACCGCTTCTTCGCGCTGCACGTCATCGCGCTGCCGTTCGCGATCGCGATCCTGGTCGTGCTGCACCTCGTGGCGCTGCACGAGACCGGCTCGAACAACCCGGACGGCGTCGAGATCAAGGACAAGCTGGCCTGGGCCCGTAAGCCCCGCGTCACGCCGTCAGCGGAGCGCCTTGGTCCTAGCCGCGGGCGAGGTCCCCCGAGGGCGGTGCACAGACAGCTCGCAGCCAGATGCTGGCGCCTGATTCGTGCCGCGTTACCGCAGCTATATCTGCCCGTCAGGAGCGGCTGCGACGCGTCGGAAACAAGCATGGTAACCCGACGAAGACGGCACTTCGCGGGTCAGATCGGGCCGCGTAGCTGTGCGTTGGATCGCGCATGCGCCTCCTCTTATCATCGATCCTAGCGCGTGGAGTGATCGCGTCGGTTACGCTCGGACTCGAACTCGCGGGCGGGTGTGTCCACGCCGACGGCCTCGATCGCGCCGCGTGGTATGTACAGCCTCGCGCACTTGAACCTACTCAGGTGCTTTAAAGTGCGCTTGCAACCGCCCACACACGAATCCGTCCGCAACATGTCCGCAGCCCATCCAGACACCCGCCGCACCGACGAGACACGCTACGGGTTACTTTCTCGGCAAGAGAGTCCCCTCGGAGGAGAAAGCCAGCTGATTCTGTCCCCGCTGCGTCGCAGAGGGCTGCGGACAGGTTCGCGGATCGAGACCGATTTTCGACGGCAAACCTGGTCTGGCGATGCCAGATCTCACGTCGCAGTCTACGCTCTGCACAGACGGGAGGCACCGTGCCTCGCGCTAAAGCCCCTCCGTGAGTCAAGGGGCCCTACTCTGAGCGCAGCGGCTCCCGCTTTCGCATCCGTGTCTGCGATGTGACCTGCCACGGCGACGGTCCTGTGCTCTTCGCTTTGGCGGTACGGTCTGATCGAGGGACGGCATGACCGAAAAAAGAATGATTTATGATAGTTTGCGCCCCTGAGCGCCCCGAATGCACGTCGGCTAACAGCCTCGGTTCTGCTCACCCGCTACCAATCCGGCGAGCGCAACTTCGTCGGTGTCGACCTGAGCGGAGCCTCCCTGCCCGCTGCCGATCTATCCGCGATCGATCTTCACAACGCCGACCTCCGCGGAACCGACCTCCGAGACGCACGCCTATGCGGAGCCAATCCAGCAGGCTGCCGAATGGGAATTTGCCGGGGGACAATGCATATTCCACCAACGGCTCAAGCACCGGTGCGCCTAGAGACCGACGCCGATGGCGACCCGGATGAGGCCAATTCGATCCAGGGGGATGGCCATGGCGAAAAGCCGCGTGAGTCTACGGGCAAGCTGCGGCCTGCCGCACGAACACCCAGTCGAGGTTGACGCCGCCGGTGGTAAACTCGAGGGTGAGGTCCGGTGTGCCGCTCGCTATCGGCTGCTCGCCCAGGTGTAGCAGTTGGTAGCTCTCCCAGCCGCCGGTGTTTGGCACCGATACTTCGCCGAGCTCCACTCCGCCCACGCGCAGCTTGACGCGCTGACCGTCGAGCGGCGTCGCAATGCGCGCGGTGTACCGGTAGGTGCCGCAGGCGTGCGCGACTTGCTGCCAGCGCAACCACTCCCCGCTCTCGGTCCAGCCGACATGCCAACCGCCTGTGCTGATGCGTCCGATGTCGAGATCGCCCAGCCGGTACTCGCCGCCGGCGTTGCCGGTCGTATTGTCCCGGAACTGGTCTGCGGCCTCGGCCTCCAGGCGCAGGGTGGGAGTCGTAGGATCGGCGGTCTGCCGTACGAGCTCGAGGTACTGGTTGGGGAAGCTCCAGGCCGCGCTGCGATAGTAGCCGGCGCTCTCCGCGATATCCGTCCACCCCTCCAGCAGGATGAACTTCGCGGTCGCACCCGCCGTGAAGGCTTCGCGCAGCGCGGCGCCGTCGCGGCGACCGTACTCGCGGCACGCGGCACCGCAGCCGGGTACGGTGTCGGGATCGCGGAAGCCGGGCACCGTCGCTCCCCATCGCGCGCCATTCCATGCGTGGTAGGTGAAGTTTTTCTTGGACGGATCGAACCAGTCGTTGACGCCCGCGGCATCGGTCGTCGTAATCGTCGGATCCTCCTGCACCCAGGAACTGTCGAGGATGAACGCCGGCTCCTCGCCGTAGCGGTCGCGGAACAGCCGCTTGAGCTCGCGCAGGAGCAGGCTGGCGTGCCCTTTCTGGCCGCTGAAGAAGTAGCTGCTCAAGGTCCAGAACGCGACCACCGGCTTGCCATCGAGGCGGAACCACAGCTCCTTGGGGATGGTGTCGAACCAGATGCGCATGTTGTGGTCCCAGAAGAATCGCCAGGAGGTGTGATCGGAGATGTCAAAGCGAGTGGTCGGCGGCCGGCTCTCCACGCTGTTGCGGGTGCCTTGGTAGGCGCCGGTGTCATCGAACATGGCCAGCCGCATTACGCTGCGCGCCCCGGCGCGATCGATTGCCGCAACCAGCCGGGTGAGCAAGCGCGGACACATGTTGCCGTTGCCGCTATCCCCGCTGCTGGGATCGTAACAGCCGCGGCCGTGGGCCATAACGACGTGGACCCGCGAGTGCAGCAGCTCCTGCACGAGGATGTCCCAGAACTCATCGGTGTCGCGGTCGTAGCGTGCGTACAGCGGCAGCTCGCAGCGGCTCGCGGCGGCGAACGGACATGGGCTGTTCATCTCATAGCCGGTGACGGTTCCCAGGAGCGGTCCGGTCGGCTTGGGCGGCAAGAGGATGGTGTCCTCCGGCCGTACCATGCTGGTTTTACCGGAGACCTCGATGGTGAAGGTCTCCCAGGGGCCGATGGCGGTGCGGTTGGCGTTCACTGCGCCGCCGCCGCCGCCCTCGGCGACGACGTAGTTTCCGTTGCTGGCGGCAAGGGCTACGGAGTCGCCATCGGCGATCGGGCCGCCGCCCACCTTGGTCAAGGTGAAGGACTCCCACGGGCCGGCGGTCGTGGCGGCGGCGTTGACCTCGTGGCCGCCGCCCAGCGCGGCCTGAAGGTAGTGCTTCGCGGAGCTTGTGCGCAAAAGTACCTTGCTGCCTGTCGTGATGAGGGTGAAGGTCTCCCAGGCGCCCGCGGCGGCGCGGTTGGCGCGAACTTCACCGCCGCCTCCGAGCTCGGCGACCAGATAGTGGCCATCCGCGGTGGCGAGGTGAACCTCAGTCCCTGAGTCGAGGGGCCGCCTGAGTGGGCTCCTTTGGGAGGACTCGCTGCTGCAGGCGGAAAGGAGGGTGGCGATGGCCAAAAGAGCGGCACGTGGGTTCATGGACACCTCGAAACGGGATAGGACAAAAAATCGGATTTTTTTGCAATCCGCGCGAGGCTGACCGTACATCTGCGCTTCCTACCACGTCTGGGCTGACGGCGCCGAGCGTATCGCGCAGCGCGCGCAAGCTTTGGCTGCGAGTTCTGACTCCTCGAAAGGGGGCGCCCGGAGGAGGCCATGCAAGCATTCTATCGACTGCTCGGTACAGGCCGCCGGAGGCAATGAAGACCGCCTATGTCTCCAGCCCGCGTGGGCTCTACAAGACGGTGTCCGGCGGGCTGTAGATCGCGGCGCAGCGATAAGCCTTTCTAAATAGCCGCAGTCGGTCCACCGTGGCTCGCGAGGCCCGGCGGGAGATAATCGAGGTTGGTGGCGCTGGCCGGCAGCCCGGCCAGCCGGTCGAGCCAGGGCATGCGGCTCTCGACGCCGTAGCTTGCCTGCGGCGGCGAGATCGGAAGAGCACACGTCGAACTCCAGT
>CALFML010000782.1 GCA_937879845.1 uncultured Myxococcales bacterium
CGACGACCGATTTGTCATCGGAATCAATCGGCCCAATGAGTTCAGCCTTTGGGATGCGGAGACCGCACAGCCGGTAGCCGAGCCGATAAAGCTCAGCGAGAAGCACGGCAGCGACGTACAAGTTCAGACATTGGTTGTGAACAAGCAGATGATCGCGGCCTTCGCCAACCACGATCACCCACACTTCATGTTCGACTGTTTTCTCCTGCGCGACAGTGCCCCTCTGGCCCCGCTATGGCGCGGTGACCTACGGGTGCAAGATCCGGTCACTTTCTCGGCGGACGGCAGAGTGCTAGCCGCGTGGGTGCTGCAGGGCGCTGGAGAGCAGCAGCGCGAAGGCCTGCAGCTATGGGATACGGCAACCGGCAAGCCGCTGGGAGAGACGGTGCTACTCGATGGGAAACTCAGGCGGCCGGCAAATTCCCAGTCAAGACCCGCGCAGTTAGTGGTAAGCCCGGATGGCAAGCTGGCCGCTGGCTTTTTGTTCTCGCCCTCCGGCGCGGTGAACTATCAGCTCATGCTTATCGATGTGGCCGCGCGCACGACGATGCTGTGGCCAGGGTCGATCCAGCGTCCCTACATGCTTGCCTTCAACGAGGACGGCAGCCGGTTGATTGCCGGCGCTGATGATGAATTGTCTCTGTGGGATGTGCTGGCTCCGGGCAAGCCTGTCGCGCGCTACCCCATGAAGGGGGCCACCTTTGCCGGGGTGAGTCCTGGTGGCCGGCTGGTAGCCGCGGCAACACAGAGCAACTTACTCCTGCTCAACGGGCGGGACCTCACGCTGGCAGCCCGGGCCCTGCACCTAGGGGGCATCGAGACACAGTCGCTTGCCTTCAGCCATGATGGACGTCGTCTGGCGCTGCAGGGTCGGAGTAGGCTGATCATTATCACTTTGGGGCAGGCCGAGAAGCTGGACGTACAAGAGGCCGCACCAGGCGCGCAGCCACTGACCGCGGCCCCAGCTTGGTTTCAGGAGCTTTATGCGGCCCCCGCCGGTCGCTTCCGACCGACGCCACCACCGCTACTCCGCACTGGAGAGGTGTTTGGGAAGGTGACTTTGGGGGGTAGGCCGTTTGCCGGCGCCACAATCAGGTTGACCGCCATAAGGAAGGATAGCTATGCGTCAAAGGAGGAGCTCGCGCTCAAACCTGTCGAGGTGCAAAGTGGCGCGGACGGTAGCTTCCGCTTCACCCAGGTGCCGCAGACCCGCTGGTCGGTAAGTGCAGCCTGTCCAAACCTGGAATGCACGCCGGAAAGCCATGAGGTTAACCTGAATTTCTACGGTCCGGTGCAGCAGGTCGATCTGAATTTGGCTGCCCTGGTGCAGGTATTTGGTCGAGTGGTTCACCCGAACGGCAAGCCGGCTGTGGGAGCCGAGGTCCGGCTGATTTATGAATCACTCGGCGAAACTATCGGCGGCGAAGGATCACCTGACCCGACCGTGCATACCGGTCCGGATGGCCGGTTCGGGTTCGAGCGCTTGCGAAGTAGGAGCATCCGAATCCAGGTACTCGACCCCAGCGGGGAGATGCTCATCGAATCACCCAACATCGACCCCTATGGCCCCAGCAAGATCGAACTACGTGACCTCTGGTTGCGGCCAGCGCGCGATAGCGTGCGAGTCCGGCTCATCGGCCTGGATGGACGCCCGGTCTCCGGAGCAGAGATTAGCGATAGCTATGGAAAGCTGAACCACTACCGGACCGCAGCGGACGGGACCTGGCGTGCCGTGAACTCATTGGCTGCGGACGAGGTCCATTTTGTCGTACGGCTGCCGGGCGAGGGCGGTAGCTTTCAGCTGCCAGCCATGAAGCTGCCGCTGCCCGGTGAGCTCGTGATCAAGGTTCCAGCGGGAACCATTGTCGTGCGCATCCCAGAGCTCCAGGAGCGCGCCCGCGCGCAAGGGCTCTCCTCGGAGATCGCCAACGGCATGGCCTATTCCATCGCAGCGTCGCATCCCGGCCTGGTACCGTATCTCTCGGTGGTCGATGCGGACGGGGTTCACGTCTCGCAAAGTGGCAAGGTGGACGCGAGCGGCGTGCGTTACTCTCTTTTGCACGGCGGACGCTGGCGCATCAGTCAGCAAGACGCGGACTATGGCTACGGGCGGAGCGAGGTCGAGCTACCGGAAGGCGGGCGCCTGGAGGTCACTGTGCCGATGACCAAGGCGACCGCGCAGCCTGGCCGCGGCATGGTCGGCCGCATCGTCGATAGCCACGGCGTCCCGATTACGGACGCTACGATTCGCACGACGACATGGCGTCCGGCACCGCTGGACGACCCCTGGGCAGAGCAGACCGTCAGCGTGAGAACGGGTGTGGCGGGACGTTTTCACATCGATAAGGTGTATCTCGACCGTCTCCTATTGCGTGTGTCAGCAGAGGGCTATCGCGAGCGGGTCGTCTTCGCGCGGCTGCGCTCAGCGGGTGTCTCTGACGTGAGAGACATAGTGCTGCTGCGCGATGAGCATCCTCCTTTACCTTTGCGAAGAAAGATTGCTTACGCGCACCTGGAGCATAGCCTGTGGCCCGGGCTGAGCTTTACTCCAGAGCAGCGCGGTGCCCGCATCGAAGAAGTATCCCAAGCTAGTGCAGCCTCAGGATTGTTGAATCCAGGCGACCTGATTACAGAGATCAACGGCGAGCCGCTCGCGGGGCTACAGGAACCGGAGGTCTCAGCGCTGCTGGAGTCGTATGGCACGGTGCAAATGCGAGTCGAGCCGAGTACCGGCGGCTCAGCGAAGCGACTGACGTTTTCACCCGAGCAGACCAGGCTTCAAGAGGAACCTGCAGAGCTCCACCGCAGATAGAACGATTTGGATCGCGCATTCACGTAGTACAGTTTCCCGCAAATTGGTGCCCCCAGCGCAGCGGTGGCCCCCGAGCTGGTCACGAACTTGCGGGACGCTATACTTAGACGGCCTTCGCCCTCTCGAAGTTTGCTATGGCGTTGGCGGCGCGACATCCTTTTGGGAATTTTGTACCTGCAGTAGCCCGAGAAGTGATGCCATGGGTGCAAGACTATATCCGGTTGAGAAACCCCGCAGGCTAGGGATGAGCGATGAGCAGCAGCGCCCCTGTGCACTGGAGAAGGCAGGCCGACACCTGGCGCAGAGTCTCCGGATCTAGGGCGGCCAGGCTCTCGTCCAGAATTAGCAGGTCGGCGCGTTGCAAGAGCGTGCGCGCCAGATAGACGCGGCTGCGTTCTCCTTGAGACAAGCGCCACCCGGTCTCACCTACTTGCTGATGCAGACCTCCGGGCATGCGGGCGAGGAGCGGTCCGAGCCCGAGCGCCTCGCACAGCTCGCGCGCCGCCACGAGATCCGCCGGCTGGGGCGGCCAGGCGCGGCCGAGCAGTAGATTGAACGCCAAGGAAGCGGTCAAGATGTGGTTGTCATGAAACTGCGGTGCCAGCGCCACCCGCAGCCGCCACTTCTGCGGACCGAGCGAGTGGAGGTCCAGTCCGTGGAGGAGCAGCAAGCCGCCGGCCGGCGCCCGCAGCCCGGCGAGGATCGCCGCCAGCGTCGACTTGCCGCTTCCCGAAGGCCCCTCTAGGAGCAGACGCTGGCCCGTTGCCACCGCGAGCTCGCAGTCGCGCAGCAAGGGCTCGTTGCGCCCCGGTGCAGCGTAGCTCAGGCCCGAGGCGCGAAGCAGGGGCGCGCCAGGCGGCTCCGGCCTGCTGCCGGAAAACGCCTCGGCCGGCGCTGCCGGCGGGGCCGGCTCAAGCGCTGCGGCAGTGAGCAGGGGCGAGACCTGCTCCCAGGCGACCAGGACGCCGCCCAGCCGCAAGAGTCCCGCTCCAAGCTGGCCGAAAGAGTGCGACGAAAGCAGCACCACCCACAGGAGAACCGCCAGCTCCGGAGTCACCGCACGGACCCACAGGAGCTGCGGCATGAGACCGAGCAGCGAAACCAGGAGCCAGCCGCGGGGAAGCACACCGTGAAGGACCATGGCCACGCGGTCCAGGGCCTGCGACCTCGCTTGGTAACCCGCCAGCGCCGCGTCTTCGTCCTTGTGCCAATCGCCCACCGGCAGCTGCACGAGCCGCGTGCGGTGGCCCACCATCGACTCGATCGTCCGCGCCGACAGCGAAAGCCGCGCCGCCGCCCAGCCCCGGTAGCGCTGAAGGAACCCGATCGACAAGCCAAGAGCGGCTGCGCAGTACACGGCGAGAAGTATGAGCAGCGGCCGCCCGCCCGGCACCGCCGCGAGCAACAGCGCCGCCCAAAGCAGCTCCAGGCCCCCTAGCAGCAGAGCGAGTCCGCCGCCGGATATAAGCCACTCCAGAGACTCTGCTTCTAGGATGCGCCCCAGGATGCGACCGATGCCGTCTTGACGCACCATCAGGCTGTCTGCGCGCAAGGCGCCTAGCAGCAGCCGCTCCTTGAGGAGGGCCCCGGCCAAAGAGCCCAGCCGCTCCTCAACGGCGACCCCGCCAAAACGCAGTGCGACGGCTAGAGCGATAAGGAGAAGGCTCCCAAGCAGCCACCCGACATCGAGTCGCCCCCCAAGCGCCCCCCGCCCAAGGAGCAGGATCGCCAGCAGTCCGCACGCATAGCTTAGAAGATAAGCGATTCCGATTCGCGTGAGGTCGGAGAGAATGCTCGCCCGGTGACCGCGGCCTCGAAGCGGTCCTCCGGGGGCCTGGCGGAGCAGCCAGCCGGTCGCGACCGGCTCGGCGGACAGCCGCTGCGCGAGCAGTCGGTGTTCGAGCTGCGCCCGCCTGCGCGCGGAGAGCTGCAGTCGCCTAAGGAGCGAGCAAACGGCCGGACGATGCGCCGCCGCGGCCTCCTCGAAGATCAGTTGCTCGACGCGTGAGCGCCGAAGGGTCCATCGCTGCAGATCCGGGCCAAGCAACGTCAAACGACTTCGACTTGCGGAGAGCAGAGCCAGAAGCCCCCGCTGGCTCACATAGAAAAGTCCGGGGCTCGCCCGCTGCAGCACACAGGTCAGCTCGCCCCCGGTGGCCACTACCCCGGGCGCCTCCAGACCGTACCGCGGCGCGGCTTCGTCAAGCCAGGCCCCGAGCTGGTCCGCGCTCAGGTGCGGCGCCGCTGGAGACTCGGCAGGCCGCCCGGTCTCCAGGGGCCCCAGCCCGGCGGCCTTGGCCAGGGCCGTCAGGGCCTCTTCCGCTTGTGAAAACGGCCAGAGGGGCAGCGCAAGCTCCGCGTGGCATGTCGGCACGGCTCAGGACTCCTCGCGCAGCTGTCCGTTTGCAAGCCGGAGCCGCCGCCACCCTGAGCTGCCCCAGACCTCCGCGGCTACCTGCACCGCCGCATCGATCAGCGCGCGGTAGCGGCCCGCTGGACGCGCCCGCAGCTCGTCCGGCGCACCGTCTTCAGCAATGCGGCCGGACTCGATGACCAGCACGCGTGGAAAATCCAGCGTCTCCGTGAGGTCGTGGGTGACGCAGAGCAGCGTGGCTTCCGCAAAGCGCGTGCGCACCCGGCGCAAGAGCTCGCGCCGCTCCGCCCGCCCGAGTCCACGAAAAGGCTCGTCGAGCAAGACCAGGCGCGGGCGAGCCCGCGACAGCGCCCGGCCCAGCCGGACCCGCTGGCCCTCTCCACCGGAGAGCAGCGACCCGCCCTCGCCCAGTGGCGTCTGCAGACCATCGGGCAGGCGCGCGACCACGGGCTCCAGATCGGCCAGCGTCAGCACTTCGGGGAGCGGAGCAGGATCGGCGCCGCCGCCGTATCGCAGGTTCGTGAGGAGGGATTGGTTGTGGAGCTGCACCGCAGGATCGACCCACGCCGTTTCCCGACGAAGCCGCGCCAGAGTCTGGCCGGTGAGCTCGGCGCCATCTATCGTTACGCTCCCCGCCGACGGCCGATACAGGCCAAGCAGGATGCCGAGCAGAGTCGACTTGCCGGCTCCAGAGACACCGACGATGGCCACATGGCTTCCTGGCGGGATGCGGAGCTCGGCTTCGCGCAGAACGGCCTGGCCTCCCATCCGGATCTCGACTCCAGAGAGGACCACATCGACGCCGGCTGAGCTGGTGAGCTCTGACTCCGCTGGCGCGCTCGGCGCATCCTCTGCGAGCTGCGCTTGCAGTGGCTCGAGCAATCGCAAAAGAATCGAGCGCAGGGCCGGATACTGCCGCAGGTACAGCGACATTGTATGGCCCAGCGCCGGTACGTTGAGAGATAGATAGGCAACCATCAAGAGCCCGCTGGGATCGCGATACTCCCCCAGATAACCCACCCACAGCGCGGAGAGCAGGATCGTACAGGCGAGCCCCTGACCACCCAGCAGCAGCACCACCGCGCGACCGAGCGACCGCCTGGCTGCCGCCCACTCTGATAGCAGGTCCTCGTGCGCGGCGCGCAGCGGCGCCTCGGCGCCGTGCGCGCGCAGCGGAGTCTTTCCAAGCAGGGTATCCAGGTGAAAGCGGCCCAGCGACCCTTGGTGACTGCGCGCGCGCAGATCGCGCTCTATGAGGAGCGGCTGCAAAAGGACTGGAAAACCGACGGCGAGCCCTGAAAGGAGCAGAACCGTAGGAGCTCCCCGCGGACTCAACCAGACCAGCACACCCGTGGTGAATAGCAGCTGTCCGAGCGTGCGCAAGAAGGCGGAAAGGAGTACAGGCACCTCGCGCACACGGAACAGCTGATGGCTACGATCCGCAAGGTCCGACACCGGACGGCTGCCGAAGTAGGATTCTCCAAGGCGGGGAAGGCGGGAGAGCAGCGCCAGGCGCAGCCGGATCTCGATGCGGCGACCGATCGTGAAGGCGCTCGCGGACAGTCCTAGGTCGAATGCCAGGACCGAAAGGCACAAGAGCAAGCAGGTCGCCAGCGCCAGGAACCGCTGCCCCGGCAGGCCGAGCTGCGGCGCCACCTCCATGATCGCCCGCAGCAGCACGAGCTCCGCCGACTCTGCGAGCGCGGCCAGTGCGGCGCAGATGGGAATAAGTAGTGCGATCCGCCGACTCGGCCCATCCAGCTGCGCCCACAGCCCCTTAATGAGCGAGTCCTCTTTCAGCTCCTGCGACTGCCAGAGCTGCGCCGCAGGCCGTAGGGCGCCAGCCGGAGCCCCGGCGGACCCCAGCGCTTGCACGAGCACGACCCCGCGCACAGTCATCATCACCGGCTCGCCCTCAGCTCCCGCGGGAGCGGGCTGCGCTGAGTAGAACTCTGCGGGTATCACCAAGGCTGCGTCGTCGTTTGCAACGGCCTCCTGGTAGATTCCCGCGAGCAGAGAGGCCGTCTGCTTCCCCTTAGTAATGCCGCCGCTGCGTACGAGCGCAGTAACCATACGCACCGCCGCGTCCAGGTGCGAGAGGCGCCCGGGTCCATCGTCACCAAGCGCCGACTGCAGCAGCGGTTGCGCGTCCACCCCGAGCGCCCCCAGCCGCGCGCTGAGTGGGGCGAGGAAGGCTTCGCTGCCCGCCCACTCCCGCCAGGCCGCCGCGGGAACGACCGCCTCATGGATGTACGCCTCTTGCAGAAATCGTTCCCAGCGCAGCCAGCGTCGGCCGATGGCCGGGTCCATCACCTGCACGAAGGAAGCGGCGGCGTTCCATAGCAGGACGAAGTGCGTGCCACCATGGCGCAGCTTGGTGACCGCGATGGCGGGAAGAGTTGCTCCCGACTTGAGCGGCAGGTGGTCCGCGGGAACGAGCACCTGCTCAGCACGCAGGCCATACTGATTGGCGAGCTGCTCCAGGGCATCGATCGATGTGCCATCCACATCGGTCGCGCAGTCGGTTCGCAGCCGGCCGTAGCCGACCTCGATGCCGCACCCCGAAAGGAGGCTCTTGAGCACCGCGGGACCGCAGTCCATCGCCGAGCTCTGGATGACTTCGGGAACCAGCCAGCGCTTCATCGAACGGTATCCTGCGGCGTCCGCATGGGGGTCAGGAGCCGGCCGATCGCGCGAAGCAGCAGCTCCACCGGCGTCACCGTCTCGACCGCGATGTCGGCGCTGCCCGGCAGCCCATGCGAGAGCGACACCGGAAAGCCTCGCCCGCCATCGACGATCTGGAGCTCGATGCGCAAGACGCCATCGTGCAGCTCATCGGCCCGACGCGATACGCACAGGGGCAGCCGCCCATACTGCGTAAAGGGAAACCCATGTAGGCGCAGCCACGCCGGCTGGCCGGGGCGCACGCGGCCCTGGGCCGCCGCCGGCTCGAACAGCGCCACCACGCGCAGCGGGGCATCGGGAAGCATCGTCGCCAGGCGCTCCCCCGGCTGCAGCAGGCTCCCGGCGGGCACGGGCCGCGATGCGGCGATGTAACCGTCGTAGGGAGCACGGACGCGGTGGCGCTCCACCTCCGCGGCGATCGTCGCGACGCCGGCCTGCGCAACGACCAGCTGCCCCTTTAGCCGCGTCTGTTCGCTCAGCAGCTGGGCGACGTGCAGCCGTCCGAATCCGCGCCGCAGCTGCTGTTCGCGGAGCGCCTGCTGCGCCTCCTTCGCGCGCGCCGCATAGTCGGTCTGTCGCTCCCGCGCCAGCGACTGGACGCGCAGGACCTCCAGCTCCGCCGCCTGGCCGCGCAGCCGCGCGTAGCGCTCCGCCTCGATCGCCGCCCGCTTGGCTCGCTCTTCCGCCTCCTTTGCGCGCAGCTTGGCCACCGCGCGCCCGGCCCGCGCCTCGCGCACCTGCGCCTTCTCCGCGCCGATTCGTGCCGCGAGCTCGGCTGCGAGCGAATCCAGCTGTTGCCGCAGGCCCTGCTCCCGCGCCCGGCCCTCTGCAAGACGCTGGGCCTCCACGGAGCTATCGATCTCCAGCAGCACCTCTCCGGCTTTGCGACGCTGGTGCAGGGTCAGACGGTTCAGGATCACCCGTCCGGCAAGCGGCACATCGACGTAAAACGGCGGACTCTCGTATTCGATGCGCGCGTGGTCGCTGGTCTCGATGACCTGAAGGTGCGCCCGGGAAAGCCACAGCCCCCAGGCAATCAGCATGGCAGCTCCGATGCCAGCCCCCAGCCAGCCGCTGAGCAAGCGCTCAGCCAGGAGCCCGCGCATGGTGCGGGTGAAGCCCGGATACATCACGACGACTCTGGAACAAGCAAAGCGCACGCCAGAAAGGAGGGTGCCAGGCCGCGTATCCTGATGGATAATTCGATCATGGATGATCAGAAGGCGGTGCGGGAGCTTGAGCGGGTGCTGGAGCGTCAGGCGGCAGCAGCGCAGCTGCAAGCGGCAGGTCGAATGGTGGAGGCCCTTGCTGTTTGCGAGGAGGCGCTTTCCGCGATGCGTCAGCTCGCGGGGGAGGGCTCCCCCGATGTCGCCAACCTGCTCTGCGATCGCGCGGAGCTGCTGCAGCAGCTTGGGCGATACAGTGAGGCAGCCGCCGACGCTGGGAAGGCGCTGGCGAGCCTGGAAGCAGTGGCGGCGGACCTCCCTTCGCCGGATGGAGCGCGGCTGCGTCTGCGCGCGATGGCGCTGGTCGGATCGCTCTTGCGCGAGCTTGGACACTACCCGGAAGCGGAGCGGCCGCTGCGCGCGGCAGTGACGCTGGCGGAGGCGGCGTTTGCGGAAACGGATGGCCACCTCGCAGAGGCGCTCAACAACCTGGGGGTCCTGTATAAGTATACGGCAGCGTTCACGGAGGCGGAGCGGCTCTATCAGCGGGCCTTACACCTCGTCGAGTCGGCGGTGCCGTCGGACGTCATGTTGCAGGCTACTCTGTATCACAACCTGGGAGGACTTGAGCACGCGCGCGGTGACTACGAAAAGGGGGAGCCACTGTCGCGCAAAGCCTGTGAGCTGCGGGCGGCGCTGCTTGGCGATGATCATCCGGCGACGCTGGCCGACGCGGTGGCCCTGGCCGGGGTGCTCGACGGACTACAGCGCTACGCGGAATCGGAGCCGATCTACAGGAAGGCGCTGGCGAGCTTCGAATCGCTCTACGGACCCGGGCATTATGAGGTTGCGGTAAATCTCAACAACCTGGCCGCGCTGCTCGCCGCCACCGGTCGGCCCGAGGAGGCGGTCGCCACGTTCCGCCGGTCGCTGGCGATTAAGGAAGCGCTGTTCGGCGCGGCGCATATCGAGGTCGCGCTGACTTGTCACAACCTGGGAGTCCTTTTGCACGCTCGCGGCGAGCGGTCACCGGCGGCAGAGCTGCTCGAGCGGGCGCTGGAGATCTTTACCCGCTCCCTGGCAGAGTCCCACCCGAGCGTGCAGAACTGCCGCCAGAGATTACAGAGCCTGCGCGCGGCGTCGTAATCAGGCGCAGCGGCTACTGCACATAGCCAACCATCACTGATCGTTCGGCAAAGGCGCAAACGTCTGATTGTGGTTCCAGCTACCGCCGCCGGCCTTGATGTTCGTCCTGATCTTCAGGCCGGTCTGATTGTGATTGATCTTGGCGCCGTCGGCCTCGCTGTTCGTCTGAATCTTCAGGCTGGTCTGATTGTGGTTGATCTTGGCGCCGCCGGCTTTGATGTTCGTCTGGATCTTCATGGGACTTCTCCTTTGGGTGGTCGTGAGTCCTTGCGCTCACTCCGTTCCCAAGGAGAAAGCAAACGCGATGCCAAAACAGCTGCGCAACGCGCCTGAGGAGACTTCTGCCAGGTTGCGGCCAGCTCGCGGCTGGAGCCAGAGCTGTGCCAGGGGCCGACCAATCGTTGCCGATCTTCCGACGAGAAATAGAGGGCTCAGGCGACCAGGCGCTGCCCGTTTCCGGCCGCCCTCCACGGCTCCGGTCCGAATGCTGCCCGGCGCACCGTCAGCAGTAAGTCGACCCATCTAAGAGGCCTCCGCTTTGCCCGGTACGCCGGCAGCCATCTGAACGCCGACTGCGGAGCATCGAGCCGCGCTGCAGGTGGACGCCGCCGAGCAGGGCGACCCCCGGTTGCGTTCCCGCTCGAGACACATCCTTTGGATTGTTCAACGATGAAGGGAAGAGATGAGAGGGCAGCGGCTTTGGTGCGGAAGGAGGGCGGCGTCCCTATCGGAGCGCAGCCGGAGTGGGCCTGCGCGAGCGCTTCAATCGCCCCTGGGGGCCACGAACCACCGCTGGATTTTGCCGTTTGTGCCAGCGATGAATACTGCTCGCGGGTAACTTGGTCGCCTGCGCTGAAGCGCGCGCCGCGTCGCGCCGAGTGCTAGGAAGTGCCGCGTCTCTAATACAAGGGGCACCTTCCCGCGCCCCCCGTCCGGCTAGGCTGGCCGGGACCCCCCGCCGCGCGCTTCCCGCGCCAGTTGGCCAAGGGTCAAAATTACAGGCCGCATGGATAAGGGTCGATCAGTTGAGGCTCTGATCGGCGGCGGTGCCGTTGCTTCCCGGTGGCGCGATGGCGACGGTGCCCAGGCCCCCGCTGCCGCCCGCGCCGCCCGTTCCTGTAGCGATGCTCACGTTCGCGGTGGCGATCGTCGACCCGTACCCGTAGATTCCGTAGCTCGATCCCCCGGTGCCGCCCGCACCTGCGCCGCCCGCGCCGCCGCTGCCCCCGCTGCCGCCGTTGCCGCCGGCCGCGGCCTCATCGCCCATGACCGAGTCGCCCCCCAGGCCGCCGCCGCCGCCGCTGCCGCCGCCGCCGCTGTTGCCGCCCTGGCCGCCCCGGCCCCCGCTGCCGCTTTTCAGCTGGCAGTCACTCACGGTCAGCATGCTGCGATAGGCATAGACCGCGAACGAGCCGCCGCCGCCGCCGCCGCCGGTGCCTCCGGTCCCGGCGCATCCGCCCGCGCCGCCGCCGCCGCCTCCTCCTCCTGCATCGGCGTTGCAGAACGGATTGGCGCTGCCGCCGCCTCCTCCTCCGCCGCCTCCTCCTGCGGTGCCGTGCGTCCCCGCGCTGCCCGGGCTGCCGGATGCTGGAACGTAGCCGCTCGCCGTAGCCTGGCCGAAGCTGGCCGCGGCAGCGCCGTTTATGCCGCTGCTGCCCGCTGCCCCGTTGCCGCCGGCGGCGCCGGGCTGGCCCTTTTCGACCACGCAGAGGGACGCCGCGAGGCCGCCGGCTCCGCCGGAGCCCGGATTCCCCGCGCCGGCCGCTCCGGCTCCGCCGCCCTTGTCCGTTCCCGTCCCCCCGCTGCCGCCGGTCTGTGCGCAGGAGGAGGTACCTCCCGCCCCTCCGACGCGCGGTCCCAGGCTGCTCATGAGCGCGGGCGTTCCATCTCCACCCCGGCTGCCGCTTGCTCCGTTGACGCCCCGGGTCCCATCTGCGCCGTTACCGCCGTTGCCGGCGCTGACGCGAGCGTAACGAAGGAACAGCGGTCCCGGCGAGTTCGCCGCCACGATGCCATAGCTCGAGTCGCCAGACCTGGCATCTGCGGCCTGGATGGTGACGTCCTCGACATGGGTCTCCTTGACGAGGTCCGTGGCGATCAACGCCGCGGAGCCCGCTCCGATCACCACGATGTTGGTGCTGGCTCGCTGCCACTGGTTGGCGGCATCGAATCCGCCGTAGATGCTGATCCCGCTCTCCAGCCGTACCTGCTCGGCGTAGGTTCCCTGGGACAGATACAGCGCGGTCTTTGCCTGGCTGGCGGCGAGCATCAGCCCTTTGGCGATCGTTTTTACCGGAGCCTCCGGAGTACCGGGGTTTGTGTCGCTGCCGCTTGGCGCGACAAAGATCGCTGCGGCTTTGTCGCCGTCGATGCCATCGCAGTTGGTGTCTTGATGCAGCGTATCAGGAACATCCGGCGTCGCGCTGGGCACGCATCGCAGGTCCGCTCCTTGATCGATGGCTCCGCTGCCGTCGCCGTCGGCGCCACCGCTACCGCCGTCGCCGGCGGCGCCGCCGTCCAGAGCAGGCAGACTAGCGCTGTCGGGCATGGAGCTGCTCACCGAGCCATCGCCCGCGCCGGGGTCCGCACGGCCGCTCCCATCCAGCCCCTTGTCGACGCAGCCATACAAAATCGAAGCTCCGGCCAAGGTACCGACAAGACCAAGCCGGCACAGTGCTTTACTAGGCAGATTCCTTTTTCGCAGCTGTCGCGTGAGCATCCTTTCCTCCTAACGAATGACTGACGCGACGACGGGGCCGCGTGCTGAGGCGACTCCGCAAGAAGAATGCCACCGCTGCCGACTCAGAGCTGGGGCGACTGCGGGCCGCTCGGTCGCGCGGCCCGCTGCGTCGCGCAGAGCCGGCCCCCTGCGCAGCGGCACCGCAGACAGCGCTGTCCGCAGGGCCGGCGCAGATCAGGCGACGGCGCGCACGATACGCCCGCTTGCGACGCTGCATTTGCGGCCTGGACTTGCGCCTGGCACAGCGCTGGTGGGAGTGGCCGCCTTTTGGGCAAGGAGTCCGCGAGCCTGGAGCCGCGCCTGGCACGCCCGCCGGCACATCTTTGGCATGCCGCGGGCACATAGACCAGCGGGCGACTCGGAGCCAGCAGAGCAACCCCCAGAGGACCGGGCGCCAGCCGCGCGCTGGCCGCCATCCGCGGCTCAGGTCAGATCGCGCAGCTTCTGGACGTTGATCTGGTACCGCACCAGCAGACGACGCAGCTGTGTCCGCTGCAGACCGAGCTCGCGCGCCGCCGCAGAGACGTTGCCGTCGACCTTGACGATCGCCGCCACCACCTCGGCCCGGCTGAGCGTGGCCTCAGCGGTGGCTGGCTGCGGGGGGGCGACGGCTGCTTCGTCGTCCGCGCCCGCGCCTTCATCGGCCGACGGAGCTGGAGACGAGGTGGCCGGGGGTCCCACCGGCCCCTGGCCCGGCGCCGCCCGGAGCTCGGCTCCGGCCTGCCCGTCCAAGTGCTGCGCACCGACGTTAGTACAGCCATCGAGGCGCGCCAGGAGGCTGGCCGTGCGGACCGCGAGCAGCAGCTCGCGAACATTCCCCGGCCAGGCGCGCAGCAGACATGTCTCGATGAGCGACGCCTGGGCGCGCAGGGCGGAGTCGGTCTCGCGCACGGTGTTAAATACGTACCAAGGGATCTCCTCCGGCCGCCGCCGCAAGGGCGGCAGCTCGACGTGCGGCGTCGCCAGACGGAAGAACAGATCGGCGCGGAACTTCCCTTGCGCGACAAGCTCACGCAGCGGTTTGTGGGTGGCGCAGCAAGTGCGCAGCTCGATCCGGCGCGCGCGCGTTGCCCCGAGCTGCGTCACCTCGCCGGTCTCAAGGACCCGCAGCAGCTTCGCCTGCACGGCGGCGTCGAGCTCCGCAATTTCGTCGAGGAATAGGGTGCCGCCCGAGGATTCGGCGAGATAGCCCGGGCTGTCGGCGACCGCGCCGGAGTAGGCGCCCTTCTGCGCGCCCAGGAGCAGCCGCTCGGCCAGCCCCTCAGGGATGGTGGCGCAGTTGACTGCGAGAAACGGTCCGCCTGGCCTTGGCCCGTGCGTATGGAAGGCGCGCGCGAGGGACTCCTTGCCAGTACCGCTCTCACCGAGGATGAGCAGGGTGCGGCTGAGCATCGACAGCCCCGCCACCTGGCGCATCACCTGCTGCAGCGCCGGCCCTTCGATGCGCGACCCGTCGACGTTGACGCCCAGCACCCGGTAGGGGCGGACGTCGTGGCAGAGCAGCAGCAGGCTGTGTCCCAGGCGCAGCACGCGCGGGGAGCTTGACACCACCTCGCCATGCAGCAGCTTTCCGTCGAGCGTGCTGCCGTTTCTGCCGCCCAGATCAGTGATATGGAAGCGACTCTGCCGGTAGGCCAGGCAGGCATGCTTTCGCGACATCGCTGGATCTTCGTTGGCACCAAGCGCAGCGCAACCGCGGCCAAGCTCCAGCGCGGCCTCCCCCAGAGGAATCGCCCGGCAGGTCGGTCTCTCGCCGTCATAGAGGAGGACAGCGCCGGGCTCCTTCGAAAGGCTCGCTGCGCCGAGCGGTCCGCCTTCTTCGCAGGCGTCTTGGGTCGAGTGGTCGTGTCGCGTGGCCATCTCTGGTCCTTCCCCCCTTATCTTACAGCCGTTGCCCCGCCGCGACACGGCCCGCTGCTGCCGGCCAGCCACCCTCGGCGCGCTGCGCTGCTTCGACCCGCAGCGGCTCGAACTCTCGGCGCAGGAGCGGATTTTCTCGGAGCGCCGCCTCCAGGCAGGCGCGAGCGGCCTGCGCGGCATGCTGACCCGCCGCAGTCCCGGCCAGCGCCCGCGCCTTTAGAAGCTGCAGCGCTCCTTGGAGCGCCACCGTCTCCTGGTCCAGCGGATCAAGCGCATGCGCGCGCGCTGCGAGCTGCAGTCCCTCTCCAGTTACGCCTGCAGCCGCGGCCGCCTCCCGGCGGAGCAGCGCCCACTCGGCCTGCCAGCGCCGCAGCTCCGCGGCGCTGCGGTAGGTGCTGGCCTGATGACCTTCGGTCTGCAGCGCCTCGTCCAAGTGGCGCTGCGCGGCTTGAAGGTGCGCATCAATCGCCCTTTCGTCGGGACGCGCCGCGCGCAGGAGCCAGCGCGCGCGCAGCAGCTCGCTCTGCCCCAGGCTCACCGTGCCGCTCCGGCAGCCCTGGCTCTGCCGGCACCGGCTTATCGCGTTCGCGAGCCTGACCAGCTCCGCCTCGGGATCGTGACCCTGGTGCAGATCCAGCCTGGCCAGCGCTAGGTAGAACGACAGCACCCGTGGGTATTTCCACAGCCAGGAGAAGCTGCTGCGCTCCATCTCATCCAGATGACGCTCCATCCGGGCGCGATCGACAACCGGCTCGCGGGTTAGCACCTGATACTCCAACATCAGCCCGTAGATATGGCACAGAAAAGCTGGAATCTCCTGCTCTTTCCTGGCTTCGGTCTGCGTGAGGATTGAAAGCGCCGCGTTCAGCGGCTCCATCGGGGAGGCTCCCTGCTTGAGCAGCACCTCGCCACGGAGGGTCAGGTAGCGTGCCCGGAGCGTGGTCGTGTACTGCTGCGCCGCGGAAATCTTTTCTATCTCCCCGAGCCAGAACTCGATCTGCGGATAATACGCCGCGGGGTCGCGGCCCACGGTCAACGCTTGCGCGGCCGCCTTCAGCCCCATGGCGCCGGCGCTGTACAGGGCCTCACGAATGAGTCCGGGATTGGCGACGTTTTGGATGTCTTTGCTGAGCAGAAATTCATGCGCCAGCTCTTCGAACCGGGCCAGAGAGACGCTGCCATCAAGTCCGTGCTTGAGCTCATGGGAGTTCTTCAGGACGTAGTACTCGAGCAGGATCGGTGTAAGCTCCGGCCGGGTCTTGATGAGCTTTTCGGCCAAGGCGATGGCGGTGTCGATTTCAGGTCCGAGCTCGTCGCGGGCCTCGCGATATTGGAATAAGTATTGGTAGCCCTCCAGCTCGATGCGGTACGCGTCGGTCTGCTGCGGATCGGCGATCAGCGACTGCTCGGTCGCGGCCAGGAGCGACTGCAGCTGCGTCTCTGGCGCGCGACCCAGCCCGATCGAGGAGCTGCCTAGCGAGTGCATCCAGCTCATGGCGAGCCCGTTTCGCACGAGGGCGTCGCTGCGTGCAAACTCTGCCGCCGCCGCATACGCCGCGCGCGCCTGGGCAAACTGAGACAGCGCAGCGGCGAAGTCGTGCGCCTCGACCCGGTTCAAGCCGAGCGCCATGTACGTGTCGCCGGTGAGCCGACCGGCATCATAGAGCCAGGGCAGCTGGACCACGGCCTGCTGGGCGTGGGTGAGCGCCTGCGGGAAATCGCCGTGGCAGTAGGCCAGCAGCGCGGTCACGTACTCTAGCTCCCCAGCACCCCTCTCGCTGCTCGAGCTGGCGTAGGCGGTCAGCTGCACGATCGCCGGCTGCCGATAGAGGCGGTCGAGCTCTGCGCGACGCATCTTCTGCGCGCCTGCGTCACCGATGAACTCCGAGAGCGCCCACTCCCGGCGATAAAGCTCCGCCAGCGCGCGTCCGAGCGCGTAGGACAAGCCGGGCGCCCCATAGCCGTCGCGGCGGGCGCTCTCAAGCCGCGCCAGCGCGACCGCATAGTCCTGCATCGCCAGGTACCCTCGACCCAGGGCATAATAACCCGGGCCCGTCGCCACGGTGCCCTCGCTGCGCATCTGCGCCTCGATGCTGCGCAGCTCTTTGATGGCGCGGCTCCGCTCACGCCCGATGTCGTGCAAGGGCGCCATGTACCCATACTGCATGATGGCTTCGATCTCGCGGGCCTGCTCGCCGAAGCGCTGCTCGATGCGGAGCCTGCGGGCCGCCTGCAGCCGCCCCCGCAGAAGGACTCCAGAGAGCGCAGCCACCACGAGCAGCGAGAAGATCGACACCGCAAAGAGCAGGCGGTGGCGCCGCAGCCGGTAGATCAGCCGCTGCCGCAGCGACGGCGGTCGCGCAGCAATGGGCTCACCGTCGAGGTATGCCTGCAGATCGCGGCACAGCGCTTGCGCCGATTCATATCGGCGGTTCGGCGTCTTCTCCAGGCACTTGTGCGCGATCGTTTCCAGATCGCGCGGCACGGTCGGCGCCAGCTTGCGCAGCGGGCGCGGCTCCTCCTGCATCACCTTGAGGAGCGTCTCGATCGTCGAGGAGCCGAGCAAAGGCGGCTGGAGCGTGAGCAGCTCATACAGGATCGCTCCCAGGCTGTAGACATCGCTGCGCCGATCGACGTTACGCGTGTCTCCGCGCGCCTGCTCCGGCGACATATAAGCCGGCGTCCCGAGCACCGCGCCGGAGCGCGTCAGCTGCTCATCGGCCTGCGGATCATGCGCCAGCCCGAAGTCCATGACCGTCGCCCGCAGCGTACCGTCTTCTCGGCGCTGGATCATGACGTTGCTCGGTTTGAGGTCGCGATGTATCACCCCGATGCGGTGCGCGGCGTGCACCGCGGAGGCGACGTCGATGAGGACGCGGATGCGCTCCTCCAGGCGGAGCTGAGCTTGCGCGTGCGAGAGCGGAAGCCCCTGGATGAGCTCCATGGCGATGTATGCTCTGCCGCCTACTTCTCCGACTTCATAGACCTTGCAGACATGGTCGTGCTCGATGCGCGCCTGGGCGCGCGCTTCCTGCAGGAAGCGCCGTGCCCCGCCTTGGGGTTCGCCGCGAATGAACTTGAGCGCCACCGCCCGCAGCAGACGGCGGTCGTAGCCTTCATAGACCACGCCCATGCCGCCCTCTCCGATGAGCCGGAGGATCTCATAGCGATCCCAATTGGTTCCGGGGAGCGCTGGTGCAGAAGTCGAAAGGACTGGCGGGGCCGACGACTGCCCCCCCTCCCGCTGGAGCTGTTCAACCGCCGCAGAGTCCAGATCCCCACGCGCAATCAGCCGATCGATGCGGGGGCTCCAGCGGGGCGACGCCGCGGTATCCGCCGGCTTCGGCGTCTCTGCGGAGGGAGGCACCGAGGAGCGCGAAAGCCACCCGCGCGCCATCGCCGCCTCGAGGATCCGCTCCTCTTCTTCTCGGGAGAGCATACCGACGCATTTTACACGGGCGCTGGTTCTCTATCGCTGCAATTTATTGGGTCCGATGCAGTCGCCGCTCCACTGCTCTTGGCCCCTATCGCCGCGGCGGTGCAAGCGGAGCTCCGCATCGTCGTCCCACAAGATGGATTCATGCTCGATCCTTGCGCCATTCCCTCTTCGGGTGCCAGGTACCGAATCCATCGGCGGTCGGATCGGCACGCGGACGGGCGTGGGAGCTATGCGTACGAACTGACCGGGCTCGACTCCGGTGCAAGGTCTGCTCGGGCAGACGTCGATCGTGACAGGTCTAGCGCTGCTGACCGCTTGGAACTTTGAAAGGAGGGCAGAACAGATTTGTATTCGCAGCAAGGGACTACGTCAGGTCGCTGGATGAATCCACCAAGCGATAGGATGCGCTGATAGACGGGAAATCCATCGCTGGCGGACTCCAGATAGGGGGCGGCGGCTCGACCGTGCAGTTCACCCTGGGCGGCAGAGACCGCGGCATGCTCGGCGCCGACGATTACACCATCACGCAGAACTCTTGGGGGACCTGGGTCATGCTTGGGAACGGTCGGAACGGTCGGAACGGTCGGAACGGTTGCGGTGTCCATGGTTCGATCTCCTACTGGTGGCGGTCCCTCAGCCGATGTATGTAGAACCGTAATTCCCGTTTACGTCCGCGACCACGGCGCTGCGGCTGCCGGCGCCGTTGACGATGTTGCTGCCGCCGGCCAAAGCGAAGATCCGGGGCGCATAGGAGAACTCGTTGCTCATCGCCGACTGGTTGTCGGGATTGGTCACGATGACGGCGACCGCGCCGCAGGTAGCGGCCTTGGCCGGGGTTATACAGGTGATGGAGGTGTCGTCCACCACCGCCACCGCGCCGCAGGCCGCACCGCCGACCGTCACTCTGGCCCCGGTCAGAAATCCGGTTCCGGTGATCGTGAGCTGCGTCCCGCCGGCATTGGAGCCGCTCGACGGGGAGATGGTGAGGATCGTCGGGGCATCGGTTGGGCTCTGATCCGCCGGGGCGCCGAGATCCACCGGGGCGGCCAGATCGGGCTCCAAGGGAC